>NZ_JBFAIC010000130.1:0-12307 GCF_040654515.1 Dactylosporangium sp. NPDC050688
AGGTTCACCATCCGCAGCAGCAACCCGATGCCCGTGACCAGCACCGCCGCCAGCCAGAACCCGGGCGTCGCCCGACCCGGCCGGGCGAGCCGGCGGCGCACCGCGTCGGCGACCGGGCGGGCCGTGGACGGCTCGACCGCCTGCGGCGGCGTCTCGCTTGCGTCGGTCAGCACCGAGGTCATTGCGCGATCGTAGGCGGTGGGATGCCACCATCGCACATGTGCCATTGATTCTGCTCGGAGCGCCGTTGGGCAATCCCGAGGACGCGTCACCCCGCCTGCGCTCGGTCCTCGCCACCGCCGATGTCGTCGCCGCCGAGGACACCCGCCGGCTGGGTCGGCTCGCCCAGACCCTCGGCGTCACCATCGGCGGGCGGCTCGTGAGCTACTTCGAGGGCAACGAGGAGCGCCGCACCCCGGAGCTCGCGGAGCTGCTGGCCGGCGGGGCGACCGTCGCGGTGGTCACCGACGGCGGCATGCCCAGCGTGTCCGACCCCGGGTTCAGGCTGGTCCGTGCGGCGGTGGCGCTGGGTGTACCGGTGAGCGCCGCACCCGGTCCGAGCGCGGTCACCACCGCCCTGGCCGTGTCGGGGCTGCCCTGCGACCGGTTCTGCTTCGAGGGCTTCCCGCCGCGCAAGCAGGGCGAGCGCCGGGCGTACTTCGCGTCCCTCGCCGCCGAGCCGCGCACCCTGGTCTTCTTCGAGTCCCCGCACCGCATCGAGGACACGATGCGCGACCTGGCCGCCGTGTTCGGCGCCGACCGCCCGGCGGCACTGTGCCGCGAGCTGACCAAGACCTACGAGGAGATCCGCCGCGGCACCCTCGGCGAGCTGGCCGGTGACGCCGCCTCCGCCCGCGGCGAGATCACCCTCGTCGTCGGCGGCGCGCCCGCGGTCGCCCTGGAACGCCCCACCGACGCCGCCCTGTCCGCCTCCGTCGCCGACCTGGTCGCCACCGGCACCTCGAAGAAGGACGCGATCACCGCGGTGGCCACCCGCTACGGCCTGCCCAGACGAGAGGTCTACGCCGCCGCCCACGCCTGAAACTTCCAAGCGGACCGGCCGCCTCCGCCGCCGCGCCGATCCGCGCGCGCATCGGCCGGTGTATGTGAACGCCGGCTCGAGCCCGACGCCGGCCGGCGCGCAGCGGGACGCCGGCCGAGGGACACCACGACGCGCGGCGACCCCGGGATGCCGCGCATGCGCGCACGCCGCCGCGCACGGCGCAGGCGGTGCGAGCGCAGCGAGCATGGGGGTGCGGGGTGGGAACCCCCCCGCCGGGGCGCGGCGGCAGCCGTGACCCAGCAGCTCAGTACGTGGCGGCCAGGATGCCGAGGCCGAGGACGAGGGGGGCGGCGGCGGTCAGCGCGTACGCGGCCAGGCGGGTGCGGAAGCGGCCGAGACGGCCCGCGCCGGTGGCCCAGCACAGGGCGGCGCCGCACAGCAGGATGAGGGCGAACCCGACCGTCCAGCGGACCCGCAGGCCGGAGGGGTTGCCGGCGTACGCGATCCGGCCGCCGGTGCGCATCCGGGCGTCGAGGGTGGTGCCGGGCGCGTCGTCGGCGCCGACGACAGGGACCCCGGTGACGGCGGCGCCCGACTCGAACTGGAAGGTCGCGGAGCAGCGGCGCAGGACGCCGTCGCCCGTGCAGCGGGTGACCTGGGCGTGGCCGCGCTCGCCCTGGCCCAGGTCGAGCCAGAAGGGTTCGGCACTGGTCCAGGCGAAGAAGCCGGCGAGCAGGGCGATCACCAGCATGGCGGGCAGGCCCGCGGCGGGGTTGCGCAGGGTACGGGGCCTGCGCGGCGGGCGTTTCGGCGGCGGCGAGGTGCGGGCGGCGTCGCGGGGCTGACGCATGACGCGCATCGCGGGCGGCGGCCAGAGCTCGCTCCCGGCCGACAGCTGCGCCTCCGAGGGCCGGGCCGCCGACAGCCGCGCCTCGACCGGCCGCGCCCCGACCGGCCCTGACCCGGCCGGCTGCATATCGGACAGCTGGGCCGCGGTCTGCTCCAGGCGTGCGGTGGCGAGCCGCAGGTGCTCCAGGGCCGCCGTGGCGCCGGCGTCACGGGCGTCGGGGTCGGCGAGCTCCGGGTCGAGCCCGGCCGGCCCCTGATGAGCGGGCACCAGGTCGCCGCCCAGGCCGGTGTCGGGCGCCCGCACCGTGGTCGTCGACGTGGTCGGCCACAACGGGAAGGCGTCGGCGGGCCTGGGCGGGATTCCGGCGGCCTGGCCACGCCACCACGCTGGTTCTTCGCTCACCGGTTCATTGGACAACGGGCAATACTGGATATTCAGGATGCCACCTAGCGTGTCGGGAGAAAGTATCCCCTTCGCCGAATCAGCGGACGGGTCACTACGCTTGCAGGTCATGAGTCGTGTTCTCGCCGCGGTCGCCTGGCCTTACGCCAATGGGCCGCGCCACATCGGTCACGTGTCCGGCTTCGGAGTGCCTTCCGACGTGTTCAGCCGCTACATGCGGATGGCCGGTCATGACGTGCTGATGGTCTCCGGCACCGACGAGCACGGCACCCCGATCCAGGTCCAGGCCGACGCCGAGGGGGTGACCCCGCGCGAGCTCGTCGACCGGTACAACCGCGTCATCGTCGAGGACCTGCACGGGCTGGGCCTGACGTACGACCTGTTCACCCGCACCACCACCGGCAACCACTACCAGGTCGTCCAGGAGCTGTTCCAGGGCCTGCACGACAACGGGTACATCGTCAGCAAGACCACGCTCGGCGCGCGGTCGCCGTCGACGGGGCGCACGCTGCCCGACCGGTACATCGAGGGCACGTGCCCGATCTGCGGGTACGACAGCGCCCGCGGCGACCAGTGCGACAACTGCGGCAACCAGCTCGACCCGGACCAGCTCATCAACCCCCGGTCGAAGATCAACGGCGAGACGCCGGAGTTCGTGGAGACCGAGCACTTCTTCCTGGACCTGCCCGCGTTCGCCGACCAGCTCAACGCCTGGCTCGACACGCGCGAGGGCTGGCGGCCCAACGTGCTGAAGTTCTCCCGCAACCTCATCGCCGACCTGCAGCCGCGCGCGATCACCCGCGACCTGGAGTGGGGCGTGCCGATCCCGCTCGACGGCTGGCGCGACCGGGACGACAAGCGCATCTACGTCTGGTTCGACGCGGTCATCGGGTACCTGTCGGCCTCGATCGAGTGGGCCCGCCGCTCCGGCGACCCGCAGGCGTGGCGCAAGTGGTGGCAGGACCCGGACGCCGAGGCGTTCTACTTCATGGGCAAGGACAACATCGTCTTCCACTCGGTGATCTGGCCGTCGATCCTGCTGGGCTACTCGGCACCGAAGCCGGGCTCGCTCGGCGCGCTCAACCTGCCCACCGAGGTGGTGTCCTCGGAGTACCTGACGATGGAGGGCAAGAAGTTCTCCTCGTCGCGCCGGGTCGTCATCTACGTGCGGGACTTCCTGGAGCGCTACGACGCCGACGCCCTGCGCTACTTCATCGCCGTGGCCGGGCCGGAGGCGACGGACACCGACTTCACCTGGGCGGAGTTCCGCCGGCGCAACAACGACGAGCTGGTCGCCGGCTGGGGCAACCTGGTCAACCGTTCGATCTCGATGGCGGCGAAGAACTTCGGGGAGATCCCGGCCGCGGGCGAGCTGACGGCGGAGGACTCCGCGCTGCTGGAGTCGGTCCGCGCCGGGTTCACCAGCGTCGGCGACCTGCTGGCCAAGCACCGGCAGAAGGCGGCGATCACCGAGGCGATGCGCATCGTCGGCGAGGTCAACAAGTACTTCTCGGACCAGTCGCCGTGGAAGCTCAAGGAGGACAAGGCCCGCATGGGCACCGTGCTGCACGTCGCCCTGCAGGCGGTGCGCGACTGCAACACGCTGCTCACGCCGTTCCTGCCGCACGCGGCGCAGCAGATCCACGAGCTGCTCGGCGGCACCGGCGTGCACGCGCCGATGCCGCAGATCGTCGAGGTCGAGGACCTGGACAACGGGCTGACGTACCCGGTCCTGACCGGCGACTACGCGACCGGCGCGACGTGGGAGCCGGTGCCGATCACCCCGGGCACCGCCCTGTCCGCGCCGACGCCGGTGTTCCGCAAGCTCGACGAGTCGATCGTCGAGGAGGAGCTGGCCCGGCTGCAGAGCTGAGACCGCGCCCCCGCGGTCCGGCCGGGAGCCGGGCCGCGGGTGGTGCGGCGGCGGGTCACGGCGCTGGACGCAGCGGGATCTCCGCCCAGACGATCTTGCCGTCGGGCACCGCGCGGGTGCCCCAGCGGTCCGACACGGCGCGCACGATGTGCAGGCCGCGGTGGTGCTCGTCGTCGAACGCCGACTCGATCAGGAACGGCAGCCGGCCGTCCTGGTCGAAGACCTCGACCGCGACGTGCGCCGGCAGCAGGTGCAGGCGCAGCTCGACGCGGCGGGTCCGGGCGTGGGTCGTCGCGTTGGCGAACAGTTCCGCGACCACCGCGACCACCGTCTCGACCCGCTCGCCGGGCACGCCCCAGCCGCTCAGGGTCTCCTGCGCGAAGCGGCGGGCGGCCCGGCTCTGCGCGGGCGACGCCGGGTGGTCCGCCACGGCGGTGCGCGGCACCTCGCCGGGTGGCTGCCGCACGTACAGCACCGCGATGTCGTCCTCGTGGTGGGCCGGGTCGACCATGCCGGCCACGAGGTCGTCGAGCGCATCGAGGCTCGGCCGCGGGTGCAGGGCGATGCGCCGCTGCAGGGCGTCCAGGCGGTCCTCGATGTTGCTGTCGCGCCGTTCGACCAGGCCGTCGGTGTACAGCAGCAGCGCCTCGCCGGGCGGCACGACGACGGACTGCTCCGTGTACGGGAAGTCGACGGTGCCCAGCGGCGGCCCGACCGGCCCGGTCAGCAGCCGCGACGGCTGCCCCGCGAGCACCCCGACGGCCGGCGGGTGCCCCGCGTTGGTGTAGCTCAGCGTGCCGTTGACCAGGTCGTAGACCGCATAGAGGCAGGTCGCCGTCTGCGTGTCGAGGTCGGCGGCGAGCAGCGTGTTGAGCTGCCGCATGAGCCGCCCCGGGGAGAGCTCCAGCGACGCGTACGAGCGGATCGCCGTGCGCAGCTGCCCCATGACGGCGGCGGCGCGGATGCCCTTGCCCATCACGTCGCCGACGACGAGTGCGACCCGGCCGGCCGACAGCGGCACCAGGTCGACCCAGTCGCCGCCGACCTCGACGCCCTTCGCCGCGGGCAGGTACCGCGACACGACCTCCAGGCCCTCCACCCGCGGGATGCGCGGCAGGAGGCTGCGCTGCAGCTCGACGGCGGCGTTGCGCTGGCGCAGGTACCGGCGGGCGTTGTCGAGCGCCACCGCGGCGTGCGCGGCGACACCGGCCGCGAGCCGCTCGTGCCGCGCGGTGAATCGGGCCGGTCGCGGGTGGCCGAAGAAGAAGCCGCCGAGCACCTCGCCGGTGGCGGAGACGACGGGCACGGCCAGGTAGCTCACGACCGGCAGGTGCCCGTCGGGGATGCCGGCGTAGGGCGCGTTGTGCCCGTAGCGCGGGTCCTTCGTGATGTCGTCGCTGCGCAAGTGCCCGATACCGCGGAACGTCGGGTCGAACAGCTTCGTGTTGCGGGGCATCGGGAACTTCGCGAACGACTCCCCCGGCACCCCGGAGAGGGCGTGGAGCAGGTGGGACCCGCCAAGCTCACCGGTGACACCGGTGACACCGGTGACACCGGTGACACCGGTGACACCGGTGACACCGGTGAAGTCGGTGGCGCCGGAGAAGTCGGTGACGGCGGAGAAGAACGAGCCGAACGCCGCCCCGGTGAGGCTGGTCGCCACGTCGGTGGCGCGCTGGACGATCCGGCCGATGTCGAGCTCCGAGGACAGGTCGGTGCCGACGGCGTGCAGCGCCTCGACGAGGCTGGTCTCCTCCCGCAGCCGGGCCTCGCGCTCGCGCAGCTCGTGCTGGTTGCGGCGCAGCCGGCCGGCGGCCTCGCCGAGCTCGGCGACGGTCCGCTCCAGGCGGCCGGCCTGCTCGGCGGCGGCCCGCTCCACGGCGGTGAGCAGGTCGCCCAGGGCCGCCTCGCGTTCGGCCGGGCCGGCGCCCTGGTGCGGCTGCAGGCCGATGCGCAGGCTGAGGCCGATCAGCTCGAACAGCTGCGCGGTCTCCCGGTCCAGCCGGACGGTGACGCCGGCGAGCAGGCGGTGCCCGGGGACCACGACGGCGAGCACGACCCGCACCGGGTAGTCGTCGGCCTCGTGCAGGTGCACGCCCAGCGGCAGCGCGGCGAGGGGCGGCAGGAGGGGCGCGGGCAGGTCGCCGAGCGTGACGACCTCCGCGCCGGCAGCGAGACACAGCCAGGCGAAGCCGGGCTCGGCGCACCCGTCGCGGACCCGGTCGCGCAGCAGCGTCGCGACCGCCCGCAGCGCCCCGGGCAGGTCCTCCTCCGCACCGGCGGCAGCGCGCACCTCGGTCCCGCAGCGCACGATCTCGCTCAGCGAGAGGCTGTTGAGGTCGTACACCGGACCTCCGGTCCTGGAACATTCACGGACGAACCATCCAAACCGACAACCGAGTGGTGGCGCAACGGCTGCGGCGGTCCCGCCGGTCACGGTGGGCGCCTGGAATGCACCCTATGCCGGTTACTGCGGACTGCAACTTGCAGATTGACACGCGTTTGAGTAAGCCACAGGGCACCTAAGAGGAGTGTTGCTGATGACACCGTTGTAATTTTCAGCAACATTGCTGGCGTCTCGGTCAGCAGACTGAGTAGTTGACGTTGCAAATGGGAGTAGATCGCGTGTCGACACGCCGCGAAACCCTGCAGGATGATCTCCATCGGCGTGCCCGACGCCTTCGCCACGGTCGAAACGGGCTATTCCGTACACGTCCGCAGGACCCTCCAGAAGCCCGCCGGAGCCGGGTTCACGCTGTGTAGCCACAAGACGTGCAGTAACAACTGACACGGACAGCAAAACCGGACGAAATCCGCGTGTCCCACTCCGCACCGCGCACACGGCGTACGGCAGGATGATGCTATCAATCGATGGATATCTACTTGTAGAACGCTCAACCATGCGAAATTCGTCAATCTTTGTACTTGTGCAATCGACGCAGGCGAATGCGAACCCTCCCCTCCGGGCGGGTCTGAGATCTATGGTGGTCGGCGTCAGTTGTCCGACCATTACACCGCCAGGGAAGGGCCGACCGGCACGTCGGAAACCGCGTCTTCGGGAGTGACGGTGCATACGAGCCATCACGGCGTTCCACGCGACAGCACTCTTGACATATTGGCGCACAACGACGCCGCTGAGCGGTTCCGTGCCTGGACCGCGCCGAGCCGGCCGATCGAGGCACCCGTGGTCGAGCGGCGGTCCGACACGCCCGCGCTGCCGGTGGTACACCTCGCGCGGGAACGGCTCCTGGAGCAGCTCGACGCCGCCGCGTCCCACCCGGTGACGCTGCTCTGCGCACCGACCGGCTGGGGCAAGACCGCCCTGGTCGCGTCGTGGATCCACGGCGGCCGCGCGCCCGGCCGGGCCGCATACGTGCGGTTCGAGGTCAACTGCGGCGCCACCGCCTGGCGGCAGCTGGTCAACGCCCTGACCGCCGCCGGCATCGCCGTCGACCCGGCCACCTACGCGTGGAGCAACGCCCACCACTACGAGCGCGCCGTCGTCGTCCTCGACGACCTGCACCACGTCACCAACCATACGGTGCTGCGCCGGTTGGAGCGGCTCATCACCCGCCTGGGCGACAGGATCAGCTTCCTCATCCTGGCGCGGACCGAGCCGCCGCTGTCGCTGTACCGGTGGCGGGTCAGCGGCCAGCTCAACGAGCTGCGCACCGACCACCTGGCCCTCACCCAGGACGAGGTCGCGGGCCTCGCCGACGGCTACGGGGTGCGCCTGGCCCTGCACTTCCGCTACGCCCTCTGGCACGTGACGGAGGGCTGGCCGGCCGCGGTCGCGGTCATCCTGTCCGCCATGGTAGGCCGGCACGAGCCGGAGCGGATGGTCACCGACATCGTCCTCGGCGAGGCGGGGCTCAACGAGGAGGTCGGGCTCACCGAGTACGTCCGGCGCGAGATCCTGCAGCACCTCGACCCGGAGATCCGCGAGGTCATGCTGCGCACGTCCATCCTGGAGACGGTGTGCCCGGGCCTGGTCGAGGCGCTGACCGGCAGCCGCGGCGGCGCCCGGCTGCTGGCCCAGATGAGCCGCGGCAACGCCCTGGCCAGCTTCTACGGCGGCTCGCACTCCTGGTACCGCTACCGCCGGCTGCTGCGCGCGATGCTGCGCGCCGAGCTGCGCAGCACGCTGCCGTTCGCCGAGGAGCAGGCCCTGCACCGGGCCGCGGCCGGCTGGTACGCGGCGAACGGCCTGCCCAGCGACGCCCTGACGCACGCGATCGCGGGCAGCGACTGGATCAGCGCCGAGCGGCTGTTCGTGCAGTACTGGCCGGAGCTGGCCGGGTCGGGACCGCGGGCGCTGACGGCGCGGGACGGCACGCAGCCGCCGCCGGACATCGCCGAGCGGCCCATGCTCGCCTTCGCGCTCGCCCTGTTCTGCCGCGACACCGGCGACCTGGCCGGCATGTCGGCGTTCATCCGGCTCGGCGAGCGCGGCCTCGGCGAGGCGCCCGCGGCGGTGCAGGCCGAGATCCTCGCGGCGATGCGGCTCGCCGAGGCGGCCGCCGCGGAGCACCCGGAGCGGTCCGGCGAGGCGGCGGCGCGGCTGCTGAAGCGCACCGCGGACGCGGCCGGCGAGCACGTCTACGCGGACTTCACCGACGCGGCGCGCGCCGTCGCGCACCTGACCCGCGCCGGCGCCGAGGTGGCGATCGGACGGCTCGACGAGGCCGACGCCGCCCTGGAGCTCGGTGCCGACCTGGCCCGCAAGTCCGGGTTCAACCTGCTGACCGTGCACGCCAACCGGCTGCAGGCGCTGGCGCACCTGAGCCGCGGCCGGCTGTCGGCGGCCGCCGCCTGCGCCCGGCGGGTCCTGGACAGCTGCCGCGACGCGGGGATCGCCGAGTCGCGCAACATCAGCTACGCCCGGCTGGTGCTGGCCGCCGTCTGCCGCGAGCGCGGCCAGCTCGACGAGGCCCGCTTCCACATCGAGGAGAGCATCAGCGCCAACGCCGAGCCGGACCCCAACGGGTGGGTCAGCGGGGCGATCGCGCTTGCGCTGCTGCTCTTCGACCGCGGCGACCACGCCGGCGCGCTGGATGCCCTCGAGCCGCTGCTGGACAGCCGGGTCGGCGCGATGCCGCGGTACGCGGACGTCACCGCCCAGGCGCTGCACGCCGAGCTGTGCCTGCACGACGGGCGGATGGACCAGGCGCATACGGTCATCGCCGAGGTGGTGCGGTGCTGGCCCGGGTCCGACGAGCCGCTGCTCGCCCTGGCCCGCCTGCACCTGGCCGACGGCCGCCCGGCCGCCGCGGCCCAGCTGGCCGACCGGATCCTCGACAACGGGCCGGGCTCGCTGGTGACCGCCGTGTCGGCGACGGTCCTGCTGGCGCAGGCGCTGCGGCAGCTCGGCGACGTCGGCGCCGCGTCGGAGCAGCTCGACCGGGCGCTGTGGATGGCCGGCCCGGAGGGCATCCGCCGGCCGTTCCAGGGACACGCCACCTGGATCGCGGAGGTGCTGGCGGCGCCGTCCGGGTTCACCGTCACCCGGCCGCCGGAGCTGGAGCGCGAGGACCCGCACGACCCGGCCGTCGCCGCCGCGCCCACGTCCCCCGCGCCACTCGGCGTCCCGGCTCCGGGCCCGGCCGCCGGGGTGCCCGCGGCGGTGGCACCGGCACCGTTCAACGGCACGGCCCCGCTCAACGGCACGGCCCCGCTCAACGGCACGGCCCCGTTCAACGGCATGATGCCAGGCAGCGCCCCGCCGGGCGGCACACCCGCCGACGGGCTCGCGGCGTGGTCGGCACCCACCGGCGCCGCGATGGCCGACCCGCTCACCGAGAAGGAGTCGCAGGTACTGCTGTACCTGCGCAGCATGCTGTCGATCGCGGAGATCGCTGCCGTGCTGAGCGTGTCGACCAACACCGTCAAGACCCATGTCCGGCACGTGTACCGCAAGCTCGGCGTCAGCCGCCGCCGCGACGCGGTGCGCCGTGCCCGCGAGCTCAGCCTGATCTGAGGTCTCACCCTCCCGTGTGGTGTGACCGTCGTCGCCAACCACCCTTTCCGGGCGAGCCACCCACCCGGCCGTGAGGGCCACGATATGGGCGGTTGCCGGTGCTCCGGCCGTCGACCGACGAAGGCTCAGGGGTGTGACGTGGTGACGACGGATGTAGCGGTCAACGGCGTGCGGGTCGGCGTGCGGTACGCGGTCGCCGACACGATCGCCGGCGTCGGCGGCGACTGGTTCCTCGGCATCGCCCTCCCGGGCGGCGACGTGATGCTCGCCGTCGGCGACGTGATGGGGCACGGCCCCGACGCCGCTGGCACGATGCTGCAGCTGCGGGCGTCGATGACGTCCCTCGCGCTCGCCGGCGACGAGCCCGGCACCATCCTGTCCGCCCTGAACCGGATGCTGTGCCGGCGCCGCACGACGATGCTCGCGACCGCGGTGTGCGGCCGGTTCCGGCCCGCCGACCGGATGCTCGTCTGGGCCCGCGCCGGCCACCTGCCGATCCTGCGGGCCAACGCCGACGGGGTCGGGCCGCTGCGGCAGCCGCCCGGCATGGCGCTCGGCGTCGAGCCCGGCGCCTCGTACCCGCACGCCGCGATGCGCATCGAGCCCGGCGAGCTGCTGTTCATGTACACCGACGGCGTCGTGGAACGCCGCGACCAGGCCATCGACCAGGGCGTGCAGGGACTCGCCGACGACGTGCGGGCCGCGATGCGCGCCTGGCCGCCGGACGAGCGGATGGACCGCGCGCTGGACGGCGCCCGCCGCGGCAACCCCGACGACGACGCCTGTCTGCTGGCCGCAGAGCCGGTGGCCAGATGACCCGGAACCTCACCCATCGAGGGTGATCCACGTTCACCCTGCTCCCTCGAATCATGTTCCCAGGCACGACGTGGACGTTCCGGACGCGCGGGCGGCGCGTCCGGAACGGCCATCCGGGCCTGTTCCGGGGGGAACAGAGAAACAACGGGGGAGATAGGCCGTGCCGGTCCTGGTTTCGATCGGGACCGGCACGGCCCACATGTATGTCCCGCCGCTGTTCCCCAGGTGCAACCGATTCGGTAGACGGCAGAGGCAGTAGGGAGAGTAGGGCGGATGGACAGCGGCGGCGGTGTGGTGAAGGAATGGACCACGTTCGGGACGACGATGCTCGCTCTCGTCGGCACTTTGAACGTCTCGCAGGGGCTGCTGGTGGGTTTCGCCAGCGGGGGGATCGGGTTCGACAAGAATGATGTGGCATTCACCAGCGCCACGACCTGGGCGGCCGCGACGGTGTCCCTCGGTATGTTGCTCGGCATCACGGGCATCGCGCTGCGCGCCCGCAAGGCCAGCGCCCGGGCCGCCGCGGTCAGCGTGGTGGCCCTGCACGCGATCTCGCAGCTGGCCATGCTCCGGGCGTACCCGGCGTGGTCGCTGCTCATGGTCACGCTGGACGTGATCATCCTGTTCGTCCTCACGGTGCCGAAGGGCCGCTCGAGCGAGGCCGAGGCCGAGCCGGCGGAGGCGCCCATCGCCTCGGTCACGAAGCTCGCGCTGCGGCGCAACAGCCGCTCCGACGCGTACCGCGGCCGCCACAAGGCCGGTCGCCCGATCGTGCGGCACGAGGACGTGATCCTGGTCGACATCGTCGAGGAGCTGGAGCCGGCCGAGCTGGTCCAGCCGGCGGTCGACGAGATCGACCTCGACTCGCCGCAGGCGTGGGTCCGGGCGGTCGGGCACGCCACGGTGCCGGTGATCCTGGCGGAGCCGGTGGAGGAGTCGCTGGTCCCCGTCCAGCGCGCCTCCCTCGACCCGCTCATGGACCCGCTGCCGGTGCTCATCGCCGCGACCGCCGACACCGCGATCATCGAGGGTGTGATGGTCGAGGACGAGGAGGAGCAGCAGCTCGCCGCGATCGGCGCCCGGCCGTACGTGAACCGGTAGCCCGGACAGCCCCACCGCCGACAGCGGCGGCGCCCACAACGACGTGGACGCCGCCGCTGTTTTGTGCTGTCCCGCCGTCCCTCTGGGGTCCCGGGTCCGCACCACCTGGGCCGCTCCATCCTGTGGGCCCGCGACAGGCCCCACCTGCCCCCTTGCCGCACCACAAAAGCGGCGGCCCCCGGGATGTCCCGGACGAAAGCGACCGCCGGGTCGCGGCAACCCACCTGTCCCGGCTCGCGGTCCGGCCCGACTTCCTCGGCCAGGGCGTCGGCGCCCAGCTGCTGG
>NZ_JBFAIC010000131.1:0-12190 GCF_040654515.1 Dactylosporangium sp. NPDC050688
GATCGACCAACTGCTGAAGCTCGACGATCCCGACCATCCTCTTGCTGGCACGGTCGGCGACCTCCGGTACCACGGACGCTGCACCTGCACAGAGATCTGCAACAACCTGCTGACCGCGCCAACCGGCTCGGCGGGGCCGTACCTTGCCCAACTCGAACGAGATGGTGTCGACGTTATTTGGCTCAGCCTGGACCCAACGTGCACGACCGTTGTCGACATTGAGGTACTCGACCAGCCGGTCTCGACGTCAACCCGGGGGCGGACGGGTAGTTGGCCTGCTCACAGCCGACCAACAATGCTTGATCACGTACCCGCTCATGCCGCAGACAAGGCGCGCCCTGTCCCCATCAACCCGTTACCGTGCGTAGTGATACCCCGGCAACGACACGCGAGCCGGTCCTTGTAGAGGGGTGGCGCCCACACTCGCGTACATCGAGAGAGGTGAGATCTCGGTGGTGCCGAAACTCAGCGACATCTGGTGCGGAACTCATGAACAAAGCCAGGATCACGTTGCCGACAACGGACGCGGCTGCGGCAAGTGCGGTGAGGCGCCACATCGTCGGCCGGTCTCGTATGCGGGCCAGGACGGCGACCGCGGCAACGCCGAGGACCAGCTGTATCAGCGACGGGACGAGCTTGGCCAGGCTGAACGGGTCCAGCGGCGCGTCCCAGACGGAGCTGTAGACGAGCGGGATGCTGATCGCCTCCCCGGAGTGGTTGTATGCCAATGCGGGCGCTGGTCGACGGACTGGGTGTTACCGGTCGAACGGGTGTGGGTGCAGTGGGCAGCCGAGGGTCGGGCCAGCGGGGTCCGTGACGCGCTGGCGGTCGACGAAGACGACACGGTCCAGGATGGTTGAGGAGCCGTCGGGCGGCGGCGTGCGCGATCCGGGGGCGAGGACAGTTGGTTCCCGGTACAGGGTTTCGGTGAGGAGTAGTCCGGTACCGGCGTCGAAGGTCAGGACGCGGCGTACCGGCTTGACGGATGCGTAGCGGTAGAGCGGATCGCGTTCGACGCCGACGGCGCTGACGCTGATTGCGGGCCGGCCGGTGTCGTCCCGGACACCGGTCTGGACGTGCAGGCCGGGGTGGCGGGCGAGGACCCGCAGGGTCGTCTGGCGTTGCCGGAGGGTGGGCACGTGTACCTGGGCGAGCCAGCTGATGCGAAACAGCAGGTACAGGTCGGCGGTGTCGCCGCGAAGCGGCCGGAACGGGTTGGTGAGGAGGAACCGGTCCAGGGCGGCCGGGTCGTCGGGCGGCACGTCGAACCACGCCGGGTTGTCGTCACGGAAGTCGATGAAGTCTTCCAACGCCTGATCGCAGACCGGCGTTCCGGCAGCCTCCCGCAGGCGCCGGGTCCAGTGTTGTCCGCCCGGGCCGGCCCATGCCTGCAGCCGCGCGTAGGTCATCGGCGAGCCGCCTTTGGTCTCGTACGGGTCGCCGCCGACACGGAATTCGATGTAGTCGATCTGGCCGATGTCCTGGTCGACGGGTGCCGGTTGCAGCCGGCCGGCGATCGCGGCGAGTTCGGCGCTGGGCACACTGACGTCCTGCACCGTCACCTGGGCAACCGCCCGGGCACCTGGCTGGATGGGCGGTGTTGCGGCTGTCGTGGTGACGGCCGCGGGGTGCAGCGCCGCGCTCGCCGTGAGGATCGCGACAGCGAGGACACTGGTCGCGTCCGCAGGCAACCACCCGGCCCGCGGGAGCACGATTTCTCGTCTGCGGTGAACGGCTGGCTGGGCGAGTAGCGGCGTGGTCGGGTGGGCAAGGGCCGGCACGGTCGGTTTTTCCTTTCGATGGATGACGAGGCGTCTGGGGCGTCTGGTTCGGCTGCGGACGGCGATCAGACCAGGTCGTCCACGACGATGCGATGGTGCGAGGGGTTCCTGTGCTCGTCGCGGGTGGTCGGTGCGTCGCCGCGGTGAACACACCCGGTGGTGCCGGTCGAGGGGTCGTGGCTGCGCGGCCGGCAGCAGCACTGCCCCGTCGGCCCGTTTGGCCGGGTGGAAGCGCCGCACGCCGATGCGGACCAATGGGCGGGTGTGGTCCAGCAGTGGCGTGGCGGCGGGACGGTCGCAGGCGCGCAGCGACGCGGTGACGGTGACGGTGACCAGCATGCCGAGACCGCCGGGTCCACGCCGCGCAGCCGCGTCCAGTCGTGCCAGGCTCGCCATGTGCCTGCCCCATCGTGTCCGGGGGTCAGCGCCGGTCTCGCGGGTCCATCTGATGGAGCGCTCGCACTGGAGCGGTGCGGGCTGATACGCCGTGATGATGGGTGGGTCGCCGGTCGGCAAGGGTTGCCCGCCGACCGGCGACCCGGCCTGCTGTGGTGCCGGCCTACTGCTGTGCTGTGACCGGCCTTATCGAAGGGTTTTCGGTTTGAGCAGGTCGATACGGGTCTGGGCGGCGGAGTCCGGGACCGTCGGCGCGCAGGTGCAGGGCTGGGGTTGCCGGTTGCGGATGGTGGTCCACACCCAGATCCGTACCCGGATCGAGGTCAGGTCGGTGTAGACCGTCGGCTCCGAGCAGGGCCGCTCGGTGCTGGTCTCCCGGCTGGCGATGCCCGCCTGTACCCAGCGCGGACTCGTCCCCACCGCGGGGTTGATGGTCTTCCGGACGGCTGGGCTGCCGGAGTCGCCGTAGCAGGCGCCGCCGCCGACGCAGGTTTCGCCGGCGCTGATGAACCCGCCGCCGCATGCCGCGGCGGGCAGCCGGACGGTGTCGCGTTCCTGCAGCAGGGCCGGTGGACCCGCCGTCGGCGGGAAGTCCGTGAGGCCCCACCCAAGCAGCCGGACGGGGTCGCCGACGCCGGCCGGCAGGTCATCGAGGGGCATGAGCGGCGCCTGGACCGGCTGCGACAGTTCGATCAGGGCGTAGTCGGACACCGGTGCGGGCCAGTTCGCGGCCCAGGCCCAGCCCGGCGGCAGGAAGACCCTCCGGCCGGTGACCTGCTGCCCGCCGCTGCCGCGGTCGTTGCTGCCGACCCGCACGGTGATGTTGCCGGCCGGTACCGCGACGGGTTGGGGGGCGGCCGCGTCGTCGCTGACGCAGTGTGCGGCAGTCAGGACCACGTCCGGCTGGATCAGAGCGCCACCGCACAGGGCGGTGCCCGCACCGGGGTAGAAGGTCTGCACGACGGTGGTGCCGGGGTAGGACTGGGTGGCGTCCTGCCCGCCGACGATCGCCGCGGCCGGGCCGGCTGCGGCGGCGACGGTGCCGGCGAGCGTGACCGCCACGATCATCGACCTTGCGAGGCTTCTCAAGACAGCGCCTTTCTGGGTTGGGGTTGGGTTATGCGGCCCGGCACGATGCCGGGTTGTCTGCAGGCGCCGGGCAGTGCGGCGGGCTTCGCGATCCCCGGCGCGGACGGCGGTGTTCAGCCGCTGGTACCCGGCCTGGCCGGGCGCGGGATGGCCGAGCGGCGGGTACCGTGTGCGCCGGGCCGTGCCGATGGCCGGTTGAACGCCTGGACTGCGCCAACGGCGGGGCCGACGCCGGTCACCAGGCTGGAACAGTCCACCGGGTGGCGCCGGCCGTTGAGCTGCGCCGTGCCGGGCCGGCCGTGGCACAGCCGCACGTACCAGCGCCAGCCGTGGCGCAGCCGGTCGCCGATCGCCGTGTGCCTGGTCGGCAGCAGCACCCATATCGACCCGGCCCGAACCAACCCGTCCTGGACTGTGCGGCCGTCGCGGAACAGGGCGGAAGCCCGGACCGCGAGCAGGCCGGCAAACATCAGCACGGCGAGCGTCAGCGTGGTGAGCGCCGCGGCCCGTGGCCATGCTGGGCGGGCGCACCGCCGACCCGGTTGTGGGCGCCGACGCGGCGTTCTCGCCATAGCGGTAGGTCCTTCCGATACCGCAGCGGGGTGCATATAGAGGGTTTGACGAGTGCGCTGGCAGGCACCCCGGCACCCGCTGTCGCCGGCCGCTGCGGCATCGGGAGCCGCCGTGGCCGACGCGGCACCGGCGGCGGGATGCGTTGCCGCGCTTGCCGCCAGCACGGCAACCCAGATCGCGCCGGTGCCGCGCGCCCTGCAACCCGGCAGCCGGGTGCGGCCCGAGCGCCGCGCAGCGCCTGCCGTAGCCGCCATGGCCGTCGCGGCCGGTCTGCCCGAAGCCGGGTCGCGGATCACCGCGCCTGCGTGCACATGAACGTCGCGGTGCTGGGCGGTCGCGGTCACCGCAGCCGTCCGGGTTTGCGGGCGACAAGGCCGTAGCAGCTGACGTCGGCGTGGCTGGGGCGGTCGGTGTCGGTCCGCTGGTCGTCGCGCCAGGCAGCCACGGACACGATCCCGGGTTCGACGAGGTCCAGGCCGGCGGCCAGGTCGGTGATGTGGTCGCGGCTGCGGGGTGTGTATGGGGCGGCGTCGCCTGCGGTGAGGCCGGGCAGGGCGGCGCGCTGGTCGTCGGTCCAGGTGTCGGCGGTGCCGTGGCTGAGCACAAGGTGGCTGCCCGTGGCGAGCGGGTGCAGCAGCTGCGCCACGAGCTCGTGCGGGCGGTCGTGGTCAGGCAGGAAGTGCAGGACAGCGACGAGCAGCAACCCGACGGGTCTACTCAGGTCCAGGGTGGCGGCCAGGGTGGCGCTGGTGAGGATGCTGGCCGGGTCACGGACGTCGGCGTGGAGGTAGTCGGTGTGGCCGTGCGGGTCGCCGGTGAGCAGCGCGCGGGCGTGGGAGCCGACGATGGGGTCGTTGTCGACGTACAGGACCCGGGCGGTCGGGTCGACCTGCTGGGCGATGTCGTGGACGTTGACCGGGCCGGGCAGGCCGGCGCCGACGTCGAGGAACTGGCTGATGCCGTGCTGGGCGAGGAACCTCACGGCGCGCAGCAGGAACCCGCGGTTCTCGACCGCGGCGATGCGGACACTCGGGTAGGCGCGTGCGATCGCGTCGCCGGAGACCCGGTCGGCCTCGAAGTGGTCCTTTCCGCCGAGCCAGTAGTTGTAGCGGCGGGCAGGGTGCGGCACCGACGTGTCGATGTGCGGTGCGGCATCGGCATGGATATCGGCGCGGTGCGGGGGCGGGGTGCGTTTGTCGGTCACGGGTTCGGGCCTTTCACGGCCGACGCGGACGCCGCCGCGGTTGCGGCG
Source organism: Dactylosporangium sp. NPDC050688 (assembly GCF_040654515.1). Classification (NCBI taxonomy): domain Bacteria; kingdom Bacillati; phylum Actinomycetota; class Actinomycetes; order Micromonosporales; family Micromonosporaceae; genus Dactylosporangium; species Dactylosporangium sp. NPDC050688. The sequence goes on from NZ_JBFAIC010000131.1 coordinate 5,092, forward strand.
GTCGCGGTGGTGGGGGTCTCGGTGGAGCCGTTGCGACGTTCGGTGCCGGCGGCCGGTGACGTCGCCGCCGCGGTCGCGGGGCCGGGTGCGGTCAGGTGCCGCCGGTGAGCAGCGACGGCGCCCGCTACGACAGCAAGGACGGTCAGCACGAGCAGCACCGCCGCCAACAGCACAACGGCCGCTGGCATGACTCTGATCGAGCGGGCCTGACCACACATCGGCGAAGCTCGGTCCGCAAGGCTGCACGCCACGGCGCTGCGGTCGTCGCACCAATCGGTGGCGCCACCCGCGGTGGCCGCGCCGACCAGGTCAGTCAGGTCGTTGCGGAACAGATCGCTGCTCGTCGCGGTCGGCGTGACCAGCTCTCGCAGCGGGTACCCAGCGGTGATCTCGATGCAGGTCTCGGCGCACAGCCGCGCCATGTCGGAACCTGCGGTGACGAGATGGAACGGCGGCACGGTGCGGTGATCGCCGGGCGTGGCCATCTGGTCTCCTCCGCGGGTCAGGGGGCAGGGGTCAGGGGGCAGGGGGCAGTTGTCGGGTGTGTGCGGTAGGGGCGGGGCGGCCGCAGCCTTGGGAGGCGCGAGACCGGGCCACCCCGCGGAGACGGCAGCCACCTTCGGCGGTGGAGGTGCGCCGCCGCCCGTCCAGTACCTCCCGAGGGCTGCCCGACCTGCGAACAGGAGCAGTGGCCAGGTGCGGAGCCTGGCGTGCAGTTCGGCCGGGCACTGGCCGGCGGCATCGGCTGGCCATTGCCGACGTGCGCGCCGACGTAGACCGGGTGCGCTCACCCGTAGACGGATATGGCCGCCTCGGCGACGAGCTCATCGGTGGCGTCGAGGACCTCCCGCACCGCCGGATACTGCTGCCCGACACGGTGGACCATGCCGGTGAGCAGCGCCGGGATGTCGTGGTCGGACTCGTCCAGGTACAGCTCGGAGACGAGGTCCAGTGCGCGGACCAGGCCGCCGAGCGCGTCGGTCTGCCAGTCGGGGTCGGTGAACCCGGTCAGGACGCTGCGCAGCCTGCCTCGGACCCGGGGTATGACCCGGTCGTCGGTCGGCGGGTACGTGCGGACCTTCGTGCCGACGAGGCGCCGGCGGACGGCTTCACGGACCAGGTCCCCGGCGAGGAGCCCGTCGCGGGTGCGTTCGTACGCGGCGACGGCGAGCTGCCGCAGCGCGTCGCGCAGCATCAGCGGTGGACGGTCGGCGTCGTGCGCGAACGGTGGGGTGCGGTGGGCGTGCAGGACCCGCAGCGCCCAGTCGGCGACCGGGTCGCCGGTCAACTGCCGCGTGCGGACCAGCAGCTGACCGTAGACGACCTGCACATGCGCGGTCGGCGCGGCCAGGTCCGCCAGGACCGCCCCAGCCAACGCCACGGACAGTGCCCGCTGATGGGCGAGCGGCTCGCCGGCGTCGTTGTGGGCCAGGAAGTACAGCTCCACCCGCAACGGCTGCCGGACCGTCGGCGGCGGGTCGCCGAACGCGTGGATCATCGTCGCTCACCGCATCATCCCGCAGGAGGAGTCCCCGGACCATCCGCGAGTGACCACGCGGGCGAGGTCGCGGAGGCGCTGGTGGGTGCCGTGGTAGCCGGTCGCGCCGTGCAGGACGGTGGTGTCGATCGCGGCGTGCATCGTGTACTGCGGGTCGCACACGTTGCCGGGTGCGGCACGACCGGCCTGGGACACGAGCTGGTAGGCGTCGAGCAGGTCGAGGCCGGTCAGCTGCGCGGTCCAGGTGATCAGGTCGCGTTGGCTGATCCGGTACGCGTCCTCGAGGGGTCGGGCCGCGCCGATCGAGATGAGCTGGTGGTCGGTCTCGATGCGTGGGCAGGGTGTGTGGACGCCTTTGAGGACGTCGACAGCGACGGTGACGTGCATGGCGGTTTCCACCGCGACCCCGCACGCCTCACCCTGGCCTTGCCGGGCGTGGCCGTCGCCGAGGCTGAACATCGCCCCGGGCACGTGCACCGGCAGGTACAGCGTCGTCCCGGCCCGCAGCTCGGGGGTGTCGAGGTTCCCGCCATGCGCCGCGACGTCGATGCTGGCCCGGACCTCACCGCCGGCCGGGGCGACACCGACGGTGCCCAGCATCGGATCCAGGGGCAACTCCACCGCGTAGTCGCTGCGGCGGGCCCGGTAGCGGACCACACCGGCGGTGTTGTCGATGTCGTACCGCCAGACGACCTCCGGCAGCGGCGGGTGCAGCATCGCCGTGGCGTGGGTGGCGGTGAGGGCGCCGAAGTGCGGGAACGTCGCCGACATACCCCAGTCGCGGGCCGGGCGGATCTCCACAAAGTGCAGGGCGAGGGTGTCGCCCGGTTCGGCACCGGGGACCAGGAACGGGCCGGTGACCGGGTTGAACTGCTGACACACCTTCGACGGCAGGTCATCCACCGACAGGACCGCGCCGGTGAAGCAGTCCTCGGTGCTGGTGCACAGCACCTGACCGGGCCGCACCTCCGCGATCGGGTACCGGCCGCCGAACTGATAGGTGAGGTCCGGTTCGGTCATCACATACTCGACGACCTGCAGCGCACCGCTCCCGCCCGCGGTGTGCATGTCGGTGTTCGTGCTGGTGTTCATGCTGGTGTTCATGCCGCGTCCCTGGATGCCGGCGCCGACGCGGACAGGGTCGGCATGCCGGACAGCGTCGGGCGGCGACCCGCCGCGTACAGGCCGGCCAGGACGACGACACCGACACCGAGCCAGATCAGCGCGAGGCGCTGCGCGGCGACGTTGGCGTTGATCACCACGTACGTGAGGATCGCGAATCCGGCCGCCGGTAGCAGCAGATGCGACCACAGGTTCCTCGACTTGTTGCGGATCAGGTAGTGCCACACGACGGCGACGTGCAGGACCAGGAACGCGCACAACCCGCCGAAGTTGATCAGGCTGGAGAGCAGGGCGATGCCGTCGGACCGCCATGCCATGTACAGGCCGATCACCACCGACAGCAGCGCGGTGAGGATGATCGCGTTGGCCGGTACGCCGTGCTTGATCGACACCTTGCGCAGGAAGCTCGGCAACTGCCGGTCCCTGGCCATCGCGAACAGCAACCTGGACGTGGCGACCTGCGCCACCATCGAGTTCGCCACACCCCACGCCACCGCCGTCGCCACCGCGGTCAGCGTCGCCAGCCATGGCCCGCCTGCGACCCGGGCCGCGTCGTAGAACGCCACCCCGTCCGGATCCCCATTCGCCAGCAGCCCGTCCCGGTCCGGGACGAGCAGCGCCGCCGCCCACGTCTGCGCGATAAACAGCAGCCCAGCCAGGGCCAGCGCTGCGTACATGGCGCGGCCGATCTGCGCGGCGCCGCCACGGTTCTCCTCCGACAGCATGCTGATGCCGTCAAAACCGAGGAACGACAGCACCGCCACCGCCACCGCACCGGCCACCACCGCACCGGTGAACGTGCCCGGGTTGAACACCGGCGACCACACCGACCCGTGCCCCTTACCTTCCAACAACGCCATCCCGGCCGTCGCCAGGAAGATGACCAGCACGACCGCTTCGCCGGCGAGCATGACCATCGTCACGCGGGACGTCATCCGGATCCCGCGCACGTTGACGACCGAGTTGAACACCACGAACCCGACCAGCCACGCCCACACCGGCACCGCCGGGACGGTGGCGTGCATCGCCACCGACGCGATCAGATACAGCAGACTCGGCACGAGCAGGTAATCGAGGAGGATCGCCCACCCGGCCAGGAACCCGACCGGCGCCCCGATCCCCCGGCCCGCGTAGTTGTAGACACTGCCGGCCAAGGGGAAGGCTTTGACCATCTGCGCGTACGACGCCGCCGTGAACAGCATCGCCACCATCCCCACCACGTACGCGAGGGCGACCATGCCACCGGAGGCGGCGTACACGGACCCGAAGATGCCGAACGGGGCGATCGGCACCATGAACACGAGGCCGTACACGACCAGGTCCCGGAACCCGAGCGTCCGCCGCAACTCCGGCCGATACCCGCCACTCCCCTGCTCCGGTACCCCACCCGCCGGAACCGGCAGCCGCTGTGTCGTACTCACGTCGTCGTCCTCCCAATCGATTTCGTGAACCCCCGGCCAGCCGCCAGCGGGCATGACCCATCCGCGCGTCACCGCCTGACGCGCCAATTCCTTGCCTCGTTACGTGAACGGTGGAATCTGGTCGCCGCCCCAGCCCACGCAGCGACAGCGACCAGAAGCCTCTACACCCGCCAGACAAACTCCAGCTCATCCGGCGACCCACCGACACGGACCTGCACGAACAGGCCCTCGAACACCAGCCGCAGCCGCTCCGGCGGCACACCCGTCACCAGATCCACCGACTCCGCCTCGACCCGATCCCGCGCGAGCCGCTCGACCAGCCCGGCGTCGACCGCCGCCCGGCGGCAGCCACACCCGAACACATAGGCACGGCCACCGGCGGTCTCGTACGACGGCTGCAACCGTCGGTCGCAGTTGTCACACACCAACAGCGACGCAAGGCTGAACCCCGGCGCTGGAGGGCACCTGCCGGGCAGCTCAGAGCTACCGGCAGACGCTCGCCACGAGCGCCTGCTCTCAGACTCCAGCGCGGCCTGCAGCAAGCCCTTACCTCGCACGAACTCTCCTCCGCCTCCACTTCAACAGACTTCTTTCAGCAGCGCATGGCCTGTCCTGCACCATTCGGCAGCTCGCATCGCAGCGCTAATTGTGGCGGCGATCGAGCGATTTCCTGAACGCAATGCATCATTGACGACAAACGCGAGCGATGCCCACGACCAATAGCGCATGATCGACATCTAGCCAGATTAGCCGCGCGCTGGAAGGATCCCGCCCGACATATTGATCATGCGCAAGTTGTCATACCGCAGCAAGCGGCAGTCGTGGACAATTCGGTCCAGGTGACGGCACACCGCACCATCCATGCGCGACTGCGCCCTCTCGCCTGCCGCTTCCGATGAAACCGGGGCGACAGGAATGCCTCGCTACATATCGCGCAGGAATAGTCCATCGACGCCCTACACGCGAGGGAATCGTGAACAAATCCGACCAGTTGATCATTCCAGACTCGGGATACTGCCGATATGATCGGTGCATCATGTACATCAACACAGCGTAAGGAAGTTGCATGTCGTCATCGGCTGGCCGTCGCTGCGCTCGGTGCCGGTCCCCACGTGCCTCTGACAACACCAGTGAGTTCTGCGCATCCTGCGAACCACTGATCGACGAGCTGCGCAGACGTCCACCGGCGGTTCCGCTAACATTCTGGAGCCATCCGGCTATCGAGGAAGCAGCGCGTCGGCAGCACATGGGAAACATCATCGCTGCATACCGCCGCCATCCTCACCACGGCGCCCCAATCTCCCAGGAGATCGCCGGGCAATGGGCGGGCATGTCTCAGGCACAGATCAGCCGCATGGAGACAGGTAAACCAGAGCTGCACATCGATCGCCTGCGTTTCTGGGTTCGACTGCTCGATATCCCACCGCATCTGCTCTGGTTCGAGAGTGCACCCGTCTCGCCTGCCCCAGTCACCAATCCGGATGCCCACCTGGGTGCTGCCCCACACGAGACGACAACCCTTACCACTGATGTCCGTAGTAAGACACGGATCCTCGACGACGGTTTGATATTCGACTCCGTCGAAACCATCGACCATCGGCGGCGCCTTGCTGTGGACACGGACATCGACGAAGTAGTGTTGTCCCACGTCGACGCCGAGATACGCACCGTCATCGACACTTACGAACAGCGGCCGCCGTTACAACTCGCCCGCCACGTTCGCGGACTACGCGCCCGGGTGCAAAGCTTGCTGAACAAGCGGCAGTTGCCACGGCAGCGCGAGCGACTGTATGCGGCTGCTGCACTCCTCTCCGGCATTCACGGTGTGCTCGCCCTGGATGTAGGGCGGTTCACGGTAGCGGGTCACTACGGCGCCGAGGCGTTCGCTTTCGCTGAGGCAGTACAGCAACCTGATCTGCATGCCTGGGTGCGGGCAAGTCAGAGCCTAATCGCCTACTACTCAGGGCAGTACTACGATGCACTGGCATTCGCCCGCGATGGATACGCTCGCTCACCTCGCGGACCGCAGGCCGTTCGCCTCGCGATCAACGGTGAGGCCCGTGCCCATGCGCGTCTGGGCGATGTCTGGGGCGTCGACGATGCCGTCGGGCGTGGCCTTGCAGCACTGCAAGCACGCAGCAGCGATGCGGTCAGTCCGAGCCTTGCCCTGGAACCGTATTGCGAGGCTCGTGCGGCTGCAAACGCAGCAACCGCCTACCTGCTTCTGGGCCGACACGAAGACGCCAGGACTCACGCACAGCTGTCCTTGGCCGCGTTCGACCGCGCTGAGCTGCATGGACCCCGTGCGCTCAGCCGGCTTGACCTGGCAACTGCTGAACTCCAGCGGCCGAGCAAAGAGGTCGACCTGGAGTATGCGTGCGCTGTCGCAGTTGAGGCGCTGACGTTGACGTCCGGTCACGCTTTCGAATCCGTGACACAGCGAACCGGTGAGTTCCTCGTCGGCGCGAGACCATGGTCAGGCCACATCGCTGTGCGGCGGGTGGCAGGCCTCCTCGAGCAACGGGGCCGTCGAGCGTTGCCAGCCATACCATCTAGGCCATGACATCTCCAGAACGAGATAGCTTTGACGAGCGTTGGCGCGCCTACCGCGAGCTTCTGACCTTGCGCAACCATTGGTACTGGCGACCGGGTTGGAACGCAGATCGGCAGTTCTACACCTGGCACATCACCTTCGCCGGCGAAGAACAGCTCACCGAACTCGTGACCACTGCTCAGGAGCACCTCCGGCTACCCGGTCTGGACCTTGTCCCGCTCGAAGGGCTGCACCTCACTACGCAGGGCGTCGGCTTCACCGACGAGGTGTCTGCGGATGACCTTGCTGCGATCATCACCGCCGTCACTCGCCAATGCGCCGGACTCCAACCATTCTCTCTGAACCTGGGACCACTTGACCCGGACGCTGAAGGCGTCGGCCTTTTAATCCAGCCCTGGGAACCGGTCAATGAGGTGATCTCAGCAAGAATTGCTGAGGTAGCGGTGCTCGAAGTGGGTGAGGACGAGTGCCGCCCTGACGAATTCGCTGATTCTGGTTGGGCCG
>NZ_JBFAIC010000132.1:0-11912 GCF_040654515.1 Dactylosporangium sp. NPDC050688
GCCTGGCCGTTGCAGCTGTAGATCTGCACGGCCGAGCCGTTGCCGGAGCCCGCCGCGTCCAGGCACATGTTGCCGTACACGGTCAGCTGCCGGCTCGACGTGAGCGTCCACTGCTGGTTCGTCCCGCTGTGGCAGTCGTACAGCTGCACGCGGGTGCCGTTGTTGTGCGAGGAGTTCGGCACGTCGACGCACCGACCCGACTGCGCGCCGACGATGCGCTTGGCACCGGACGGCGGGGGCGGCGAGGACGACGGCGGGGTCGACGGCGAGCTCGGCGGCGGGCTGGTCGGGTTGGTGCCGTCGGGGGCGACCGCCCGGCCGGTCTGCGGGGAGATCATGCCCGCGCACAGGTTGCGTGCGGCGAGACCCTGGGCGATGCGCGGGATGGCGGCGACCGTGTTGGCCGGCCAGTCGTGCATGAGGATGATCTGGCCGTTGGTGAGCCGGCCGGCGGCCTGGACGATCGCGTCGACGCTGGCGTTGTTCCAGTCCTGCGAGTCGACGTCCCAGATGATCTGGGTCAGCCCGTAGCGCGACAGGACCGACTGCAGGGTCGAGTTGGTCTCCCCGTACGGCGGGCGGAAGAGCTTCGGGGTGCCGCCTCCGGCGTTGGCGATGGCCTGCTGGGTGCGGGACACCTCCGAGTCGATCTGGGACTGGCTCTGCTGGGTCAGGTGCGGGTGGGTGTAGCTGTGGTTGCCGACCCACATGCCGGCGTCGACCTGCGCGCGGACCTGGGCCGGGTACTGGGCGGCGTACTGGCCCTCGTTGAACATCGTGGCCCGCAGCCCGTTCTGGCGCAGCGCGTTGAGCAGGTTGGCGGTGTTGGTGCCGGGGCCGTCGTCGAAGGTGAGCCCGACGTACCCGTTGCAGGTCGCGGCGTTCGCCGGGGAGGCGGCCCAGGCGACGACGGTGGTGATGGCCGCGGCTGCCGAGACAGCGACTGCGGTGGCGAGCAGACGGCTACGCATATTCATGGCGCGCGCGTTCCTCCTTTAAGGGCAGCGTGCAACGAACCGGTCGGCGTCCGGTTTTGACAGATGTCGATGGGGCCCAGTATTGGGTGACCTCGGCGACGGTGTCAAAGCTTTCGAAACCCCAGCTCAGCCCGCCACGCCCGCGGTACGCGGGACCGTCGTCCTCGTCAACCGAGCGGACGTGGACGTCGTCGTGTCAGAGTGGAGGCGTGCGCGCTGAACCGATCACGGACCCGGTCACGTACCACGGCGAAGGACCGGTCTGGTCCACGACCTGGGGCGGGCTCCGCTGGGTGGACATGCTGGCCGGTGACATCCTGTCGCTGGCGGCCGACGCGACGGTCACCCGCCGGCACGTCGGCACCGTCGCGGCGGTGGTGCGCCCCCGCACCCGGGGCGGCGCCGTCATCGGCGTCGAGCGCGGGTTCGCGCTGGAGGACCCCGACGGCACGATCACCCACCTGCCGCAGCTGTGGACCGGCGGCGGTGTCCGGATGAATGACGGCGGCTGCGACCCTGACGGGCGCTTCTACTGCGGCTCCATGGCGTACGACCAGCGCCCCGGCGCCGCGGCCCTGTACCGGCTCGACCCCGACGGGTCGGTGCGGGTCGTGCTCGACGCCGTCACCATCTCCAACGGGCTGGAGTGGAGTCCGGACGGCTCCCGGGCGTACTACAACGACACCGCGACGGGCCAGGTGGCGGTGTTCGACTACGACCCGGCCACGGGACTCACCGGCCGGCGCCCGTTCGTGTCGGTCCCCGGACATCTCGGACACCCCGACGGGCTGACCGTCGACGCCGACGGCGGCGTGTGGGTCGCGCTGAACAAGGGCGGCGCCGTGCACCGCTACACCCCGCGCGGCGCCGTGGACGAGGTCGTCGAGCTGCCGACCGCCCACGTCACCGCCTGCACGTTCGGCGGCGAACGCCTCGACGAGCTGTTCGTCACGACGTCGCGGGAGGGCCTGCGACCCGGCGAGGACCCGGTGGCCGGCACCCTCTTCCGGGCCGCCGTGGGCATCCAGGGCCTGCCCGTGCGGCAGTTCGCCGGCTGAACCACCGGCCGGCTGAAACCGCTCCGCCGGCAGGGAGGGGCGCTGCGGCGGCCCGTCGGGGGACGGACCGCCGCAGCGCTCATCAGAAGCCGCCGGGAGGCGGGCGGCGGAACGCCAGTCGCAGCCGTACGGCATACCATTGTGCCGCATCGATCACCGGTTACGCCCAGCATCAGCGCCCCCAGCAATCGGGTCAACGTCTCCGATCCCTGCCCCACCAGGGCGGATGGGGTTTCGGCAAGGGCAAGGTCATCAACGCCAGGAACGCCTGGGCGTCGGCGAGGGCGAGCACGGTGGCGCAGTTGGACAACAGCCGGCCCACATCGATCAGCCCGAAGCCGGACCCGGCCGGGTAGGCGCGGACGCCGGGGCCGTGCAGGGGCGTCCCGCGTTCGCGGGATGGTCGGTCAGGCGATCGCCGCGCGCCAGCCGCCCGTGGCCGTGATGTCCGTGGCGCCGCGGACGCCGTGTTCTGAGGCGAGGAAACCCACCACGGTCGTGCCGTCGTCGAGTTCGACGCGGCCCAGGGCGAGCGGCTCCGGCACCGTGTCCAGCACCGTCCCCAGCGCCTGGTACGGCAGCCGCCACACCTCCACCGCGATCCCTTCGGCCGGACCGTCGCCGGACCGTACCAGGCCGGGCCGGGGCAGGCCCGGTCCAGGCAGCCGGTACAGCCGGTACCCGGGGCCCGTCCGCGCCCGGTACTCCAGCCGCGCGCCCAGCCGCACCAGCTCGTGGTTGAGCGGCAGCCCGGACAGGTGCGCTCCGACCACGGCGAGCAGCGTCGACCCGGGTGCGATGGACGGCGCGGGAACCGGTTCGCCGCACCAGAGAGCCGCCAGGTCCAGCAGCGGACGGTCGGCGAAGGCGGGGGCGATGAACTGGACGCCGAACGGGAGGCCGTCGGCACGTGCGGCGGCGGGCACTGCGACGGCGCACAGGTCGAGGAGGTTGACGAAGGCGGTGTACTGCCCGAGCCGCGCGTTCACGCCGAGCGGATCCACCGCCACGTCGGCCAGCCGTGGATGTCCGGGTGTGACGGGCAGCAGCAGCGCGTCGACGTCCGGCCACACCGCCTCGGCGGCGCGGCGCAGCTGGGCCAGGCGTTCGAGGCCGGCGAACACGTCCGGCCCGGCGACGTTCCGGCCCCGCAGCACGATGCCGCGCACGACCGGGTCCAGGTGCGGGCCGTCCGGTTCCAGCAGGTGCCCGAACGCCGCGTAGCGGGACGCGATCCACGGACCCTCGTACAGCAGCCGGGCCGCCTGCAGGAAGGGCGTGATGTCCACGGGTGTGACATGTGCAGCGACACCACGCAGCCGGTCGAGGGCGGCTTCCCAGGCCTGGCGGTGCGCGGGGTCGAGGTCCAGCGGGGCGTCGGGTACGCCGACGACCCGCATCCGGGCCGCGACCCCGTTCGGCGGCAGCACCGGCGCCGGCCGGGACCACGGGTCCTCGGCATCGAAGGCGACCATGGCTGCCAGCGCGGGGCGGGCGGCGGCGACGGTGCGGGTCAGGGTGGTGACGCAGTCCAGGCCGGCGCAGGCGGGCAGCACACCGGCGGCGGAGATCAGTCCCCGGGTGGGCTTGACCCCGACGATGCCGTTGAAGGCGGCCGGTACCCGGCCCGAGCCGGCGGTGTCGGTGCCCAGCGCGAGCGGCACGTGGCCGGCGGCGACCGCGATCGCGCTGCCGGAGCTGCTGCCGCCGGAGATGTGGGCGGGGCTCGCGACGCTGTGGCAGGCGCCGTACGGGCTGCGGGTGCCGACCAGGCCGGTGGCGAACTGGTCCATGTTGGTCTTGCCGACGGGGATCGCGCCGGACTCGACCAGCCGGCGCACGGCGGTGGCGGAGGACTTGGCCGAGGTGTCGGCGAGCGCGGGGCAGGCGGCCGTGGTCGGGTGCCCGGCCAGGTCGATGTTGTCCTTGATGGCGAACCGCACGCCGGCGAGCAGGGCCTGCGGGTCGGCCCGCTCCTCAGCCGCGTCCACCTCCCGCCGGTCGAGCCGGAGTGTCCACAGTGGCTGTTCGGGGTCGGGCACGGTTGCCTCCGTGAGGGACGAGGTCCCGCCCGGGGGTGACACCCCGGGCAGGACGGTGGCGGTCAGGACGGTGGCGGTCAGGACGGTCGGGCCAGGACGGTCCGGTCAGGACGGTCCGGTCAGGACGAGGGGATCTTGCCGACGACGCCGGTGACGAAGTAGTCGATCGACTCGATCGTCTTGTAGTCGGGGACCGTGCCGGCGGGGATCTTGACGGCGCCGGCCTGGTCGGTGACCGGGCCGAGGAACGGTGAGCCGTCCTTGCTGATCCTCGCCATCGCGTCCGTCGCGAGCTTCTTGGCGTCCTCGCTGACCGACGGCCCGTAGGCGGACTGGACGAACGGGTTGTCGCCGGTCTTGAGCCCCACCCGGAAGTTCGCGTTGTACGGCGAGCCGGTGAACCCGCCGTCCATGATCTTCTGGGTCATCTTCGTGTACAGCGGGCCCCAGTTCCACTGCGAGCCGGTCAGCCACCCCTTCGGGGCGAGGGAGCTGGCGTCGGCGTGGTAGCCGACGGTGTACGCGCCGGCGGCCTCGGTCGCGCGGATGACGGTCGCGGTGCAGTCCTGGTGCTGGCTGATCACGTCGACGCCCTGGGAGAGCAGGCTCTTGGCCGCCTCCGCCTGCTTCGCCGGGTCGCACCAGCTGGAGGTGTTGACCACGTACGTCTTCGCGGCCGGGTTGACCGAGGCGGCGCCGAGCTGGAAGGCGTTGATGTTGTCGAGGGTCTGGGAGATCGGGAACGCGTAGACGTAGCCGAGCTTGTTGCTCTTCGTGGTCTTCCCGGCGACGATGCCGGCGAGGTAGACCGGCTCGTACACGGTGCCGAAGTACGTGCCGAAGTTGGGTGGTACGGCGCCGTCCACGATGTTGCCCTGCTGGAGCACGACCACGTCCGGGTGCGCCGCGGCGACCTTGAGCGCGGGGTCCTTGTGCCCGTAGGACGTGGCGAAGATGATTTTCGCGCCCTTGCGGATCATGCCTTCCATGACCCGGGCGGCGTTGTCGTCCTCGGGCACGTTCTCGGCGGTGAGCACCTCCATGGCCGGGAAGGCCTTGGCGACCGCCTGGCTGCCCTCGTACGCCGCCTGGTTGTAGCCGTAGTCGTCCTTCGGGCCGACGAAGATGAAGCCGATCTTCGTGCCGCCGGTGCCGGGCGCGCCGCTCGCCGCGGCGGCCGGTGTCGCGGTGGAACTGTTCGTGGCGCAGGCGGCGAGCAGCGTGACCGCCGCGGCCACCGCCGTGACCGTTGCCAGGTTGCGGAGCTTGGCCAGCATCAGGGGGTACCTCGTCTTCATCGGGAGGGGGTCAGGTCGAACACCCGGGACAGGTCCTCGGGTGCGGCGTTGATCCGGCGCCGGCCCAGCACGATCAGGGCGGCGATGGTCACCAGGTAGGGCAGGGCATCGAGGACGAACTGGTTGAAGCCGTAGCCGCGGGCCTGCAGGGCGGGTGAGAGCGCCAGCGCCGCGCCGAACAGGTAGGCGCCGCCGACCGCCCGCAGCGGGTGCCACGCGGCGAAGATGACCAGTGCGACGGCGATGAACCCGCGCCCGGTGGTCATGTTCTCGAACCAGGCGTTGGCGTACGCGGTGGACAGGTGCGCGCCGCCGATGCCCGTGAGCAGCCCGCCGCCGATGACGGCGAGGTAGCGGACCAGCTTCGGTGAGTGCCCGTACGCCGACAGTGCCGCGGGGTGTTCGCCGGCACCCCGCACGATCAGCCCCCACCGGCTGCGGAACAGCAGCCACCACAGCGCCGGTGCGAGCAGGTAGGACAGGTAGACGAGCGGGTCGTGGTCGAACAGGACGGGGCCCAGGCCCGGGATGTCGGACAGGAGCGGGATGGCGTACGGCCGGAACGGGGTGATCGAACGTCCCACGTAGGCGGCGCCGAACATCGCGGTCAGCCCGCCGCCGAGGAACAGCACGACGAGGCCGGTGGCGAGCTGGTTGGCGCCGCGGGCGACGACCATGAACACGTGCACCGCGGCGAGCAGGGCGCCGGCCAGCGCACCCGTCACCACGCCCGCCCACGGGCTGCCGGTCTCGGCGGTGATCGCATACGCGGTCAGCGCTCCGGCGAGCATGCTGCCCTCGGTGCCGAGGTTGATGATGCCGGCGCGTTCCGCGAGTGTCTCGCCGAGCGCCGCATACAGGATGGCGGTGCCGCCGCGCACGCCGCCGGCCAGCACCTCGATGACGATCATGACTTCCTCCTCGGTGCGAGCCTGCTGCCCAGCACGACCAGCAGCACCACGGCCATCAGGACGTTCAGGGACGCGGCCGGCAGTCCGGCGTCGATCTGCAGGCTGTCGCCGCCCATCGCGATCGCGGCGAGCAGCACCGCGGCGAGGCCGACCCGCAGTGGCCGGTGCATCGCCAGCCAGCTGGCGAGGAAGCCGATGTAGCCGAAGTTCGTGGTCATGCCGGGGCGCAGCTTGAACTCGGTGCCCGCGAAGTGCACCAGCCCGGCCAGTCCGGCGAGGGCGCCGCCGACGAGCATCGCGGACAGCAGCAGGGGGCCGACCCGCATCCCGGCGCGACGGGCCGCCTCGGGGTTCCCGCCGACAACGCGCAGGCGGAAACCCCAGGTGGTGTACCGCAGCGCCGCCCAGACCCCGACCAGCGCGAGCAGGGCCAGGACGATGCCGGCGTTGAGGGTGCCGCCGGTGGTGAACAGGGGCAGCCGCGCGGTGTCGGCCAGGGGCCGCGACGAGGGCTGGCCGAAGCCGGAGGCGTCCTTCCACGGGTCGTAGATGAGCCCGAGCATGATGTCGATGGCGACGAAGTTGAGCAGCAGCGTGCTGATCGCCTCGTTGACCTTGACCGTCAGCCGGAGCCCGGCGGCGAGCCCGGCCCAGGCGGCGCCGCCGGCCATCGCGGCGAGCACCATGAGCACCAGGACCAGTCCGCCGGGCAGCCGCTGGTCGGCGATGAGCCCGACGCCGGCGGCGGAGACGGCACCGATCACGATCTGGCCCTCGCCGCCGACGTTGAGCAGTCCGGCGCGGGCCGGTACGGCGACCGCCAGTCCGGCCAGCAGCAGCACCGCCGCGCGGACCAGGACCGCCTGGCCCTGCACCGGATCGGCGAGGGAGGTCAGCATGTCGGCGTACACGGTGAAGGGGTTGACGCCCTTCACGGCGACGAACGCACCGAAGATCACCGGGGCGCCGGCGACGGCCACGACCCAGCCGAGCACCTGTTTCTGTCGATTGTCGACAATTTGTGGGCGAACGTCAGGGACGGTCACCTGGGTGTCGGTCATGCCGCCCTGCCTCCCAACATGAGCCGGCCGATCGCATACCGGTCGGTCTCCTCGGGCCGGACCGCTCCGGCGAGGTGGCCGTCGTGCAGGACCGCGATCCGGTCAGAGATGGACAGCAACTCGTCGAGGTCCTCCGACACCACCAGGACGGCCGCGCCCGCGTCGCGCTGCTCGATGAGCAGCTCCTGGGTGCGCCGGGTGGTGGCGATGTCCAGGCCCCTGCTCGGGTACGCGGCGACCACCACCGCGGCGGGCTCGCCCAGCGCCCTGGTCAGCACCACCCGCTGGATGTTGCCACCGGACAGCTCGCCCAGGACCCGGTGCCGCGGCGCCATCCGCAGCCTGGCGGTGCCGTCCAGCCGCTCCGCCTGCGCGGCGACCGCTCGCCAGTCGACGCCGACGCGCTTCCCGCCGCCGGCAGCCCGGCCCAGCGCCAGGTGCTCCAGGACGGTGAGGCCCGGCACGACGGCGTCGGTGACGGGGTCCTCCGGTACACCGACCGCGCCCGCGGCGATCGCCTGTCGCGGCTGGGCGTGCAGCTCGGCCCCGCCCAGGTGGACGGTCCCCGCCGTCACCCTGCGCAGGCCCAGGATCACCTCGCAGAGCTCACGCTGGCCGCTGCCGGCCACCCCGGCCACGCCGAGCAGCTCGCCCGGGCGGATGTCCAGGTCGACGTCGTGCAGGGCGGTGTGGCCCCGGTCGCCGGCGGCCCGCACGCCGGCCAGCCGCACCGCCGGTGCTACGCCGCCGTCAGAGCCTGCGCGGTCCCGGGGCAGCGGCGGCACCGTCTGGCCCACCATCGCCTCGACCAGCTCCGCGTCGGAGAACCCGGCCGGGTCCGCGTTGCGCAGCACCACCCGCCCGCCGCGCAGCACCGTCACCCGGTCGGCGATGGCCCGCGCCTCGTTCAGCTTGTGCGTGATGACGACCAGCGACAGCCCCGCCGTCCGCAGCGCCCGCATCGCGACGAACAGCGCGTCGACCTCCTGCGGCGCGAGCACACTGGTCGGCTCGTCGAGGATGAGCAGCCGCGCGCCGCTCATGAGCACCTTGAGGATCTCGACCCGCTGGCGTTCGCCGATGGACAGGTGGCGTACCAGCGCGTCAGGCTCCACCGGCAGGCCGTACCGCTCGCTGGCCTCGACGATCCGGCGGGACAGTGCCCGGCGGCCCAGCAGCGGCCCTCGCATCGGCAGGGCGAGCCCGATGTTCTCCGCCACGGTGAACGCCGGCACCAGGCGGAGGTCCTGGAACACCATGCCGATCCCCGCGGCCCGGGCCGCCGCCGGTGACCTGATCACCGTCGGCACGCCGTCGACGTCGAACTCGCCGGCGTCCGGGCGGTACACCCCGTAGATCAGCTTCATCAGGGTGCTCTTGCCGGCGCCGTTCTCGCCGAGCACGGCGTGCACCTCACCGGCCGCCACCTCGAAGTCGATGCCGTCATTGGCGACGACGTCACCGAAGCGGCAGGTCAGCCCGCGCACCGCGAGCAACGCCGGCGCGGGACCGCGCCGCACCCGGGTCTCCGCCGCGACACTCATCTCGAATCCAGTCGGTGCATGCTCACCCTCCGGGCTTGTGTGCGTCGCGTCCTATAGGACGATCCCGCTGTTTCGTCCTTGTGTCGGCGCCGTTGATTCTTTGCACCGGCAGCTACCTATAGGATTCGGGCATGACCATCAGTGGCCTGCCCCGCCTGGAGCGCGCCGGTGCCGCCGGCAACACCGGCGACCGCGTCCGCGACATGCTCGCCGAGGCGATCCTCACCGGCCAGCTTCCGGAAGGCGCCCACCTCAACGCCGAAGCCCTCGCCAAGCAGCTCGGTGTCAGCCACATCCCGGTCCGCGAGGCCCTGCGCTCGCTGGGCGCCGACGGATGGATCGACTACCGCCCCCACCTGGGTGCGTACGTCCGGGCCCGCACGGAAGCCGAGCTCGCCGACCTGTTCGAGGCCCGGCTGGAGACGGAAGGCCGGACCACTGCGTTGGCCGCCGAGCGCCGGACCGCGGAGCAGCTCGCCGGACTGGAGGAGATCCTCGCCCGGCAGGCTGCCACCGCCGATCCGATCGACCTGGCCCGCCTCAACGCGGAGTTCCACATCGCGGTGGCCGCGTGCTCGCAGAATTCGCTGATGGCCGGCTTCGTCCGGGCGTTGAGCATGCGCGCCAGGTTCTACTTCTCCACCGTGGCCCCGGACCGCAGGGCCGAGTCGATGCGCGACCATCACGCGATCGTCGAGTCCCTCCGCCGCCGCGACAGCACCGAAGCGGAACGCCTGGGCCGCGCCCACGTCGCCAACACCCGCCTCGCCGTCCTGCGTACCCTGACCCCGCCCTGACCCGCATGCCGCGGATGCAGCCCACCCTTTTGCGGCGCGGGACTGGCGAACGAACGGCGCTGGCGCCTCGAGCTCCTCCATCTCCTCGACCAGCGTCAGCAGTCGGAGCCGTAGCCGCGGTGGCAGATCACCAGCCGCGCGTGCGGCAGGACAGCGGACTGCGGCACGAATCGCTCGATCCGCGTATGACCGGTCGGCGCCGGGAACCGCGACGGGTCCAGCGTGTGTCCACATCGGACAACAGGCCGAGCAGGAACGCCCTTGCCTGCCGGCGCGGCTCCACCCGGCCGAACCGGCCCGCGATCGCGGCGAACCCGGTGTCGAACTCGGCCAACCACTGCCCGGCGGCTACGCTGCACCCAGCGGTCGCAGCTCGACCTTCAGTTGTCTCCGCAAGCCAACGACGATCACGTGGCGGCCGTGCTTGCGCCCGTCGGCGCGTCAAGCCAGCGATCAGGAGTAATCGTCAGCCACCGCCAAGGTGCACCGGCCAAGCATCGAGGCAACCCCGGCAGATCGAAAAGAAGGAGTAGCCGCCGATGAGCGCCGCCAAGTCGGAAGCCATCTTTGACTACCGCTGTCTGCACATGCCGTTCGATCGTCTGGTCAATCAGCGGCGGGTGGTGAACCCGGGCAGCGTCGGCATGGCGTACGGCCCTCCTGGCGCGTACTGGGCCATCCTCGGACCGGCCGTCGAACTGCGGCGCACGAGATACGGCGTCCACGCCGCCGCCGAGCGAATCATCGCCAGCGGATACCCGGACGCCGCCGGCTGGGCCGACGCGTACGTCCGGCGGACGTACGGTGATGTGGCAGCCCTCGAAGCGTTCACAGAGATCATCGCCGCGGAGACGGACACCCCGCACAGCGAACCCGGGCGCTGACCGCGTCGTGCCGAACGCTCACGCAGGCCACGCCGCGTGAGAGGCTGCGCTCACCCGTGCGTGATTCGTTCCCACCAACTCGGTGGTTCGAGCGCATCGGTGGCCTGCACGGCCGTGGTCGCGGCCGTGGCCAAGGCGGTGAGCTTGAGCGTGCCGGCACCGGTGCCCGCCGCGATGCGGCCCGGCAAGGCGCCCACCGTGTCGATCCGGTACGTCAGGCCGGGCCAGCCGACCACGTCCACGTCGCCGGTCGCGGCGAGGGCGGTGCTCCTGCCCGTCGGTCCCCGGAGGGTCGCCACGACCTCGCCGGTGTGCACGACCTTGTACTTGTGCAGTAGGCCGCTGCTGGCCTGTATCAGGCGACGGCTGGCCTCGAAGGCGTCCGCCGGGCTCGGGCCGGGAGCGAGCACGGCACCGATGACCCTGAACCGCTGCCCCTCCGCGGAGAACTCGGCCGCGAAGAGCAGGCAGCCGCCAGCCTCGTCGGTGAAGCCTGTCTTGATGCCCACGAGCCCGTCCTTGCCGAGCTGGGTGTTGACGTTCTCGACCTGCCCGACCACGGGCAGCGTGGCCTTCGACATCGCCACGATCTGCGCCAGCACCGGCACCTGCATCGCCACCCGGCCCAGGGTGACCTGGTCGGCGGCGGTGCTGACGGTGGTCGGTTCGAGCCCGGACGGGTCGGTGTACTTCGTATCGGCCATCCCGAGCTGGGCCGCGGCCTGGTTCATCTTCGTGACGAACGCGTCGCTGCTGCCGGCGTCCCACCGGGCGAGGATGTGGGCGACGTTGTTGGCCGAGGGCAGAAGCAGGGCCTCGAGGGCCTGCCGTTCGGTGAGCACCTCACCGGCGACCACCTGGACCACCGACTGGCCGGAGGCGAGCTGGGCCGGGTAGGCGGCGGCCTCCTCCGGCGAGACGATCAGCGTGGGGCCGTTCTCGTCGAGGCGCAGGGGATGATCCCGCAGGATCAGGTACGCGGTCATCACCTTGGTGACGCTGGCGATCGGCACGGGCCGCGACCCGCCGGAGCTGCCCACCCGGCCGAGTCCGTCAATCTCGACCGTCGCCTGCCCGGCCTGCGGCCACGGCAACACCGGCGCAGCGCCCGGGATCGTGTACGTCTGCGGCAAGGTCTGCTTGATCTGCGGCGCCGGCACGGTACTGATGAGCCTGAACGTGACGAACCCGCCGGCGGCGAGCGCGACGACCGCCGCGGCCACGGTCAGCCACAGCCGCAGCCCTTGACGACGAACCGGCGACGGCGCAACCACCGGCTCAACACTGATCTTGGTCAACCGAACCCCCACGGCGGATCGCTCGAAGGTCAAGCCGTGGCA
>NZ_JBFAIC010000133.1:0-11908 GCF_040654515.1 Dactylosporangium sp. NPDC050688
CGGCTCGCACTACGAGGAGTCGGACTTCACCTCCTACGACCACTCCGCCGCCGAGACCGACCACATCTTCGCCGCCGAGGGCAGCGAGTCCTACAGCGCCAGCGAGTTCCACCAGCTCGACGCCCTCCAGGCCCGCCTGGAGGGTGCGTTCGCCTCGGCGACCGAGCTGCACACCGACGGCGGCCCGGCGATCGCGGCCAGCTGAGCACACCACAGCACGACGAGCTCCTGACGGTGTGGTTGACCACGCCGGCCCGCAGTATCAGCCCCGCGGGCCGGCGACCCACCAGAGCGACCATCGACGCACTCGGTTGTTCGACTTCGTTCGGGTGTCCGGGACTGTCCGGACATTCCCGGCCGCCCGTACGAAGTCGGCCATCCGGGTGCGTTTCGTGTTTGCACCGCGCAACGGCGGCACGAGCAGAGTAAGAAACGCGACCGGTCCTTGATCGCACCGGCGATCGGCCACACAATGCCGCCCATGGCGCGAATCGGAATCGGCGACGTCGTGGCGATCTGGCGGCACCGCCGCCGGCGACGCCGCCGGCAGGAACACCACCAGCAGCAACAGCAGCAGCGACGCCGCCGCGACAGCGACGGTTGTGACTGCGACGGCTGCGACTGCAACCCCTTCATGCTCGGCTCGCTGCTCGGCCTGATGGCGGTCGCCGCACCGCGGCGGGCCCCGCGCCGCAGCACGACGGGCCCCGGCCGGGCCGGCGTCGTGGCGATCCGCGGATACCAGCGGTGGCTGTCGCCGCACCTGCCGACCCAGTGCCGGCAGATCCCGACCTGCAGCAACTACGGCCTGGCGGCGGTGCAGCGGTACGGCCTCGTCGAGGGCTCCCGGCTCACGGCCGCCCGGATCCGCCGCTGCAACCCGTCGACCCCGCGCGGCACCCACGACCCCGTGCCGTAACGACGGCAGCGGCCGGCCGGCCCAGAAACCGGCCGGCCGCCGACCAAAACCCGGCCGGCCGGCCCTGAAGACCGGGCCGGTCGCTGACCAAAGCCCCTGAGGACCCGGCCGGCGCAACGGCAGCGGCGTCAGGCGACCGCGCCCGCGTGGCTGCGGTGGTACGTGCGTACCAGGTCCTCCACCTGCGCGCGCAGCGCGAGGAACTCCGGGGTCCGCTTCACCGTCAGGTCCCGGGCCGCCGGCAGCTCGACGGGGACGTCCGCGGCGACCCGCCCCGGGTCGCTGGCCAGCACGACGACCCGCCCGCCGAGGAACACGGCCTCCTCCACGTCGTGGGTGACCATGAGCACCGTCGTGCCCGTGTCCTGCCAGACGCCGCGCAGGAAGACCTGCATGTCCTCCTTGGTCTGCACGTCGAGCGCGCCGAACGGCTCGTCGAGCAGCAGCACCTCGGGTTCGCAGGCGAGCGCGCGGGCGATCGCGACCCGCTGCCGCTGCCCGCCGGACAGCTGCTTCGGCAGGGACCTGCGGAAGCGTTCCAGGCCGGTCTCCGCGAGGTACCAGTCGACCCGCGCCCGGCGCTCGGCGCGGGACAGCCCGAGCAGCTCCAGGCCGAAGGCGATGTTGCGCTCGACGGTGCGCCACGGGTACACGGCGCCGGACTGGCAGACCAGGCCGCGCTCCGGGCCGGGGCCGACGACCGGCGTGCCGTCCAGCGTGACGGTGCCTGACGTCGGCGCGACCAGGCCGGCGACGATGGACAGCAGCGTCGACTTGCCGGAGCCGCTGGCGCCGACCACGCAGACGAACTCGCCGCGGCCGACGGACAGCGACACGTCCCGCAGTGCGGCCTTCGCGCCGAAGGTCCGGCCGACGCCGGTCAGGTCCAGCATCACAGCCACCGTCCGATCCGGTTGCGGGCCAGGCGGAGCAGCACGTCGGTGAGCACGCCCGCGACCGCGATGACGACGAGGATCGCGAAGATCTTGTCCGTCTGGGTGAACCGCTGGGCGAGCAGGATCCGCTTGCCCAGGCCGGTGTCGCTGTTGACCAGCTCCGCGACCACGACGAGGTTCCACGCGGCGGCGAAGTTGACCCGCACCGCGTCGAGCATCCCGGGCAGCGAGTGCGGCAGCACCACCTTCCACAGCACCTCGCGCCGCCGCGCCCCGAGCGTGTAGGCGACGTCGACGAAATCGCGGGGCACCAGCCGTACCACATCCGCAGTCATCAACATGTTGAAGAAGACCGTGCCGATGAAGATGAGCGCGATCTTCGGCGGCTCGTCGATGCCGAGCCAGATGAGCAGCAGCGGGGTGAACGCCGCGGCCGGGAGGTAGCGCAGCAGCCCGCTCAGCGGCTCCAGCAGGGCGTTCGCCGCAGCGAAGCTGCCCATCGCGACGCCGAGCGGCACCGACACGAGCACCGCGAGGCCGAAGCCGTACACGATGCGCCGCACCGTGGCCCACGTGTCGGTCCACAGCTGCCCGCTGGCGGCCATGTCCGCGCCCGCCTGCCAGACGCTGCCGAGGCTGGGCAGGTAGCGGGCCGGCACGGCCCCGGTGGCGCCGAGGACCAGCCAGACCGCGACCGGCAGCAGCACCGACACCGTGACCAGCAGCAGCCGGGTGCGGGCGGGCAGCGGCGAGCGGATCGCGAACACCGCCCGCGGCGGGCGGACCGCGCGGCGGCGGGGCAGCGGCCCCCACGACGCCCGCTTCGACAGCGCGGACGTCGTCGGGGCGGTCACCGTCACCGCACTGCCTTCACGAACTTGGGCTCGAAGAGCCCGTCGAGCGGCGGTTTGGTGTCCACCAGCTTGGTGCTCACCAGGAACTCGGCGATCTTGTTCGCCTGGAAGTCGAGGTGCTTGGCGTCGCCGCCCGGCGTGAACGCCTCGATGTTCTGCTCCTTGGTGAAGATCGTGGTGCCGGCGTCGTAGGTCTTGTAGTCCTCGTCGGAGACGCCGCCCTTCTTCGCCATGATGCTCACCGCCTCCGCCGGGTTGGCCTTGATCCAGGCGGTGGTGTCGAACCAGGTCTGCACGACCTTCTGCACCTCGTCGGGGTGGTCCTTGACGAACTGCGCCTGGAACGACAGGGTGTCGGGGATCGCGCCGGGGAAGTCCTTCGACGTGCTGATCGCGGTGCTGCCGCTGCGGCCGAGCGCGGTGGTGGTGAACGGCGCGAAGACGCCGACCGCGTCGACCTGCCCGGCCACGAACGCGGCTGCGGCGGCGTCGGTGAGCAGCGGCGTGAAGGTGACGTCCTTCTCCGTGAGGCCGGCCTTCTCGAGCGCGAGCAGCAGCAGGTAGTGATCGACCGTGCCCTGCTCCGCGGCGACCTTCTTGCCTTTGAGATCCGCCACGGTACGGATGCCCGGCGCGGCGATGATCTGGTCGTTGCCGGTGGAGTTGTCGTTGAGCAGCACGATGGTCTGCTTCGACCCGCCGGACACCGACGACAGCGTGTCGTTGAGGGTCTGGCTGTTGCAGGTCAGGTTGCCGGTGGCCAGGGCGTTGAGGCTGTCGGTGTAGCTGTCGAAGTACTTCAGCTCGACCGTCACGCCGTTCTTGGCGAACAGGCCCTTCTCCTGGGCGACCTGCCACGGGAACCAGCCCGGCCAGGCGCTGAAGCCAAGCGTGATCTTCGCGCCGGCCGTGCCGGTGTCCTCTTCGGACGATCCGCAGGCGGTCAGGAAGGCGGCCCCCGCGACCGCGGTCAGAAAGGAACGGCGCTTCATGAGGTCCTCCTGGGAAGGTGGCCGGCGCGCACCAGGCAGCCGAGGGTGTCGCAGATGACGCGGGTCGCGATGAGGGACGTGATCTCGGCGTTGTCGTACGGGGGCGAACACTCCACGACCTCGATGCCCGCCAGCGGCCGCTCGGCGATCAGCTGGATGAACTTGAGCACCTCGCGGGGCAGGAAGCCGCCCGGCTCGGGCCAGCCGGTGCCGGGCACGAACGCCGCGTCGAGACAGTCGACGTCGAAGGACAGCCAGACGGCGTCGGCGCCGTCCCACGCCACCTCCAGGGCCCGCTCGGCGGCGGCCTCGATGCCCATCTCGACGCAGTCGGTGACGGTCATGATCGTGGTGCCGCGCTCGCGGCCGACCTTCACCCCCGGCCGGGGCGCCTGCCAGCCGCCGATGCCGATCTGCACGAGGTTCTTCGGCGGCACGTTGGGGATGTCCGTGGCGTGGAACCACGGGGTCGTGTGCATCCGCTCGTCGAGGTCGGTCTCCTGGGTGTCGACGTGCCGGTCGAAGTGGATGATGCCGAGGTTGCCCGTCATGTGCTGGGCGACGCCGCGGACCGTGGGGTAGCCGATGGAGTGGTCGCCGCCGAGCACGACTGGGAACGCGCCGGACTCGTACACGTGGGCGACGGCCTTGGAGATCTGGTCGAACGTCTTCTCGATGTTCGCCGGGATGGTGAAGATGTCGCCGAGGTCCGCGATGGTGATCGACTCGCGCAGGTCGACGCCGAGTTCGAAGCTGTACGGCCCGTACAGCGCGGAGATCTTCCGGATGCCCTGCGGGCCGAAGCGGGTCCCGGACCGGTACGTGGTGCCGCCGTCGAACGGGGCGCCGAGCACGGCGACGTCGTACTCGCCGCAGCGGCGCACGTCCTCCAGGTAGGGCGCCTTCAGGAACGTGTTGATCCCGGCGAAGTGCGGCAGCTCGCCGCGGGAGAACGTCGGGATCCGCTTGTCGACGATGGAGTCCGCGCCCGGCAGCCCGTACTCCAGACCGCGGGCGATCTCCTCCTCCCACTTCGTGGTGGGCAGCTCGGCCTCGCGTTCGACGGCGTACCGCGCCTCGGGGCCGTAGTTGTCGTGCGTCGCGTGCTGGTGGGGATGATGGTGGTTGAAGCCCATGGACAGACCCCCTCGGGGTGCGTCCGGCACACAGCCGGACTGCGACGGCTGTCTCCCGGGCTTTTGTCCCGCCGTGGAACGCCGCCACGACCCGGGGGCCGCGCGGACGCCTGCACCTCTCGGACCAGCCGCCGGATCGCCCGGCGCGGAACCCTAGGCGCGCCTCACCAGTGGTGAGTCGATGGCAGTAGACGCCCGCGCGGTTACTGCCGCTTTGCTCCTCCATTGCGGCGGTGTAACCAGCGGGTCGGTGAACCGGCGGGTCTCGGTGAGGTCGCGGCCGAGCACGGTGGCGACGGTCCCGCCCTTGGCGAGGGCCATCACCGCGGCCGTCGGCGTGGTTGCTGCCGCGGGGGTGTCGCCGGTCCGGAACACCGTCGCGAGCACCCGCGCGCCGCCGAGGCTCTCGGCGGTGACGTCGCTGCGGTACAGGGGGCGGCCGTCGCGGCGCAGCACGGTGGACAGCGTGACGTCGCCGGGCTCCTCGCCGTGCCGGCCGCAGACCAGTTCCTCGCGCCAGATCAGCTCGGCGGTGCCGTCGAGGTCCACTGTGGACCGGGTGGTGTGCCGGCAGCGGGCGGCCGCGATGAGCGGCTCCGGCAGCCACAGCAGCCGGCCGCCGGCGGCGACGCTGACGCTGACCGACAGCAGCGACGGCTCGCCGGAGCGGCCGGGCAGGGCGATGCTCGCCGCGACCGTGCGCACGACGAGCTGCGCGCCGGGACCGACCTCGATCTCCATGGTGAGCTCGTCGCCGCCGAGGGGGCCCGCCGCGCCGCCGACGAAGTGGACCTCGTCCGGGCCGGTGCGTCTCGGCAGCAGCGGCGCCTCGCCCTTCAGCACCCGCAGCGCGGTGCGGCCGTGGTCGGACTCGGCGACGACCCGCGCGGTGGCCTTCACACCAGGCTCCGGACCCACTCCTGGACGGGCTTGGCGGTCGGGTCCTCCACCAGGGACAGGAACACCGTCGGCAGGGTGCCGCGCCGGGCCGCCGCGTCGCGGTCCATCACGCCCAGGTCGGCGCCCACCAGCGGGGCCAGGTCGGTCTTGTTGATGACCAGCAGGTCGGCGGTGGTGACGCCGGGGCCGCCCTTGCGGGGCACCTTGTCGCCGCCGGCCACGTCGACCACGAAGATCTGCCGGTCGATCAGGCCCTTGCTGAACGTCGCGGTCAGGTTGTCGCCGCCGCTCTCCACCAGCACCACGTCGAGCGGGCCGAGGCTGTCCTCCAGCTCCTCGATCGCGTCGAGGTTGGCGGAGATGTCGTCGCGGATCGCGGTGTGCGGACAGCAGCCGGTCTCCACCGCGCGGATCCGCTCCGCCGGCAGGACCCCGTTGCGCAGCAGGAAGTCGGCGTCCTCGGTGGTGTAGATGTCGTTGGTGACGACGGCGACGCTCAGGTCCGCCGACAGGGTCCGGCACAGCGCGGCGACCAGGGCGGTCTTGCCGGAGCCGACCGGCCCGCCGATGCCGATGCGCACGGCCCGCCGGGCGGCGCGCACGTCGGCCAGCGGCGCGTGCGGGTCGACGCCGGGGTCCGGGTGGGTGTGCGGCGTCTCGTCCGGCCCGTGGGCGTGGGCGTGGGCGTGCTGCGTCTCGTCCGGCCCGTGGGCGTGGGGTGCCTCGTCCGGTCCGTGGCTGTGATCGTCAGGATGCAAAGAGTCGTACCTCCCATGAGGCGTGGTCCTCGGCGGACACGTCCAGCAGCGGCGACGACGCCGCCGGGAGGTCCGCCGCGGGCCCACGCGCGGCTTCGGTGGCTTGCCCGGCGACGTCGTCGCACTGCTCGCCGAGCTCCGCGAGGAGCCCGTGCACCTGGTACGGATCCAGCCCCAGCAGGCGCACGGCGGCGCTCGCCGGGCCGGACACCGCGTGGTAGGCACTGACCCACGCGCCCTCCGCCGGCGTGCAGCCGGCCGCGTGCGCCACCACGCCGAGCGCGACGGGCTGGTGCAGGCCGCCCCGGTGCGTGCCGGCGCGGGTCACGTGCGGCCCCGGCCACACGACCGCGGCGGCCCGGCACAGCGAGCGGCCCTGCCGCCGGGACGCCAGGCGCAGCGCCGGTGACGGGGTCCGGGCGTCGAGCTCGTCCTCCAGCTCGTCCATCGTGTCCGGCCTGGCGCACGCCGCGGCGGTGAACGCGGCGCCGACCAGGCCGGTGGTGTGCAGCCGCCCGACCAGGAACGCGCGCAGCCCGTCGAGGTCCTGCACCCGGTGCCGGACGACGGCCGCCTCGAGCCCGCCGGAGTGCGCGTGGCCCCCGGACGGGAAGCGGCCGTCGGCCAGGATGAGCAGCTGCGTCTTCATGGCTTCAGAACAGGAAGTACCGCTGAGCCATCGGCAGCTCGGTCACCGGGTCGGGCTCGACGACCTCACCGTCGATGCGGACGGTGAACGTGTCGGGCTCCACCTCGATGCGCGGCAGCGCGTCGTTGCCCGGCATGTCGGCCTTGCCCTTGCCGCGGGTGTCGGCGACGGCCGCCAGCCTGCGCCGCAGGCCGAGCCGGTCCGCCAGGCCGTCGTCCAGGGCCGCCTGCGCGACGAACGCGAGGCTGGTCGCGGGGGCGGCGGCGCCGTACGCGCCGAACATCGGCCGGGACAGGATCGGCTGCGGCGTCGGGATGGACGCGTTGGCGTCGCCCATCGCGCCCCAGGCGATCGCGCCGCCCTTGATGACCGCGTGCGGCCGGACCCCGAAGAACGCCGGGTCCCACAGCACCAGGTCGGCGAGCTTGCCCACGGCGACCGAGCCGACCTCGCCGTCGATGCCGCTGGCGACCGCCGGGCAGATGGTGTACTTCGCGACGTAGCGCTTGACCCGCTCGTTGTCGGCGGCGCCGTCGCCGGGCAGCGGCCCCCGGCGCCGCTTCATGACGTGCGCGGTCTGCCACGTGCGCAGGACGACCTCGCCGACGCGCCCCATCGCCTGGGAGTCCGAGCCGATGATCGAGATCGCGCCCAGGTCGTGCAGCAGGTCCTCGGCGGCCATCGTGGAGGGCCGGATCCGGCTCTCCGCGAACGCCAGGTCCTCCGGCACGCTCGGGTTGAGGTGGTGGCAGACGATGAGCATGTCGAGATGCTCGCTGAGGGTGTTGCGGGTGTACGGCCTGGTCGGGTTCGTCGAGGACGGCAGCACGTTCGGGTGCGACGCCACGGTGATGATGTCGGGCGCGTGCCCGCCGCCGGCGCCCTCGGTGTGATACGCGTGGATCGATCGGCCGGCGATGGCCCGCAGGGTCTCCTCGACGAAGCCGGCCTCGTTGAGCGTGTCGGTGTGGATGTTGACCTGCACCCCGGAGGCGTCCGCGACCCGCAGGCAGGCGTCGATCGCGGCGGGCGTGGTGCCCCAGTCCTCGTGCAGCTTGAACCCGCCGGCGCCGCCGCGCAGCTGCTCCCACATCGCGGCCTCGGACACGGTGTTGCCCTTGCCGAGCAGCAGGACGTTGACCGGCCACGGGTCGAGCGCCTCGAACATCCGCGCCAGGTGCCACGCGCCGGGCGTGACCGTGGTGGCCTTGCTGCCCTCTGCGGGGCCGGTGCCACCGCCGACGATCGTGGTGATGCCGCTGGCGAGGGCCTCCTCCAGGATCAGCGGCGCGATCAGGTGGACGTGGCAGTCGATGGCGCCAGCGGTGAGGATCCGGCCGTTGCCAGCCACGATCTCCGTGGACGGGCCGATGACCAGCGCGGGGTCGACGCCGTCCATGATGTCTGGGTTGCCGGCCCGGCCGATGCCGACGATCCGCCCGTCGCGGATGCCGATGTCGGCCTTGACGATGCCCCAGTGGTCGACGACGACCGCGCCGGTGATCACGGTGTCGGGGGTGCCCTCGGCCCGGGTCGCCCGGGACTGGCCCATCGACTCGCGGATCACCTTGCCGCCACCGAAGACCGCCTCGTCGCCGCCGGCGCAGTGGTCGCGCTCGATCTCGATCAGCAGGTCGGTGTCCGCCAGGCGGATCCGGTCGCCGGTGGTCGGCCCGTACAGGTTGGCGTACCGCCGCCGGTCGAGCTCGGTCACAGCGCTCCTCCAGCTCTGCCCCGCAGGCCCGGCACGATCCGGTTGCCTGCCAGGGGTACCAGGACGACGTCACGGGACACGCCGGGCTCGAAGCGCACGGAGGTGCCCGCCGGCACGCCGAGCCGGTGTCCCCAGGCGGCCTCGCGGTCGAAGGACAGCGCCTCGTTGGCCTCGGCGAAGTGGTAGTGCGAGCCGACCTGAACCGGCCGGTCACCGGTGTTCTCCACGGTCAGCGTCAGCTCGGCCCGGCCGGCGTTGATGACCACCGGGCCGTCGCCCGGCAGGATCTCGCCGGGGATCATGGGATCGGGTGGTGGACGGTCACCAGCTTGGTGCCGTCCGGGAACGTGGCCTCCACCTGCACCTCGACGAGCATCTCGGGCACTCCCTCCAGCACGTCGTCACGGCCGAGCACGTGCCGGCCGGCCTCCATCAGATCGACCACCGTGCGCCCGTCGCGCGCGCCCTCCAGCAGGAACGCCGTGATGATCGCGACCGACTCCGGATAGTTGAGCTTCAGCCCGCGGTCCTTGCGCCGTTGCGCCACGTCGGCGGCGACATGGATCAGCAGGCGCTCCTGTTCGTGGCGGGTCAGGAACAACGACGGCCTCCCGGGGACGGTGGTGGCGAGATGCTGCCAGACCGATGTTTCCTGAGCATTACACGGAATTCCATTCGCTTTCAGGAATTCAATTCAGAATGCGGTTCCGGTGCCCCGCAAAGAGTGCAACACGGGCGTGTTAGGCTCCTGACCTGGACTGCCCCATGGGGACTACCTAGAGAGTTGCGCATGAGCAATCACCGGTCCGTCGTCATCAACGGCGACCTCGGCAGTGGCAAGAGCACCGTTTCCGTGGAGCTCGCCGGCCGGCTCGCACTGCGTCGCATCAGCGTCGGCGACATGTACCGGCAGATGGCCGAGGAGCGTGGCATGACCGCGCTGCAGCTCAACCTGCACGCGGAGCTCGACGACGCGATCGACAGCGCGGTCGACGAGTTGCAGAGCAACATCGCCAAGTCCGGTGAGCAGCTCATCGTGGACAGCCGCCTGGCCTGGTTCTTCTTCCACGACGCGTTCAAGGTGCACCTCATCACCGAGCCCAATGAGGCGGCCCGCCGCGTGCTCGCCCGCCCGCACAGCGAGGTGGAGCGCTACGCGACCCTCGAGGAGGCCAAGGAGCGGCTGCACGGGCGCAGCGAGAGCGAGCGGGTGCGGTTCCTGACCCGGTACGGTGCCGACAAGCTCCGCCTGCGCAACTACGACCTGGTCTGCGACAGCACCCGCGCCCGCCCCGACGAGATCGTCGGGATGATCGTGGACGCGTTCGAGGGCCGCCTCGGCGGCGACATCCTGCGCGAGCGCCCGCCACTGCTGCTGCTCGACCCGATGCGCGTCTACCCGACCCGGCCCGCCGACCCGGCCGACCCGGCCTTCGTCGAGGAGGTCGGCGACGCTGGGGCGCGGGCCCTGGAGCCGCTCACCATCGGCCACTGCGGCCCCGACTACTACGTCGTCGACGGCCACCGCCGGCTCAGCGCCGCTGTGCAGAACGAGTTCCACCTCGTCCCGGCGAGTCTGCTGGCCGAGGGCGAGGAGCCGGTGACCGCGCGGCTGAGCGCCAACGACTACTTCCGCGCCCACGTCACCGACGAGGTGGTCGAGGCGTGGCAGCGGGCGCACAAAATCGAGCTTCCGGTACCCGCCCTGAGTTGAGTAGGCCTACTCAGGCCTTCTGTTCCGGCCCGGCCGAGACTCGTGGCATGACAACACCAGTGCCCGCGAAGACCACCACGGCATTCTTCCTGCAGTCCGCGGTCTCGTTCGGGGTCGCGGTGGTCGGCCTCGGTATCGGCATCGCCTATCTGCCGGTCAACACGTGGATGCGGGCGTTTCTCGCGATCGGCCTGCTCTACACCGTCACGTCGGCGTTCACCCTGGCCAAGTGCGTCCGGGACCACCAGGAGTCCACGGCGGTCGTGCACCGCGTCGACCAGGCCCGCCTGGACAAGCTGCTCACCGACCACGACCCGTTCCGCGCGTGACCTGCCGGTTCGTCCGGCTTCGACCGCATTCTCGACGCTCGGGGGCACGCCCCGGGCGTCGACGCATGGATGATCGGCTACGTCACACCCGCAATGACTAGGCCGGACGGCTGTCTGGCTGTATGGTTCACCGCAGCGTGGGGGCCTTGAGGACCGCACCACGTCACGCGCGCACGATCGAGTGATCTAGACCACTCTCGGCGCGCGTCGATATGCCCGTTCCGGGCCTATCGTGCTGCTTTCCAGTCGTGCTATTTCTTAGGCGCGACTTAAGAATGCCAAAGGTACGGACGACGGCACACCGCAGGGTTTCACTCCCCCGGCGAACCGTGGCATGCTTCGACCCGGAAAACGTTACGCAAGGTTGCGAGCGACGTACCGAGCGCCGATCTTGACGGCATTGCCGAAAGTGAATCGTGCCCGGTTTCTCGTAGGACATATGCAGTCGAAGGTAAGGAGCGGAATCACCAACCGACCATTCACGCCGAAAAGCTCCGACAGGCCTGAGGCCGCGTCGACTGACGGATGTCGACTGATCCGGGAGGATTCCCCGTACATGAACCCGCACCATAACTCTCCGACCACCGTGACCCGCAGTGCGTTACGCCGCACGAGCGTCGGCATCGTCGCCGCGGCACTGTTCGCCGGTGGCGCACTGAGCGCCTGCAAGAACCTGCCGGCCACCGGCTCGGCCGGCCGCCCGACGACCAGCCCCGCCGCCGGCACACCGTCCAGCTCGACCAGCGTCTCGCCGGCCGCCTCCGCGTCCGCCTCGGCGTCGGCGTCGCCCTCCAAGAGCGCCTCGACGAACGCCAAGCCGCCGGCGCCCGGCGGTGGCGGTGGTGGAGGTGTCCCGGCGACCTACACGGTGGCGGGCTACCCGGCCGCGCACAACACCGGCTACCCGCAGGGCCTGCCCGGCGACACCCGCAAGAAGGTGACGCTGACGCCATACACCGGACCCATGACCATCACGGTCGCCGGCACGGTCATCGACGGCAAGGACATCAACGGCCACCTCGAGATCAAGGCCAAGAACGTCACGAT
>NZ_JBFAIC010000134.1:0-11680 GCF_040654515.1 Dactylosporangium sp. NPDC050688
GCCGGACTTGATCTAGACACTCAAATCCTCGCAGGCCAGGTGCACCTTCTCTGCATCAACCCCCACCGATGACCAACCCGCCTGAATAGCCGAGGTCGGCCCGCTGTGCGTCCAGGGCGGCGCCGAGCGCCGGATCACCGCGGCGAAGCCGCGCGGTCTGCTCGCCGTCCTGCTGATCAACGCCAACCAGGTCGTGAGCCTCGACCATCTCGTCGACGAGCTGTGGGGCGAGCGCCCGCCGCCCACCGCCTGCAACCTCGTGCGGCAGTACATCTCCCAACTGCGCAAGCTGCTGGCGACCGGGCCACCGGGCGGGACGCACCTGCGTACCCACGCCGCCGGGTACATGCTGAGCCTCGGCGGGCACAGTCTCGACGCGACCGAGTTCCGGCACCTCGCCCAGGACGCCCGGGCGGAGCTGGCCGCCAACCGCCCGGCACAGGCCCGCGAGACCCTCGCCCGGGCGCTGGGACTGTGGCGCGGGCAGGCGTTCGCCGACGTCGCGGTGGGCCCGTCGGCGGCGGCGGAACGGGTGAGCCTCGACGAGGTGTACTCCAGCGTCCGTGAGCTCAGCGCCGAGGCGGACCTGGCGGCGGGGCACGTCAGCGAGGCGATCTGCGAACTGACCGGCCTCACCGCGCGGTTCCCGTTGCACGAACGGCCGTACCTGTTGCTGATGCGGGCGTTGTCGCAGGCCGGGCGCAACGCCGACGCGCTCGCCGTCTACCGCTCGGCCCGCACCACCCTGGTCAACGAGGTCGGGCTCGAGCCCGGCCGGGAGCTGCGCGACGCCGAGCGGCAGATCCTGGCCCTGGCCGGCTGACCGTCCGGCACCCCGACAGCGGTGGCCCCGTCCGCACGGACGGGCCACCGCTGTGCTGTCCGCAGGGCGGGCACGGACCGCGGAGAGCGCTGACCGCAAAAGGGCGCGGCCGCTACACCTCGGCTACACCCGCGCTGCGGGGCCGGCTACACGCGGCGCTGGAAATGTCGGTGCCACGACGTTCCGACTCCGAGAGGGGCAGCGCAGTGATGCGGGAGATGCTCAAGTCGAAGATCCACCGGGCCACGGTGACGCAGGCCGACCTGCATTACGTCGGGTCGGTCACCATCAGCGCGGACCTCATCGAGGCCGCGGGCCTGCTGCCGCACGAGAAGGTCGACATCGTCGACATCGACAACGGCGCGCGGCTGTCCACGTACGTCATCGAAGGGCCGCGTGACTCCGGCGTCATCGGCATCAACGGTGCCGCCGCCCGGCTCATCAGCCCCGGCGACCTTGTGATCATCATCGGGTACGCGACGGTGACCGACGCCGAGGCGGCCGAGCTGCGCCCGTCGGTGGTGTTCGTCGACCGCGACAACCGCATTCTCGCCCGCGGCGACGATCCGGCCGAGGCGATCCCCGGCACCGCCACCGTCCGCGGCGACGTCCTCGTCGGCCAGGTGTGACATGACCGCCGTCGTGCACGCACCGGACACCGCCGCCGCACCGCTGCTGCGCTACTACGACGAGCTGCGCGCCGTCATGGCCGACGTGCGCGCGGCCCGCCCGCCGGCGTCGGGCCGCCCCGCCGACTTCGCACCCGACTTCGACCTGCCGGAGCTCACCCCGGCGCTGCAGGCGTTCCTGGAGGCCGGCCAGGTGCGCGCCGCGCCGCTGGGCTCGCACCGCGACATCCGGTTGACGCTGCTCAACCTGATGGGCAACCCGCGGACCAGGACCACGAAGACCCTGGCGTCGCTACTCATGATCGCCCGCGCGGTCGCGCACATCCAGCGCACCGGCGAACGGATCATGATCCTGACACCGTCGTCGGCGAACAAGGCAACGGCGCTGCGCGACGCCGTGCTGCGCGCGGTCGAGCACGGCCTCGTCGGCCCCGACGACCTGCGCATCGCCGTGGTCGTGCCGGCGGCCTCCAGGCCCAAGCTGTGGGCGTCGCCGCTGTCCGGCGATGCCGGGCTGGCGGCCCGCAACCCGGTGCTGTGCCTGCCCGGACCGGACCGGTCGGCGGTCAAGACGCTGGCGCGCGAGGTCGTGGACGGCCACGCGGAGGCGCTGCACGCGCTGACCGGGATCCGGCTGTGGTACTCGCTGGACCTGGACAACTACCGTACCGCTGACGCCGCCCGGGCCATGTTCGAGCGCGACGTCTCCCCGGCCCGCCCCGGCGACACCCGGCTGCACGCACACGCGGTCTCCAGCGCCTACGGGCTGCTCGGCCACCACCTCGGGCACACCGCGATCGGCGCGTCCGGGGACCCGAGCTACTTCCTGGTGCAGCACCTCGACACGCCGGACATGGTGCTCAGCCTGTACTTCGGTGAGACCGACCGCTCGTACCTGCCGCGCTACACCTACCGGGCCGCCGACGGGCTCTACCACCAGGACACCGACCCCCGGTTCCCGGCCACCACGTTCGACCCGGACGAGGTGCTCGACCCGACGTTCTACACCCACCGGCCGCCGACGTCGGCGGAGATGAACCGGCTGATCCGCACCGGCGGTGGCGGCGGGATCGTGGTCTCGCTGCACGAGTGCCTGCAGCGGTACCCCGCGCTGCGGACCCGCTTCGCCGACGCCGGCGTCGACCTGCCCGCGGACCCGCGGCGGCTGCGCGAATGGTCGCTGGTCATGGCCGCCACCGGCGTGCTCAACGCCATCGACCGGGGCCTGATCAGCGACGACGAGGTCCTGCTGCACGGCTCCGGCTCCTACGGCACCGACGACTTCGACCCGATGCCCGACGCGGCCGTGCAGACCGTGCGCAGCGCGTGCGACGTGCGCAGCGCCGTGTTCTACGCCGCGCTGGCGGAACAGGGCCGGGCCCGGTAGAGAGGGGACGTCGGTGGCCACAGTCACCAGCACCACCACCGCCGCGACCACCGCCGCGACCACCGCCACCACAACCGGCACCGAACCGATCGCGCCGGCGTGGGCGGCCCGGCTCGCGTACGCCTGGAACAACAGCCCGTCGCGGGCGGCACGGGTGGCCCGGCGATGCTGGGACGGCCGGGGGCAGGCGCTGCCGCTGGTCCGCTCGGACAGCACCAGCGGCGAGGTGAGCATCGCCTACGCCGGGCTGCCCGTCGGCGAGATCAACCTGCTGCAGCTGCTGGAGCACCAGCGCGACGCGGTGGCCGGGCCGACGGCGGCCCGGACCCGCTCGACGGTGCGCTGGCGCGACCTCGAGGCGGGCCGCTGGCCGGACGCCGACCTCGTCGTCGTCGGCGCCGAGGCGCACCGCACGGCCCGGCTGCCCAGCGACCGCGCGCTGCTCGCCCCGTTCCGCGTCCATCTCGTCGTCGACGTCGCCGCCGACCCGCAGGAACAGCAGCAGCGCATCTCCAAGCGCGAGCGGTGGGAGTTCCGCCGCAACCGCAAGCGCTCCGGCTGGACGCTGGAGGAGGACCCGTCGCCGGCCGCGCTGGAGTTCTTCTACCACCGCATGCACGTGCCGACGATGCGGCTCCGGCACGGCGAACGCGGCCGCAGCGAGCAGCTGAGCGTGGCCCGCGATGCCGTGCTGCGGCACGGCACGCTGTTCTTCGTCCGCCAGGGCGACCAGCGCGTCGCCGGCGCGCTGTGCCACCGCTCGGATGCGGGCACGCTGACCACGCGGCTGCTCGGCGTGCTGGACGGCGACCCGGCGCACTACGACAGCGGCGCGTTCAAGGCGGTGTACCACCTGCTGCTGGAGTGGGCCGGCACGCACGGCGTGTCGCAGGTGGACCTGTTCGGCACCGAGGCGCTGCTCAGCAAGGGCATCTTCCAGTGGAAGCGCAAGTTCGCGCCGCGGGTGGTGCTGCCGCCCAACCATTTCGCGACCAAGCGGATGTACCTGCGGGTCGTCAACGACACCCCGGCGGTGCGCGACTTCCTGGTCGCCAACCCGCTGCTGGCCCAGGCCGGCGCCGGGTTCGAGCCGCGGTACTTCACCGACGCGCGGCGCCCGGCCCGGCTGCAGGTGAGCGCCCAGTGCCCCGGGCTGCCCGAACCGCGCATCGTCGACCTCGACGCCTGGCTCGGTGCGTCGTGAGCCGCGACGGGCCGGTGTCGATCGCGGTCATCGGCACCGGCGAGTTCGCCACCGTCCTGTGCCGCGCCCTGGCCACCGCCGGGCTGCCGCCGGCCAGCACCGTGCACGTCATCGGCCGGACACCGGGAGCCGCCGAACGTGTCTGCGCTGCGGCCGACGCTGCGGCCGGCCCGGTGGCCGTGGACGCGGCTGCGGCGTTCCGCCCGGTGCACGCCGAGATCGGGCCGACCGCCGACGTCCGGGGACTGCTGGCCCGGCTGCGGCCCGGCGTGGTGGTCCTGTGCGCGTCGCTGCAGTCGCCGGCCGAGTTCCGCGGCGACGGCAGCCGCTGGGCGCAGCTGGTCCGCACGGCGGGTTTCGCCGTTACCCTGCCGCTGCAGGCGGCCCTCGCCGCGCCCGTCGCCGCCGCCTGCGCCGACGTCGGCGGCGACCGGCCGGTGACCTTCGTCAACGCCTGCTTCCCGGACGCGGTGAACCCGACGCTGCACGCCCGCGGCCTGCCCGTCCTGTGCGGGCTGGGCAACGTGGCCTCGCTGGCCGCGGCGGCCGGCGCTGCCCTCGACCTGACCGACCCCGCCCGGCTCAAGATCCTCGCTCATCACGCGCACCTGCACCGGCCGCCCCACGAACGGCTGGAGGCCCGGTGGTGGGTCGACGACGTCCCGCACGCGGACGTGGGGACGCTGCTGGAGGCGGCCCGCGGATCCCGTGGCCGGCTCAACAACCTCGGCGCGACGGTCGCCGCCGGGATGGTGCGCGCGCTGGCCGTCGGCGGGGAGTGGACCGGCCACGCGCCGGGCCCGCTCGGCCTGCCCGGCGGGTTCCCGGTCGAGATCCGCGACGGCACGTTGACCCTGCGCCTGCCGCCCGGCGTACCCCTGACCGCGGCGCTGGCGTGGACCGCCGAAGTGTCCGCGCTCGACGGCGCGACGGTCGCGCCCGACGGGGTCGTCCGCCTCACTGACCAGGCCCGCGGGGCCCTGGCGGCGCACCTGCCGGGCCTGCCGGCGACCTTCGCACCCCAGGCGCTGCCCGGGCTGTGCACCACCCTGCTGGAGCTGCGCGAGCGGCTGCGCGGGCAAGAACCCGAGGAGTCGGCATGACCGCACAGGATCTCGTCCAACGCCACCGCGCGGCGTTCCCGCGCTGGGTCGGCACCTACTACCCGGACCCCATCGCCCTGCGCACCGCCGAGGGCCGGCACGTCACCGACCACGACGGCCGCCGCTACCTCGACTTCTTCGGCGGCATCCTGACCACCTCCGTCGGCTACGCGATCCCCGAGATCCGCGACGCCGTCGCCGCGCAGCTGGCCACCGGCATCGTGCACACCTCAACGCTGTACCTCATCGAACCCCAGATCGCACTGGCGGAGCGGCTCCGCGCGATCGCCGGCGTGCCGGACCCGGTGGCGTTCTTCGTCAACTCCGGCTCCGAGGCCAACGAGACCGCGCTGCTGGCAGCCGCCTGCCGCAGCGGCAGCAACCACGTCGTCGCCCTCGCCGACAGCTACCACGGCCGGACCTTCGCCACCAGCAGCGTGTCCACGCTGGCCGGCTGGCGGCCCAGCCCGTTCGGCCCGTTCCGGGTCACGGTCGCGGCCAACGGGCGCGCCGACGGTGACGGCCCCGCCCCGTCGGTCGAGGAGTGCGCCGCGGACCTGCAGCGGCGGCTGGACGCCGACCGTGCTCCGGTCGCGGCGCTCATCGTCGAACCGGTCCAGGGCCTGGCGGGCTTCCACGGCCTGCCGCCGGGGCTGCTGCACGCCTACCGCGAGGTGGTCGCGGCCCGCGGCGGCGTGCTGATCTGCGACGAGGTGCAGACCGGCTGGGGCCGCACCGGTCGGGACTGGTGGGGGTACCAGGCGCACGGCGTCACGCCCGACGCGATCACCTTCGCCAAGGGCCTCGGCAACGGCCTGGCCATCGGTGGCGTCGTCGGTACCCGCGAGCTGCTCGACAGCATCGACGGACGGACGATCTCCACGTTCGGCGGCAACCCGCTCGCCGCGACCGCCGCGCTGGCCACGGTCGACTACCTGCTGGACCACGACCTGCGCCGCTGCGCCCGCGACCGCGGCGACCAGCTGGTCGAGGGCCTGCGCCGGCACGGCGGGCATCCGGCGGTCGGCGCCGTCCGCGGCTACGGGCTGATGGTCGCCGTCGACGTCGTGAACCCGGCGACCGGGGCGCCCGACCCGGCCGGAGCACAGCGCGTACTGACCGCCGCGCGCGACCACGGGCTGCTCGTCGGCCTCGGCGGCCGGTCCGGCAGCACGCTGCGGCTCGCGCCGCCGATGACCGTCACCGCCGGCGAGGTCGACACCGCACTGGACTGCCTGGACTCGGCGCTGCACGCCGCGGCGCCGGTCCCCGCCGGCATCTGAACACGGGAGGACACACGATGCACACCGAACTGCTCACGACGCTGCTGGACCAGCTGTCGGCCGAGGACCGCGACAACGTGCGCCGCTGCACCCGGCGGCTGTCTGCGTCCCTGCCGAAGCCGGCACCGGGGGACAACGTCGTGCTGGTCGCCTACGGCGGCGGCAAGGACAGCTCCTACACCGTCGCCTTCGTCCGCGCGATGCAGCTGACCCTGCTCGCCGAGACCGGCGCGACGTTCACCCTGCGGGTCGCCACCAACCGGCAGGCGGGCATGCCGGACGCGGTGATGCGCAACATCGACCGGGTCTACACCGCGCTCGGCCTGTACGGCGACGACCGCTGCGAGCTGCTGCTCGTGGACGCCGACGAGGTCCGCCCGTTCGACGCGGACCTGCCGCACTCACCGACGGTGCTGGCGCGCAACCGCACCGACGTGCTGCTCACCGGGCACCGCACCGCGGCCGACGCCCGCCCGACGTTCTGCAACGCCTGCAACCTCAGCATGGTCAACGCGTTCGGGCTGGCGGCAGCGTACCGTGGCGGCGTCGAAGTGATCGTCACCGGCGACTCGCGGCAGGAGCAGCGCGCCTACGTGCTGTGGGTGCACCGGCTGGCGCGGCGCTTCGGCTCCCGCGGCGCGACCGGAACGCCGGGATTCAAGGGCTTCCTGCACGCGCTGGACGACCTGTCGCAGACGTACTTCACCGACATCCACGGCCCGGGCCCGGCGGTCAGCGCACGGCGGATCACCTCCGCGGTCCCCGCCGAGCTGTGCTTCTTCTCCATCTACGACGAGACGGAGTACAGCTCCGGCGACCACTGGCGGCTGCTGACGGACTTCCTGGGCTTCGAGTTCGACGAGCTCGCGTTCAGCTTCACCGAGTCCGACTGCGCGAACCCGGCGCTCATGGCCCACCTGCGGGCGCTGAAATGCGAGCGGTTCTACGGTCGTGACTACGTGGAGGGCCTTGCCGAGTACGTCGACTTCGCCATCGACCTCATGCACCGCAAGGAGTTCCCGCAGGTGCTCGTGGACACGATGGCCGAACGGTACCGCGCGCCGGGCGCCGCGGAACGGCTGCGCGCCCGGATCAACACGTTCGCGTGGGACTCCTACCGGCTCACCGAGCAGCAGCTGATCTGCATGGTGTACGCACCGTTCGCCGGGCAGGGCCGCGAACTCGACCGGTTCGTCAGCCGCGAGCACCCGACCGCGCTCGGCCGCCTCGACGACCTGCACGCGGCACTGGCCGGCGCGCCCCCGTCGCGGCAGGACGCCGAGTTCCTCACCGGCGTCAGCGGCCTGGACCTGGAGCAGCTGCGCACCGTGTACCGCAGCCCGGTACCAGGACGTCCGAACGGCGCCGCCGACGGCTCGATGCTGGAGGCCATCCTGGCCGGCGACCCGCACAAGGCGGTGATCAGCACCCGGCACGCGAGCGCCGGCCCGGCGGTCGCCGAACTCATCTCCGGCCGTTAGGAGCGCATCGTGTGCCGACTGATCCTGGCCCGCGGGCGGTTCGACGTCGCCGAGATCGTGCAGGCGGCGCTGGGCATGAGCACCGGCGGCACCGCCGACCACGAAAGCCCCGTCAAGTGCCACCCGAACGGGTGGGGCGCGGTGTGGCGGGACCCGGCCGAGCCCGGCACGCTGCGGGTGCACCGCGACCCGCGCACGATGGCCGACAGCTGGTCCGCGGGGCCGCTGTGCGCCGTGCGGGCCGACGTGCTGGCCATCCACGTGCGGCACGCGACGCTGCCGCACACCATGGGGGAGCGGTTCACGCACCCGTTGCAGCGCGCCGGTGAGGCGATGCCCTGGTACTTCATGCACAACGGCTTCCTGCCGACCGTGCACCGCAGCCTCGGCCTGCCCGCGTCGCGGTTCGACTCGGCGGAGTACTTCGACTACCTCGTGCCGCCCGGCTCGGCCGCCATCGCGGCCGCGGAGGCACTGCGCCGGCTGCGGGCGATCCCGCCCGGCGGCAGCTCCGGCAACGCCGTCGTGATCAACCCCGATCGCTCCTACGTCGTGCACTGGAGCCCGCCGGGGACCCCGTACCCCCGCTACTTCAGCATGCACCGGCTGCGCCGCCCGGGCCTGGACGTCGTCGCCTCTGAGGTCATCCCCGCCCTCGGCAGCGGCTGGACGCCGCTGGACGCCGACGTGGTGCTGAACCTGCCCCACCCGCCCTTCACAGGAGAGGAGCACGAGCATGGCACCCGAACCGACGTGGCCGCGGGTCGACGTTGACCTGGGCAATGAGGACGCCGACCCGGTTCTGCTGCGCCGACTGGTCCTCGGCGACGTCGCCGTGGTCCGGCTGCGCGGCCTGCTGCCGGCCGAGGAGTTCGACCGTAACCGGGCCGCGCTGCGGCGGATCTTCGCGACCGCGACGACCACCCGCTACGCCAACGGCGCGCTGACGACGATCGGGCCGTACCTGGCGAAGTACCTGGACCGGCCGGACGAGTACTTCGCCGACGCCCGCGCCGCGCAGGACCGCCTCGACGCGGTCGGCTTCGACCTCGCGGCGCAGGTGCGCACGGCGCTGGTCAAGGCGTTCGGGCTCAACAGCCTCGAACCGGCCCGCGAGCCGGGCGCCCGGGTGCACGGCGAGGCGGTCGTGCGCGTGCACGCCGACGGGGTCAGCAACCCCCTGCACAACGACAACATCATGCGCGACGCGGCGGGCACCGAGCTCACCCTGGCCGAGCTGCGCCACCAGCTCAGCTGCGTGGTCTGCGTCGAGGAGTGCGACACCGGCGGCGAGCTGCACATCTACCGCAGGCCGTGGCAGCCCGACGACGAGCGGTTCAAGGTGCCCGGCCACCTCGGCTACGAGGCCGCCGTGGTCCAGGGCGCGCCGCGGCACGTCTTCACCCCGCACGCCGGCGACGTGTACCTGATCAACCCGACGAACTATCACGAGATCGCGCGGGTCGGCGGGGCCGACCGCACCACGCTGGGCTTCTTTATCGGCTTCGACGACGACGCGCTCACCGACGGCGTCGTCTGGGGCTGACCGGCCCGCACGATCCTGCCTATCGATTCCGTCAAGCGACCCGACTCCGGAGGTTCCCGTGTCCTCGTCACCCATCAGCATCCTGTCGCAGACCGACTTCAACGGCGACCCGCTCGACCCGGACCTGCTGCGGCGCACCTTCGCCCAGCTCATGGACGAGCACGGCTACGTCCTGATGGTCAACGTGCCCGACGACTTCGACCAGGTGAAGTTCTGCCGCTCGCTGGGCTCGTTCGTGCCCAACTACACCGGCGCCGTCGTCGGTGACGTGCGGCCCGAGCCCGGCATGGACGACGTCTACCACGCCGGGAACACCCGGCCGCTCACCCCGCACTCGGAGGGCTACGACTTCACGGTGGTGCCGCCGCGGTACATCGCGCTGTGGTGCGTGTCCCCGGCCAGCGGACCCGGCGGGGAGACGACCCTGGCCGACACCGCACCCTGGGTCGCCGCCCTCTCCGACGACGAGCGCAGCTTCCTGCTGGACACCGAGTTCGAGTGGAAGACCACCGAGGGCGTCAATCGGCTCGGCCTGGACCTGCACACCAAGCACCCGATCCTCGAGGAGCACGAGAAGGGCATGATCGTTCGCTTCTCGTGCAACAACCTGCTGCGGGCCGACGACGACCCGGTGGTGGCGATCCAGGACCGGTGGCGGGACAACTTCTACGACCACCAGATCGCCATCGACTACCACCGCAACGACGTGCTGGTCTGGAACAACTGGCGGCTGCTGCACGCCCGCAACGCCTTCACCGACCGCAGCCGGCACCTGCGCCGCATCCAGGTCGCGGGCTGAGGTCCGGGCCGATGAATCCGTCGGTTGGCCCCGCGACCGCGTCGGTTGTCCCGGCGGCGGCGTCGTTCGTGCAGGTCGGCGCGACCCGTGACGGGCTGGACCCGTATCTGGACTGCGCCCGGCGCCGTGGCCTGCCGGCCGTGCTGGTGGAGACGCCGGAGTACGTGAGCTGGCGGGCCGCGCTCGGCCGGCGCCCGTTCGACGTCGAGATCGGCGTCGCGGAGCCGGCCGACGCCGGGCAGGTGTCGGCCGCCCTCGCCGCCCGCGGTGTGCGGCCCGTCCTCGTGCTGACCGGGTTCGAGCGCTACGTCCGCAGCGGCTTCGCGCTGGCCGGTGCGCCGTTCGTCCCCCCGGACAAGCTCGCGCAGCGGGCCGCACTGTCCCGCGCGGCGCCGTGGATCGCGCAGCCCGGGCACGTGCGGTTCCGGCCGGGCCCGCAGTTCGACGACGCCCTCGCCGCCATGCGGTTTCCGCAGGTGGTCAAGCCCAGCGACGGCGGTGGCGGGCTGGGCGTGCTCCTGGCCCGCGACGCCGCCGAGCGGGCCGCCGCGCTCGACGCCGTGCGGGCCACCCGCAACTACGACGGCGGGCCGTTCGCCGACCTGCTGGTGGAGGAGGTGATCACCGGCACCGAGTACTCGATCCAGGGCCTGGTGCACGGCGGGGCCGCGCGTGTCCTGACGGTCTGCGAGAAGCTGACCGCCCACGAGCCGGTGCCCGGCACGGCGCTGACCGGTTTCCGGGAGCTCGGGCACATCGGCACGCACGGCGCGTTTGCCGAACCGGCGCTCGCCGCGCTCGCCCACGACTGCGTCGCCGCCGTCGGGTACCGCGACGGGCCGTTCCACGTCGACGTCATCGGTGGCGAGGGTCGCTACGCGTTCGTCGAGATGGGCTTCCGGCTGTCCGGCGGCGGCCTGGTCGGTCTGGTCGCGAAGGTCACCGGGGCCGACTGGGCGGAGCTGACGTTCCGGACGCACCTCGGCGACGGCCCGGTGCGCCTGCCCGACCCGCCCGACCCGCCGGTGGTCGTCGGTCAGGCGACGCTCGCCGACGACGGTGAGATCGCCGCCGCCGAGCAGCTGCGGCACGACGCGGTCGCGCCCGCCAGGGCCGCGCCGGGGACGCGTGCCGTGGCCCGGACCAGCGTCGAACTGCACCGCGCCGGCCGTCCACCGGCCGGGCCGCCCGCCGGCGACGGGGCGCGGCTGGCGTCGGACCGGGCGCGCCACGTCGGCGTCGGCAGGGTCGTCATCCGCGGTGACCTGCCCGACGTGCGCAGCGGCCTGCGGCGCTGCGTCGCCGGCCGGCTCTGAACCGGGCGGTCGCCCCACGGCGACCCCCCCGCCCCCAAGATAGGCTCCCCCGCCACACGCCCGGGCGGTTTGACCGGCAATAGCACGAAAATACACCCGCCCCGCGCGG
>NZ_JBFAIC010000135.1:0-11494 GCF_040654515.1 Dactylosporangium sp. NPDC050688
GAGGACTCCACGTCCCCGACCCCACTGTCCAAATAGGACAGAAATGTGCGTGTCGTCCCAATCGATGTACCTACGCTGCTGAGATCACCTCAGTGGGTGCCAGCGGCACCCCTGCTCCGCGGGAGGCTCCGCGGGCCAGGCCGAGGCCGGGGAGGAAGCCGAGGGTGTCCAGGGCCATGCCGCCGCCGTATTTGGCGTTGGCCCAGAAGCCGTCGTTGTACTCCTTGTTCTGGACGAAATCGTATGTTCGGTCCGTCATGTTCAGGGTCGAGGCGGCACCGCCCGCGATCGCGCAGCCGATGCCCAAGGACCAGAGGCAGGTGCCGAGGCCGATGACGGACGCGCCGACGGCGAGGGGCTTGCCGTTGGTCCTCCACCAGGCCCCGGGGTCCCTGTACGCGCATTTCAGGTCGAGGACGAAGCAGCTCGGGGGCGGCTCCGGCATGATGATGACCGGGCAGCGGGGGATCGCCGCCTGGGCCTTGTACACCGCCGGCGGGATGTACGGCACCCCGG
Organism: Dactylosporangium sp. NPDC050688; assembly: GCF_040654515.1. Taxonomy (NCBI): domain Bacteria; kingdom Bacillati; phylum Actinomycetota; class Actinomycetes; order Micromonosporales; family Micromonosporaceae; genus Dactylosporangium; species Dactylosporangium sp. NPDC050688. The sequence goes on from NZ_JBFAIC010000135.1 coordinate 517, forward strand.
CCGGCGGGATGTAGTTGCGGAAGAAGGCCACCAGGTCGCCGTAGAGCACGCCGATGTTGCACCAGCCGTCGAAGGAGCACCCGACGTACCAGTCGATGATCCTGGTGTAGCGGTAGTTGCCCTTGGTCCACCGCTCGACCGTGGTGAAGGCGTACAGGTAGAAGTCGTCCTTCAGGCCGCTGGGGTCGGAAGCGTTGATGGGGCTGTTGTGGGCGTACGAGTAGCCGTTGAAGGACTGCGGGTCGGTGGAGGTGAAGATCGGGTCGACGGCGACGAAGCGGCCGATGGAGGCGTCGTAGGGCCGGGCGCCGAGCTGGGTCAGGCCCGTCGGGTCGTCGGTGCCGCCGACGAAGCCCAGGTTCGTCGGCCAGGTCACGGCGGTGCCGCGGGACTGGCCGAACGGGGTCATCCGGCGCTGGGTCTTGGCCAGCGTCGAGGCCTTGAAGCTCAGCGTGCTGGTGCCGTGCGGGTCCGCCGCGGTCCAGCACAAGCCCTCGCCGCTGGTGCGGAACGCGGTCGAGCCGTAGAAGCGGGTGGTCGAGACGACGTTGGTGGTGGAGATGTGCAGCTGCTGCGAGCCGATGTACAGGGTGGCGCCGGTCGAGTCGCGCGAGATGAGCCGGTTGCCGTCGACGTCGTAGATGTAGGTGGCGGCGGCGCCGCTGGTGTCGGTGACCGAGCTCAGGTGGCCTTCGGCGTCCCAGTGGAGGGTCTGTGAGGGCTTGCCGGCGACCGCCCGCGTGGTCATGTTGCCGGCGTCGTCGTAGGCGTACGTGTTGGTCTTCGCGCCGCCGACGCCGGTGTAGTCGACCTTGCTCAGCGCGTGCGGGTGGGCCGCGGTCGGCGCCGGGATGGTCGAGGTGGCCGTGGTGGTGCCGCCGCTGACGTGGTCGACCTGGGTCTTGCGGTTGCCGACCTCGTCGTAGGTCCAGGACTGCCAGTAGGGAGCGGGGCCGCCGAGGGTCGGGTTGACCGGGTCGGTCGTGCCGCAGGCGCCGTTGGCGGGCGTCCAGGCGTGGACCAGCCGGCGGAAGTAGTCGTAGCGGAAGCACTGGTTGTCGTCGGGGCCGGCACCGTACTGGTTGGTCAGGTCCTTGATGCCCGTGACGTTGCCGACCGTGTCGTACTCGTAGTAGGCGTCCTGGTAGACGTTGCTGGTGTCGTTGTCGTAGACGCCGTGCTCGAGCAGGCGGCCGGTGCCGTCCTCGTAGGCGTAGATCTGGGCGAGGTTCTTCGACCCGCCGTCGTTGTTCAGCGTGGCGCTGAGCCGGCCGAGGCTGTCGTAGGCGCTGTACGTGAGGTACGTGTTCGTGCCGGACAGCGTCGTCGGCAGGCCCATGCTGTCGTAGCCGTAGGTCAACGTCTCGGCCGGCTGCGCGCCGATCGCGGTGCCGCCGATGGCCGGCAGCTGCACCGTGTTGATGCTGCCGTCGACGTTGTAGGTGGTGTTCGTCGTGTACGTGCCGGCGAGCAGGCCCTCGGTCGCCGGGATCGTGACGGCGGCGCTGCTCACCCGGCCGGCGGCGTCGTAACCCAGAACGCTGGTGGTGTACTGGGCGCCGGTCGCGCCGCCGACGTAGCGGGTGCTGGTGTCCGCCATGCCCTTGGCGAGCGAGTCGTATGTCGTGCGGGCCAGCAGCGTCCCGGTCCCGGCGGCGCCCTGCCAGCGTTCGGTCGGCCGGCTCAGCTGGTCGTAGACGGTGGTCCGGGTGATGGTCCGGGCGTCGGTCACGGTGACCTGGCGGTCGGCGTCGTCGTAGGTGTACGTGGTCTGGCCGCGGTCCGGATCGTTGGACAGCTTCATCCGGCCACGGACGTCGTACTCGTAGGTCCAGATCGACCCCATGGGGTCGATGATCTTCGACGGGTAGCCGCGCTTGTCGTACTCGTACGTGGTGATCGCGCGGTTGGCCGTGGAGACCTTGTCGGCGCTCGGCACGTTCGAGTGGTAGTGGATGATCTTCGTAGCCTGGCCGGTGGCGTTGACGTACGTGGTGGTGCCGACCCCGCCGGGGGGTGCGGTGACGTCGCTGTAGTCGCCGCCGTGGGCGGTGGTGGTCCGCCACTGCTCGACGCCGTTCTTCTGAAAGATCGACGCGATCTGGCGCCGGGCGTTGTCATACGTGGCGAGCATCCGGCCGGGCACCGGGCTGGACGGCACGAACAGGGAGCCCCACGAGACGCCCGCCTGGAAGTAGGCGTTGTTGGTCTGGACGGTCAGGCCGCGGGAGTCGTAGATCGTGTCGGTCAGCGTCACGCCACCGCCCGGCGCGGGCGCCTGGGTCTGGCGCGGCCGCAGCTGGCTGTCGAAGACCTGGTACGCGGTGTTGTAGCCGGTGCCAGCGGGGTTCAGCTTCGACGTCGCGACGGAGGTGGCGCCGGTGGTGCCGCCCATCACGTAGGTGTATTTGAGGTTGGGGGTCTGCGTCGCCTTGTCGCGGCCGGGGTCCCACACCTTGGTGAGCCGGCCGAAGGCGTCGTACTCCAGATCGGTACGCCGGTTGTTCGGATCCACCTTGGCGGTCGGGTTGCCGTACGCGGGGTCGGAGTACACGGTGTTGACCCAGCCGTTGGCCGTCGACGTCATGCTCGTCGGCAGCGATCCGGTGGTCGGCGTGTAGGCGGTCGTGGTGACGTTGCCCAGCACGTCCTTCGACGTCAGCGTCCGGCCGTAGACGTCGTAGGTCGCCTCGGCGGTGTTGATGTACGTCGCGGCACCGGCGACGACGTCGGCGAGCCGCTCGGTCCGGGTGACGTCGCCCTTTGTGACCGTCGAGTTGAAGCTGGTCGCACCGTCGTACCAGGTCCGCACGTCGGAGATGAGGTCCGTCGCGAGGTTCGGGTTCGCCGTCGAGCACGAGACCGCGAGCTTGCGCTGCTGCGCGACGACAGTGCGGATCTTGCCGTTCGGATCGGTGGCGAACGTGTTGATCGTGCACCGGTTGTCGTTGGCCGACGTGTCGTCGTTGGTCTCGTCGACCTTCATGATCCGGCCGATCGGGTCGGCCAGGCCGGTCTCGGTGTCGAACGTGTTGGTCGACTTGGCCGTCAGCCAGCCCCGATTGGCGTCGAGCGCGGTCTTCGTCGTCGACGACTTCGTGTTGGTGATGTAGGCGTTGACGGTCACGCCGTTGCGGGTGCGGGTCGCGGTCGGCCCGGACTCCCACGGCTCCGTGAGGCTCTTGGACAGCACCGGGGCGCTGTCGCCGACGCCGTTGTACTGGATGACCTCGCGGGTGAGGCCACGCCGCCAGTCCTCGTCGTTGATCGCGGCGCCGCCGAAGGTCGGGTCGGCCGGGATGGTGACGGTCCGCGTGCCGCTGCTCAGCTTGTCGCCGTGCATGCCGCGGAAGTAGATCGTGTCGGTCTGCTCCTGGTTGGTGCCGGCAGCGCCGTGCAGCGTCCGGACCTTGGAGTAGCCACGCCACTGGCCCCACGACTTGTGGTTCGACGGCACGATCTCGTTGTCGTCGTAATGCCAGGCAGGCGTGTCGTACGAGTACGTGGTGACCTCGGCGGGCGCGAGACCGCTCGGGTCGCTGACGGTCACGCCGGTGACGACGTACTTGTCGAACCAGTCGAAGGTCGCGGCGGTGCCGCCGTACGGCGTCCACCAGACCGGGTAGCAGCGTTTCGTGTTCGTGTCCGGCGCGGCCGGCATGTTCGTGCCCTTGACGCACTCCGGCTGCGAGTACGTGACCGCGGTGACGCCACCGGCCTCGTTGGTGATCGACGAGATGCGGAACCGGATGATCGGGTCCTTGGTGACCGCGGTGTCGACCCGGTTGCCCAGCTGAACCGAGGCGAAGGTGACGTCCGGGGTGGTGAGGTTCGGCGTCGCGGCCAGACCGGCGGCGGAGATGCCGCTGAGCCACAGGGTCTTGGCGTGCCCGTCACCCGGGTCCTTGAACTGGTGGTTCAGCGTCCAGCGGCGCACGTCGCGGTAGGTGGTGCCGGTGCCGGTCCACACCTTCGTGGTGATCGTGGACAGCATCTTCTGGGTGAAGAACGCCGGCGTGTACACATCGGGGCACGAGGTCGTGGAGTCGCACTGCTGGTCCCACGGGACGTCCGGCCAGTTCGACGGCGTCGACTTCACGCACGTCGCGCCCGGGGTGACGCAGCGGTCCTGCAGGCCGAACTCGACCCGGGCCGGCGCCGCGCCGACGGAGTAGATGCTGTCGACGTTGCTGTCGCGGCGGGTACCGTAGTCGATGTGGTCGAGGTGCCCGGCCCGCACGTACGTGGAGACGGCGCTGTTGGTGACGTTGCGCGCGTATTGATTGAGCTGCTGCGCGTACCACAGCGACATGCTGTTGCCGTGCGGGTCGACGACGTAGTCGAGGTTCCAGGTGTAGGCCTGGTCGCAGGAGGCGTTGGCGAACGTGGCGTTGTAGCAGGGCTCGCCGGCGTTGTTGCCGAACACCGGCACCGTGAACACCGACTTGGTGACCGGCTTGTTCGTGGACCAGCCCGGCAGCTGGTTCAGGCCGAAGAAGTACTCCCAGCCGTCGGTCGTGGTGACCTTCCAGTACTCGCCGTTGCGCGCGCCGTTCGTCGCGCCGGTGAGCCGCTCGACCTTGCTGCCGTCGTCGTTCTTGATCTTCCAGACGTCCGGGCTGGTCGAGACCTGGATCAGCTCGCCCGCGTGGCCGGGCAGCGTCAGCGTCGCGTTGTCGGTGCCCCAGCACAGGTCGCCGATGCCGGTCTTGCCGTCGTCGACGCAGGCGGGGTAGGCGCGGCTCACCGCACCGGCCGCGTAGTCGAAGCCGTCACCGATCCAGGACGGCTGGTTGTTCGTCGCGGCGGTCTTGCCATCCATCGACTGCGCCGAGTAGGACAGGCCGACCTGCGCGGACGGGCCACCGAACGCCGTCGGGACCTCGATCGGGTAGGACCAGGTGAAGTCGCCGGACTGGCCGCCGCTAGACCAACTGCTGGTGGCCTTCAACGGGGTCGCCGCGTAGTCGCCGCCGCCGGTCGAGGACTGCGGCGAGCTCGCCAGCGCGACCACCGCACCCGCCGACCCGCTCGCCGCGGCCGCCGACATCGTCGAGGCACCCGCGGCCGTCTTCGCCGGCGCCACCGACGCGAGCGACACCGTCGTGGTCAGCTTGCCGGTGGCCGGGTCGTTGACCGTCGGCAGGGCCGTCGCCTGGCACTGCGGTGCGTCAGGGGTCTCCAGCGCACACTCCGGCAGCTGTACGAGCCGCAGCCGGTTGGACCAGTCACCGCCGACCGTGCGGCGGCAAGCCGGCAACGCGGGGTGCTCGCGCACGGCCGGCTCGACCTCGGCAGTCCCGTCGACATCCCCTGGAACTGGCCAAAGGTCTGACCCGAGTCGACCGGCCCGAAGGAGCCCTCCGCGTGCGACAACGGGGAGAAGCTCAAGTCGGACCTGCGTCGCAGCATGGGCCTGCGGCCTCGAAATGTCCGTGAATCTCTGTTGCTCACGGACATTTCGAGGCCGCTGTGCGGTTCCCGCTCGCTACCCCTGCTCGACGATCAACTTCCGGGCCAGGCCGGGGATCCCCCGGATGCTTTCGATCTCGTAGTTGGACATGATTACTGTCACGTACCCGCTGTCCGGGTAGAACACCAGCTCGGCCGCGGCGCCGTTGCTCGCGCCGCCGTTGTGTCCGTAGGACCACCGGTCACCGGCGAGCGTGGCGCCTGGGCCATAGCCCGTGAACACCGTCAGCGGAACCGGGCCGGGCGGCGGCAGCCCAGGCAACTTCGGGCTCAGTGTTAGCCGGGTGTATGCCGGGTTCAGCAGCTTCTCCTCCCACAGCGCGTGGGCGAACTGTTCCATCTGGGCGCAGGTCGCGAATGCGCCGGGGGCGAAGATCTGTTCGTCTATGTTGTCGATCCGGTCCCTCGATCCCTCCGGGCGATAGTAGCCGTGGGCGATCCGGCGGTCCTCGCGCAGCTGCGGCAGAGTGTAGAAGTCGGCGCTGCGCATCCTGGCGGTGCGGAAGATGTGCTCGCGGACGTAGTCGTGGTACTCCTGCCCGGACACCCGGGCGACGATCTCTCCGAGCAGGTGGTATGCCGAGTTGCTGTATTGACTGCCAGCGCCCGGCGGGAAGGCCAGCGTCTCCTTCCGGACGAACTGGCCGACACCGTCGGTCACCTGCTGCACGCTGGTCCACGTGCGGGCCACGTCCCAGTACCCGGGGTCGCCGAAGAAGTCGCCCAGGCCCGAGGTGTGGGTCAGCAGGTGGTGGATCGTCACCCGGTCGGCGATCTCGGCCGGAAACCCGTCCACGTGCATGCCGAGCGTGTCGTAGTACTGCAGCTTGGCGCGCTGTGCCAGCTGCGCCACCGACACGGCGGTGAACAGTTTGGCGACCGAGGCCAGGCCGAACAGCGTGTCGGGCCCGTTGGGCACCGACCGCGCCTTGTCGGCCATGCCGTACGACCGGGCAAGGACGGTCTGCCCCCGGTGCGTGATCAGCACGTTGCCGGAGAACACGTCCCTGGCCGCCATGTCCGCGATCAACTGGTCCAGCTCACCGCCGGGCCTCAGACCCTTGGGTACCCGCCCCGACGGGGCACCCGTCTGCGCGGCGGCGGGTTGCGAGCCCGTGGTCTGAACGGCCAGCCCCGCGGTGGCGGCGACCGAGGTGGCACCCAGCAGTTTGAGGGCCGCTCGGCGAGTCGTGGTCACAGTCAATCACCTTTTCTTCTCTGGATTTCGACGATGACCACATCTACCGGAAGGCGCCGATCGGTGGCCGATCGGCGAACCATATGCGTTCCATAGGTCGCCGTTGCGATACTGCTCGGATGCGCGTGCTCCTGGTCGAAGACGAACAGCCCCTCGCCGGGTACATCGCCGCCGGGCTGCGCAAGCACGGCTTTGCGGTCGATGTCGCTCTCGACGGCCAGACCGCTCTGGACAAGTGCGAGTTCACGCCGTACGACGTGGTGGTGCTGGACCGAGACCTGCCGGTCGTGCACGGCGACACCGTGTGCCGCCACCTCGCCCGACAGGGCGCGTCGCGGGTACTGATGCTGACCGCGTCCGACGCGGTCGAGGACCGGGTGGGCGGGCTGATGCTGGGCGCGGACGACTACCTGGGCAAGCCGTTTGCGTTCTCCGAACTGGTCGCGCGGGTCCACGCCCTGGTACGGCGCAGCGCCCCGGCCCGCCCGCCGGTGCTGCGTGCCGCCGGCGTGGCGCTGGACCCGGCCCGCCGTACCGCCGAGCGGGACGGGCGGCTGCTGCACCTGACGCCCAAGGAGTTCGGCGTACTGGAGCAGCTGCTGACCGTCGGCGGTGCTGTGGTCAGCACGGAAACCCTGCTGGACAAGGTGTGGGACGAGCACGCGGACCCGTTCACCAACGCGGTCCGGATCACCGTCGGCACGCTGCGCCGCAAGCTCGACGACCCGCCGCTGATCGAGACGGTGACCGGCGCCGGCTACCGGATCGCCGGATGAGGCTGACCGCCCGAGCGCGGCTGACCCTGCTGCTGACCACCCTGGTGCTGGCCGCCGGAGGGGCGCTGACCGCACTGACCTACCTGCTGATGCGGCAGAGGCTGCGGCACGGGACGTTCTTCACCGAGTTGGACCCCGCCGGGAGCCCGTCTGCGGGCGCGACCCAGCCGGCACAGAGCCTGCACGATCTCGCCGACCGGATGGTGGCCGACACCCTGTCCGCGCTGCTGACCCAGGCCGGTCTGGCGCTCATCGCGGTCACCGGGCTGACCGCCGCACTCGGGTGGCTGATGGCCGGACGGGTGCTGCGACCGATCCGCGCGATCTCGGCCACCGCACACCGGCTGTCGGCCGAGAACCTCACCGAGCGGATCCCGGTCACCGCACCCGCCGACGAACTGTCCACGCTGGCCGCCACGGTCAACGACATGCTCGACCGCATCCAACACGGCGTCGCCGAGCGGGACCGGATCCTCGACAGCCAGCGGCTGTTCACCGCCAACGCCGCCCACGAATTGCGGACGCCGCTGACCACCGCGCGCACCGCGATCGACGTCACCCTGGACGGCAACCCGAACCGTGCCGAACTGCTCACGATGGCCGGCGACGTACGCAACGCTGTCCAACACGTGCAGCGCGTCCTGAACGGGCTGCTGCTGTTGGCCCGCAGCCAGGCCGGGATTGGCGCGCGCGAGCCGGACGACCTGGCCGGCATCGCGGCCGCCGCCCTCGACGCCGCCAGGCAACGGACGCACGATCTCGCCGTACACACGGACCTGCGGCCGGCGCCGGTCAGCGGCGAACCAGTCCTGCTGGAACGAATGATCGGCAACCTGGTCGACAATGCGATCCGCTACAACCGGCCGGACGGGCACCTCACCGTCTCCACAGGCACCGCGGGCGGACGGGCCGTCCTGCGGATCTTCAACACCGGCCGGGAAATCCCACCCGACGAGGCACAGACGCTGCTGGAACCGTTCGTATACGGACAGGGTGCCCGCGTCCGAACCGAGGGCCTCGGACTGGGACTGTCCATCGTGCGCGCGGTCGCGCTCGCTCACGGGGGACAGCTCGCGCTCACCGCCCTGCCCGACGGCGGCCTCGACATCACCGTCGAACTCCCGCAACACCCTGTGGCAACGGCGGACCGGCCGACGTGATGCCGAAACCCTGTGTGATCGCGGCTGGGAAATGCCACCAACATGAGACTCCTGCCGGGTGACTCTGGCTGAGACTGGGCAGAGAACCGCGGGTCACAGTTCGGCGGGAATGCCAACTGCGGCGGGAATCTACATGGAACGTAGGTCGTCCCTGCTTCCACGAGCCGTCACTGAACACCACGTCAGCGCATCGGCGGTTTCGTCGGTGACCTCGGAACCCGTGCTCGTCGAGTAGGCAGAGCCAACGCCATAGGGTTGCCAGCAGTGTGGACGTGCTCAGCTGAGGAAGTTCGGGTACGGAGCGTGACGGCCGTCCGAAGGTGCGTGCACCGTCAGCGGCAGATCCGGATGCGGATGTGTTTTGGGCCTTGGTGCGGCTGGGTGATTGCGCGACTCGGAGTGACGGTGCGGCGCCTGCCTTCAGGTGCTTGAGCCGCTGCCTGCTGTGGACTCTCTCGCGATTCGGTCGGGGTCGGGATTTACGTTGGGATTGGAGTCGGGCAGCGGGCAACCCTTTCGCTGGTGTGGTGCGACGTTCTGGTGTGAAGGACATGTCGGAGGGAACGCGCCGGTGAAGCGTGCGGACGAGAACGCGTACAGGGACTATGTGCGGGCGCGGCTGGAGCCGTTGCGGCGCAGTGCCTTTCTGTTGTGCCGGGACTGGGACGCCGTCGATGACGTTGTCGCGGTCACCATCGGTAAGGTGTACCGGCACTGGGACCGTGCGCAGCGGGCGGACAACCTCGACGCCTACGTGCACGGCATCCTCACTCATACCTGGCTGGATGAGCGGCGCCGGCTGTGGCGGCGGCGGGAGGACCCGGTCGAGCACCTGCCGGAGGCGGCGACCCATGACGCCGAGCCCGGCGACGGGCATCTGTTGGCGCTGCTCGCCACGCTGCCGCCGCGCCGCCGGGCGTGTGTCGTACTGCGGTTCTACTGCGACCTGTCGGTCAGCCAGACCGCGGACATCCTCGGGGTGTCCGAAGGGACCGTGAAGAGCCAAACCGCGCGGGCCCTCGCAACGCTGCGCCTCCTCGCCACCGCCGACCAGGAACAGGAGTAACCGATGCGTGAATTGCTTGACGAGGCCATCGGCGTCGCACCGCCGACTCGAATCGATGTTGACGCGACCATCGCCCGACAGCGCAGGATCCTGCTGCTTCGCCCGGCCGGCGTGCTCGTCGCCGTGGTCGTCGTCATCGCCGCGATTGTCTTCGCTGGCAACGGCATGGCCCCGCCAGCGGCGCAACGGAACGCCCCGGCGATGTCCAGGCCGAGCTCGGCAGCGGCAGTGCCCAGCCGGTCGCCGGAGCCGAATGACCAGGTGCTGCGGCGGCAGAGCACCGCGATCAACGAGCTGCTGCGGGTCGGCCTGACCGGGGTCACGGTCTCGGACCGCCTCACCAGAGCCGCAACCGTCGACGTCATTTCGGGCATGGACTATCCCGGTTACCGCGCGGGCGCCCACATGAGCATCGCGGTGCTCACCACGGCGGCCGGCATCGGCGACTTTACGTTCTCCGCTGACTCGCGGCCGGGCACTGGGTCCTCGCCGTTGCCGTCAGAGACCGCGCCGGAGCCCGGGTCGTGCGCCGAGTGGCGGGGCAAGTTCGAATATCGGGGGCCGGGCTCCAACACCTTCGACTGCACCGACAGCATCGGCCCGGAGGGTGAGACCGTGCTGGCACTGTCCATGCACAACGGTGACCTCATCGTGTACGCGGTGTTAGTCTGGCGTCCGTACTCGCTGGTCTCCGTCAGCGTCCGCAACTGCTGGAACGGCTGGGACGGCAAACAGCCCTCGGCCGCATACCTGCCGGCACCGCCGCTGACGCTCGAGCGGATCACCGCCATCGCGCTCGATCCGCGGCTCGCAATGTGACAGAGCGGCGGCATGGCCGGAGCCGTCGGGTGGACCGGCCGTGCCGCCGGTTCGAAGCCCCGCCACCGCAGGTGGCGGCCCCGACGTCCACGCAGGCTTCCACTCGCACCGAGAGGAACACCTCCCGGGACTTCTTGGGCCGTCTCGGCGATTTCCGGACATGTCACGCTGATCAGCAACGTGAATCGAGCAGGTCCGCCCCGTACACGGAGCGTCGCAGTCGCTGGTGAGCCGCCGCGCTCGCTCATCGGCATGTCAGACCACCGGCGGCGGAAGCGCCGGTCACCCAATGTGACGCACTCCAGCGGCCTTCGCGCACCAGACGCGGCATGAGCGGGTACGTGATCAAGCATTGTTGGTCGGCTGTGAGCAGGCCAACTACCCGTCCGCCGCCGGGTTGACGTCGAGACCGGCTGGTCGAGTACCTCAATGTCGACAACGGTCGTGCACGTTGGGTCCAGGCTGAGCCAAATAACGTCGACACCAT
>NZ_JBFAIC010000136.1:0-11394 GCF_040654515.1 Dactylosporangium sp. NPDC050688
GGCAGGGTCGATGATGTGAGGTGCGGTCATCGCGATAGAGCCCTTTCGAGAGTGCTGTGAGAGGTTCACTCGAAAGATCACGCGATGACCGCGCCCGCGTCCAGCCCCGATGAGGCCGTCCGCCGATCACGCCAACCGCGTTACACCACTATCAGGGACGCCACTCGGCGTCGTGTGTGTGCGTGTGTGTTGTCGTGTGTGTTGTTGTGTGTTGTGTCGTGTGTCGTGTGCGTGGCGTGTTGTCGTGTGTTCGTGTCGTATCTAAGCCCTGATCCACCGATGAATTGACGTGGCTGTGACGGGCCGGGCGCGACGATGCCCCCTCGAGCTGGAAAGATAGAGGTTCTTGAGGCATCTATCGTTCGGTTCGAGAGGGCACCGTCGGGGTGAGAATATCGCATGGCGCGATGCGGGTGCGCGCATCGTTTGATGATCCGAATCTGGTGTCGTGTGCCGGGCTGGAGCCGGTGATGGCCCTGGCGCAGCGGTGTGACCTGTACGGGGTCGTCGCCGATCGGCTGCGTGTGCCCACGGACAAGGGCTCCAACGCGTCGGGGAAGGTCGCCGCGATCGTGGCGGGCATGCTGACCGGCGCGGACTCGATCGACGATCTGGACGTGTTGCGTCACGGGGGGATGCCGACCCTGTTCAGCGGTGTGTATGCGCCCTCGACGCTGGGGTCGTTCCTGCGCACGTTCACCCATGGCCACGTCCGGCAGTTGCAGGCCGCGGGACGGCAGTTCCTGGTCCGGCTGGCCCGACAGGCCCGGTTGCTGCCCAGCGCCGGCGCGGTCACGTTCGTCGACGTCGACTCGCTGCTGCGACGGGTCTACGGCAAGCAGAAACAGGGCGCCGGGTTCGGTCACGCCAAGGTCGGCGGCTACCAGGTGCTGCTGCGTGGCCTGAACCCCCTGGTGGCCACGATCAGCACCCCGGACGCGGCGCCGGTGATCGCCGCGACCCAGCTGCGCGCCGGCAACGCCGGCTCCGCCCGCGGTGCGGCATCGCTGATCGCCGAGGCCGTCGCCACCACCAAAACGGTCCTGGCAGCCCAAGTAGCCCAAGCAGCCCAACCCGCCACCGCTGCGGCAACGACAGCCGCAACGGTGGCGGCTGAGATCGTGGTCCGTGCGGACTCGGCGTTCTACTCCCGCACGGTGATCACCGCCTGCCGCCGGGCCAGGGTCCGGTTCTCCGTCACGGTCCGCATCGACGCCAAGGTCCGCGCGGCGATCGCCGCGATCGGCGAGGACGCCTAGACCGAAATCCGTTACCCGTAACCGGTCTGGGACGACGACCAGCAGCGGTTCATCTCCCGCGCACACATCGCCGAAACCACCTACACCGCGTTCGAAGGCACCCGCCACGAAGTCACCGCCCGGCTCATCGCGCGTCGCGTCCCAGACCTGAACAAATCCACAGTGGACGATCAAGGTGAACTGTTCACCGTCTGGCGCTACCACGCCGCGTTCACCGACAGCCCCTACGTCCTCGTCCAGGCCGAAGCCCAGCACCGCGGCCACGCCATCATCGAACAGGTCTTCGCCGAACTCATCGACGGACCCCTCGCCCATCTACCCTCCGGCCGGTTCAACGCCAACAACGCCCGGCTGGCCTGCATCGCCATCGCCCACAACCTCACCCGCACCGCCGCCACCCTGGCCGGCCGACCCACCACACCGCCCGCGCCGCCACCATCCGCCGGCAAATGATCAACGTCGCCGGCCGGATCAGCCGACACGCCCGCACCGTCACCATCCACCTGCCGCAACACTGGCCCTGGCAGCACAACTGGCTACGACTGTTCACCACCGCCCACGCCCCACCCACCTGACCATCCACACAGGACAGTCATCCGCAGCCGACGCCGGCAACCCCCGCAACGCCAGACCTCACCGAGACACGGAGCGCACCGGCAACCCGGCCGGTCACCCCCACACGCCCCGACCAACACCCAAGATCATGAACTCAGACCAGCCGAGCATCGAAACCTCATCGGTGGATCAGGGCTAAGGCGAACTCGTCGGTCTCGGCCACCGGGTCGGCGCCGGCACCATCCGCCGCATCCTGGCCGAATCGCGCGTCGGTGGCGCCGAGCGTCGTGAGGCGCTTGGCAATCTCGCTGCGGTGGCCTGGGGAGATGACGTCGACCTTGCCAATGATCTCGAGGTAGCACTCGGGTGAGGTGTCCAGATCCTTGATGAGCAACTCGACGACGGTGCTACAGATCTTGAATGGTTAGGTTGAGTCGGGTTCGAGGGTCAGTCCGGTGTGTGCGAGGAAACCGTCGATGAGGTCGGGTCGGTACTGGATGCTCTTGAGTCGGTGTTTGATGGTGGCCTGGAGTTGCCCGGCGCCGCTGATGGCGAGGTTGCCGATGCTGCGTTTCAGGTGTGACCACACGCCTTCGGTCGGGTTGAGGTCTGGTGCGTAGGCGGGCAGCCGGATGACGTGCAGCCAGTCCCGGGCGGCGATGAGCTGCCGCATCGCGGCGCTGACATGGGTGTTGAGGTTGTCCCAGCACAGCACGATCGGACCGCCGAGCTGCTGGTGCGCGGCGTCGAGCAGGTGGATGTAGTCGGTCTCGGCGAAGCTGCGCCACTCGCCTTTGCGTCCACGATGGACGATCGTGCGGTAGATGAACCGGGACCGCTGCCCGGGTTTGACGCAGACGAGGCCGGCGATCGAGACCCGCCCGGATCCCTTGCCCGACACCGGCACCACGGGGGTGTGGCCACGCCGGCCCCAGGTACGGGCCTTCGGTGGGCGCAGCCTCTGACCCGCCTCGTCCTGGAAGACGAGCCACGCGTCGCGGTGCGCCGCTACCGTTTTCCCGCAGGCCACGCCTCCCGCCGCCAGGTCACGACCGCGTCCTCGTCCCGCTCGACCGGCCTATGCTTCGGGACCTGCACGCTGAACCCCATACGGTGCAACAGGTACGCGGTGCCGCGCAGCGTGTAGCGGGTACGGAACATCCGCGCGATCAGGTCCGACACCCGCGACAGGGTCCACCGCTGATCAGCGCCGAACCCGTGCACCGCCGGACCCTCGTCCAGGGCGTCGGCGAGCCGCCGCAACTGCGAACCGTCCAGCCGGCACCGGTTGCCGCCAGGCCCTTTCGAGGCGAGCGCCGACTCACCACCACGCCGCCACCGCTGCCGCCAGCCGAACACCGCCGTCCGCGACACCCGCAACCGGCACGCCACCTCCCGCACCGGCACACCCTCGGCGAACCAACCCGCCGCCTGCAACCGCACCTGCTCCCGCCTCGCCCGCTGCTGCGCGGACAGACCGCCACCATCCGGGTATCCCACCCGTTCTGGAACGAGTCTCTCGAACAATGGCAGCCCGCAGGGGACCTGGCATCCGGCGACCAGTTGGTCGAACCGGACGGCTCGACGGTCAGTGTCGACACGTCCGTGGTGTGGACCGGCGCGAAGTACATGCACGACCTGACCGTCGCGCAGACGCACACGTACTATGTACTGGCCGGCAACGATCCGGTACTGGTCCACAACTGCGGAGGTTCAGCAGACCCCACCCATGGAACCTCATGCACCTGCTCCACCGGTGGCAGACCACGTGGGCACAACGGATGGTACTTGCCCGTTCCGGGTTCCGGCGGAGGGTCGGCCTGGACCGATGCCATGCGCCGTGCCGCATGGCGGGCCATCTACAACGACCCCAACTCGGGGCTGTATCCGTGGGAGCGTGCGCAGATTCCTCTCCGGGGTTGGCGCGGTCCCACGCGGATCAATCCATGGACCGGTCAGACGGAAACAATGGAACTTTCTCATGAACCGGTCTCTCGCGCCGCAGGTGGCACGCAGGTCGTCCCGCAGTGGCCGGACGCGCATGTGTGGATCGATCCGTCCCGGTTCCTGGCCGGGAATCGTATCCCGTTCACGAATATTTATCCCTGATGGCGGAGTGTGAGATGTCCGCAGGTTACAAGGTGAGGGGAGTGTTTCAGCAGCCCAGCTTTTCGCCGACGGCGGACGAGCTGTACTGGCTGCTGGACAGTCTCGGCCTGGATGAGCCTCAATGGATCGTCATCGAGTCCCATGACGACGACTGGCGAGGCATCCAGGCAACGTGGGTGGGCGAGCGGTTGATTACCGTCGAGTTCCGCGAAGGTGCAGACGCTGAGATGTCGGAGTTTCCTGCAGTTGACGTGCTCACCGCACATCAGCTGATCCTCGGATGCATGTCCAATCCGCAGGACTGGGTGAGTGTCGCCCGCGGCATTGTTCCCGAGCTGGAGACCAGTGCGTTCGCGCGTTCGGCGGAGGAGTCGATCCGGGAGCGCTTGTCCTACGACTACTCGAAGAGCGGCCTGTCCGTGCAGGTTGCTGTGCTCGACTACGTGAAGAGCGCGGAGCACCTCGGTGTTGCCGTAACGCCTCCGTTGATGATCGATTGGGGTGCTCTTCGGGTCACGCCGGGGGATGTCTGGGCAGTCTCCGGGCCCGGGCGGGTGTCTGTCGTGGTCGAGAGGTTCGCTCCGGAGCAACGCCATGGCATCTCAATCTCGAGTGCGCGGCCCGGACTCGGCTTCGACGGCATGACGAACTTGCCCGAGGTCGTTCTGTGGCCGGACGGGGGCCGTACGGAGTTTGTTGTCGACCATGATGGTTCGGTCGACGCGCTGCGAATTTCGAACGTTTTTCTCTACGGTGACGGCGGGTCGGCCCATGTCGCGCGGGGGGCCGAGAACTCGGCGTTGTCGGTGAAGGTCGCCAGTGCTGACGAGCGCGTCTACCACTGCAACTACTACTCGACATCGCCGCCGACGTTCGACGACCTTGTGTTCAGGGTGATTCGTACCGGGTAGACGCCGAGTCCATCGGCGCACGTTCAACAGGATGCGGTCGACCTTGCGCTTGCCGAAAACCCCATCCGCCCTGGTGAGGGGCAGGTGGGGGTCGGAGATGTTGACCCGGTTGCTAGGCGCTGGGCCTGGGTGTAGCTGGTGATCGATGCGGCATGATGGGCTGCTGTGCTGCTGCGACTGGCGTACCTGGCTGTGACGAACGCGTTCGCGGTGCTGCGCCTGCTGCCGATGAGCAATCGGGACAAGGATGTGGAAATCCTTGCCCTGCGCCATCAGATCACGGTGCTGGAACGCCAGCTGGGCAAGGGGAAGGTCCGGTTCGACGCGGGTGATCGGGCGTTCCTGGCGGCGCTGCTGCACCGGCTACCGCTGGAGGTGTTGCGCAGCGTGCGGCTGTTGGTGCGCCCCGACACGGTGCTGCGCTGGCACCGCGACCTTCTCGCCCGCCGCCACGCGGCCGCCTCCCGGCCCAAACGCCCGGGCCGGCCGCGGACCGTACGGTCCGTCCGTGCCCTGGTGCTGCGTCTGGCCCGGGAGAATCCCGGCTGGGGTACCGGCGCCTGCATGGCGAATTGCTGGTGTTGGGAGTGAAGGTGGCCGCGTCCACCGTGTGGGAGATCTTGCAGGAAGCCGGGATCGACCCAGCGCCTGAACGGTCGTCCAGTACCTGGGCCACGTTCCTGCGCTCCCAGGCCGACGCTCTGCTGGCATGCGACTTCCTGGAGACGGTCACCCTTACCGGGGCGCGGATGTACGTGTTCGCGGTGATCGAGCACACCAGCCGCCGGATCCGGATCCGGATCCTGGGCGCCACCGAGCACCCGACCGCCTCGTGGACGGTACAGGCCGCCAGGAACCTTGTCATGAACCTCGAGGACGCCGGTTGCCGGGCCCAGTTCATGATCCGGGACCGGGACGGCAAGTTCCCCTCCTTGTTCGACGCCGTCCTCGCCGACGCGGGCATCGAGGTCGTGCTCAGCGGCATCCGGATGCCACGCATGAATTCGTTCATGGAACGGTGGGTCCAGACCTGCCGTCGCGAACTGCTGGACCGGACATTGATCTGGAACCAGCGGCACCTGCTCTACGCCCTGCGGGAGTTCGAACAGTTCTACAACAGCCACCGACCGCACCAGGGTATAGCGAACGCACGCCCGCTATACCCGTTGCCTCCGCAGGTCGCCGATCCGGACGAGCTGGCCCACCTCACTATCCGAAGACGCGATCGCCTCGGCGGCATCCTCCACGAGTACGAGCACGCGGCCTAACCAGCACGGACGAGGTTTTCGGCAAGGGCAGGGGTGACGATCCGATGCCGCCACAGCTCGCGCGGCAGCGCCCGGACCAGCGCGGACAACACCGCACGCTCCGGCCACGACAGCCGCGGCCGACCGACCTGACGGCGCAGCACTGCCACCTCCTGGCACAGCACCAGCAGCTCGGCGACCATCGCGGACTCGCCGCGTGCAGCCTGCGGCAACCAGCCGAACACCCGCACCGCACTCAGGTACAGCATCCGCACCAACACGCCCACCATCCTGCCGCACCACCACGAATCCGCAGCTCACACCCTGTGCGACGAGTTTTGGCACGGTACAAGGCCAGTCGCAGCAGCACGGCAGCCATCATGCCGCATCGATCACCAGCTACGCCGAGGCCCAGCGTCCACCAACCGGGTCAACGTCTCCGACATTCCCACACCGCCCTGACCAGGGTGGATGGGGTTTTCGGCAAGCGCAACAATGCGCGACCCTGATCCGCGACACCGCGACGAGCTGACCGCCGCGGCAGAGAACGGCGGGACCCGCGACCACCAGCCGGCGGCGCGGGTCCCTGGGTCCTGGCGGGGTTACGGCACCAGCCACTCCTGGGCCTTCGTGGCGTTGCAGTCGTGGATCTGCAGCTGGGTCCCGTTCACGGTGCTGGAGTTCGGAACGTCCAGGCAGCGACCTGAGACCGGGTTGCGGATCGAGTTGTCCGGCCCAAGCTCCCAGAGCTGGTTCGGCGTCATGTTGCAGTCGTACAATTGGATCTTGGAGCCGTTGGTGGTGCCGTAGCCGGTGATGTCCAGGCACTTGGCCGCGACCCGGATGGTGCCGTCGCCGAGGACCGTGAGGATCTGCGAGTTCGCGCCGCCGTTGCAGTCGTAGGACTGGATCGGGTTGCCGTTGGTCAATGCCCCCAGGTTGTTGTCGATGCACTTACCGGGGATACCCGAGTGGATCATGCCGATGCCGGTCCACTGCATCGTCCACTGCTGGGCGGAGTTGCCGTCGCAGGTCCAGATCTGCATCCCGGCCCCGTCGACCGTGCTGGCGTCCATGACGTCCAGGCACAGGCCTGAGTTGGGGTTGCGCAGCGAGTTGTCCGGACCGAACTGCCATTGCTGCGCCACAGTGTCGTTGCAGCTGTACAACTGCACTCGGGTGGACGGTGCCGTGCCGGCGCCCACGACGTCGAGGCACTTTCCAACGATGCGGATCGTGTTGTCGCCGGGCATCGTCCACAGTTGGGCGTTGTACCCGCCGTTGCAGGCATAGGAGGTGGTGAGGTTGCCGTCGGTGCTGCTGCCATATGGGTTGTCCAGGCACTTGCCGGGAATGCCGGAGCGCAGCAACATCAGCGCGTTGGCCGGCGGGGCGCCGCTGACGGGCCGGGTGGCACCGGTCGTCGCCCGCACCTCGTCGATGGCGCCGGCGAAGAACTCGGCGCCGACGCCGGCCTGCAGGGTGCGGCCGACGGTGAAGGACCCGCCGGCATCCCAAGTCCCGGCGACGGACGTCTCGCTCTGCAACGCGCCGTCGACGAACAACCGGATCCTGCCGGCCTGGGCGTCGTACACGGCTTCCAGGAAGGTCCAGTTGTTGACCAGCGGGGCGGCGAGCGAGGTCACCTTGACCACGGCCGGTGCGTCGGTGTCGGCACCGGTCACTGCGAACGACCATCGGTTGACGGCATGGTCGTACCGCACGGTGAACGCGGCATCCCGGCTGCCCTGTTGGGCGAAGACGCTGCGGGACACGCTGGTGTCGGTGATCATGACCCAGCCGCTGACCGAGTACGACTGGTCGGTGTGCACGACAGGGCCGGCCGTGGCGGCGCCGGAGACGCCGTCCAGGCATAGCCCGCCGCTGAGATCGCTCCCCTCGCACCAGGTGGCGCTCGGCGTGTCGGTGAGGGTCAGCGGGCGCTGGTACCCCGAGTCGTCGGTGACCTGTCGGGGCGGGTCCTCGTCGAAGTCCTCCATGGCCCAGGCACCCGCCTGGACCGGTGCGACGAGCGGCTTCAGGTCCAGGGACGGGTCGATCGCCCGGTCCCAGACCCGGACCTCGCCGACGTCGCCGAGGAACTTGTTGTTGCGCGAGCCGTTGAACTTGCCCTGGCCGATGAGGAGCGCGCCGGTGGCGTTCCAGTTCGTGGCCCGGCTGACCGTGCCGGCCAGGGCACCGTTGACGTAGAGCTTCGCGGTCTTGGTCCCCGCGTCCCAGGACACCGCCAGGTGCGTCCAGCGGTTCACGACCGGTGGTGCGGCCGACACGGCGCGGACGATCGGCGGGTCGGTGGTGTCGCTGCCGTACATGCTCAGCGTCCAGCGGTTGTCCGGTGCGGGCCGGTACTGGACGGCGAACCCGCAAGCCATCGCGCCTTCCTGGCACAGGACGGTGCGCTGGCTGTCGGTGCCGGTGAGCCGGACCCAGGCGGCGGCGCTGAAGCTCTTCGACGTGTCGAGCACCGGGCCGGCGGTGGCGGCGAGGTCGTCCACCCCGTCGAAGCGCACCGCGCGGTCGGCGCCGGTGACGGCGTGCGTGCCCAGGACACGGCCGGCGGTCCAGGCCGGGCCGTTGGACAGGGTCACGTTCGGGCCGCCGGCCGGCGTCGTGGCCAGGGTGGTGCCGGTGCCCTCGTCGATCTTCCACACGGCATTGGGCGCGGATGCGGAGTTGACGAGGAAGCGGTAGTCCTTTGGCGGTGACGCGTTCTGGGCGGCGTCGCGGGAGCGGACGGTCAGCACGTGCTCGCCGACGTGGGTCGGGGTGACCCAGACGGTGGCCGGCCCGCCGGTGCTGCTGGCGTTGACGTAGGTCTTCGCGCTGCCGTCGAGCTGGTACTCGTATTCGACGATGTCGGTCTCGCCGTTGGCGCCGAAGGTGAACTGTCCGCTGCGGCCGACCGAGCCGCGCATGACGTCGTTGGGCGGCGACTCCAGGTACACGCCGTCGGCGGCGGTCACGGTCGGCACGATGCCGGGCGGTGTGGTGTCGATCGAGAATTCGCACCACGGCGACCAGTTCGACGTGCCGCCGAGGCCGTCGCTGACCTGCGCCCGCCAGCGTGCGTTCCCTCCGGTCACGGCGCCGGCCGGCACCTGCACCTCAGCGAGGGTGCCGGACGGGACGCCGGAGTCGCCCTTGGGCCAGCCGGCGACGGCGGCCCACGCGGTGCCGTTCCACTGTTCGAGCGCGAACGAGGCGGAGAGCTGACCGCTCTGGTCGCCGTCGGGGTCGGAGATGTTCGCCTTGAGCCACGGCGTCGTCGAGCGGACGAGCGGTCGCCCGGTGCCGGTGACGCAGGCGTGTCCGGCGGCGGTGTAGTCGGTGTGCGTGGTCATCGCGGAGGCGGGCGGCGTGTTCGGCAGGTTGTTGTATTCGATGGACATGGCGGTGGAGCCCTGGTCGAACTTCTTCCACCGGTTGCCGGTGGTCTCGTCGGTGCCGTCGCTGTCGCGGGCGGACAGGCCCAGGGTGTAGCTGCCGCGGCCCTGGCCGAAGTTGATGACGTCGTTGAGCAGCGTCTGGTTGGCGAACTCCATGTACAGGTTCGGCTGGGGGTCGTTGGTGCAGCCGGCGCCGGTGGAGGGTTTGTGCGCGTTGCCGGACTTCTGCTCGACGAACAGGTTCAAAGCGGGCCCGGACCAGGTCTGCTTGCCGGCGGTGGTGAGGTCGCCGGTGCGGTACAGGTTGACCGGGGTTGCGGTGCACGACCAGGAGTGGGTCATGACCGTGATGAACTTGGCGCCGCGGATCTGCTTGCCGGGCAGCCAGGTGAGGTCGAACGCGAAGAAGGACCGGAAGGTGCCGGAGCCGTCGGTGTTGAGCCCGACGCGGACGATGCCGTCGTCGCGGTTGGCGTTGGTGGAGTTGGTGTACCCCCAGCGAGCGCGGCCGACGCCGGTCCACGGGTCGATCACGACCGGGAACGCGACGTTCGGGTCGGCGAGCATGGCCGCGTCGGGGACGATGACGAGGGACCCGTTTTCGACCGTGGTGGGCAGGTCGGTCTTGCGGGAGTCGTCGGGCACGTGCCGCAGCAGCGAGTTCGGGCCCGCGGTGCGTGCCGCGGCGAGGGACCGCTGAGCGGTCGGTACGCCGGAGGCGTCCCACATGAGCGCGGGTCCGGCGGAGGCGGTGGTCTTGCCAGTGCTGTCGCGGGTTTCGTAGCCGCCGCCGGGGCGCTGTTTGAGCGTCCAGCCGGTGCTGGTGAGCCCGAACTTCAGTTTGGTCAGTGCCGGGTTGGCGGCGGCCTGGCGGGTCTTGACGATCAGGGAGTAGCCGAAGCCCTCCACTGTGGACTGGACCTGGAGGTCGATGTCGGGCAGCACCGACTCGTAGACGGCGGTGTCGCCCTCGATCCGCGGCGTCGGCAGCTTCGCCGGCCAGGTCAGGCGGAGTGCGCCGCCGGCGCCCTGCAAGGTGACGAGGGGTTCGGTGCCGCCGGCGGAGAACCGCACGTCGGCCACCGACGCCACGGGTGCGAGGGTGGCGCCGTCCTTGCGCAGGGACAGGTCGATCTGCCGCCAGGCGCCGTCCTTCTTCGTCCAGTGCGGCACGGCGTAGCTCTCCCGGACGAGGGTCCCGCGTGGCGTGGCGAGGACCCGGGCCAGCTCGGACTTCGAGTTCGCGACCTCGACGTCGCGGCCGCTCTCGATCGCCTGCCGCAGCGCCGCGGTCTCCGCCGCCCGCTGGTCGGCCTGACCGGTCTGACCCGTCGGCGCGGGTTCAGCGCCGGCCGGCCCGGCGGTGCCGGCGACGAGCGCGACGGCCGAACCGGTCGCGACGACCGCGAGCACGGTGGCCATGGCGAGTCTGGTGGAAAGAGTGCCGCGCCCGGATCGACGCACGGCACGATGCAGTGTGATCACTGTGGCCCCCCGCGGAGTGAAAGTGAGCGAAACGTAGGGCCGCCGGACCCCTGTGTCAATCGACCAACGCAAGATCGGCACGACACCGGAGGAATGTCCGGATCGGCGGGGACGGACGCCGCACACGTAGGGTGACGTCTTGACTCGGTGAATGCGAGCCCTAGATTTCGCCTTGCCAGGGTATCGATCCCGGTGCGACTGCATGGGCCTGACGGGGAGGCTGCACATGTTCCGTGATGGGTGCGCGCTGCGCACAAGACAGTGGCCGACATGATTCCGCGGACGGTCGGCACGCCGGCGTAGGCCGGCTGGATTCTTCTTCTTCTGGCGCTGTTGCGTTGCCGGATCGATGGCCGCGTTGAACCCGTGTCGGGTCCGCGGTCAGATAGCCCGGGCGAGTTCGGTGAACGCAGCGGCCACT
>NZ_JBFAIC010000137.1:0-11206 GCF_040654515.1 Dactylosporangium sp. NPDC050688
GCAGGACCTGCGGGGCGCGTTCGAGACCCTGCGGCGGCACGGCAAGGCCGTCGTCGTCTCCGAGCCGGTCGGCTGGGAGTACGAGGCGGCGGCCGTGCTGTGGGAGCTGGCGCACGGCCCGGCGGTCCGCTTCGACGACGTGCCCGGCTACCGGGTCCCGCTGGTCGGCAACCTGCTCAACACCCGCGACAAGCTCGCCTGCGTGCTCGGCGTGGACGACGAGCGGCTCGGCGAGGTGCTCGCCGCCGCCCTCGACACCCCGGTCCCGCCGGCGGTCCTCGACGAGGGCCCCTGCCAGGAGGTCGTCGTCACCGACGGCATCGACCTGACCGCGCTGCTGCCGATCCCGGCGATCAGCGAGCGCGACGGCGGCCGGTACCTCTCCGCCGGCGTGCTGCTGTGCGCCCCGCCCGGCGGCGGCCGGCAGAACCTCGCCATCGCCCGGCTCCAGGTGCAGGGCCCGGACCGGCTCGGCGTCAACTTCGCGCCCACCCACTCCTGGCAGTTCCTGCAGGAGTGGTGGGCGCGCGGCGAGCCGATGCCGGTGGCGGTCGCGCTCGGCTGCCACCCCGCCGTCGTGGCCGCCTCGCAGCTGCTCGTGCCGTTCGACGAGGCGCACGCCGCCGGGGCGCTGCTCGGCGAGCCGCTGCGGATGGTCCGCGGCCGCACGGTCGACGTCCTCGTCCCGGCCGAGGCCGAGATCGTCGTCGAGGCGCTGCTGCACCCGGGCGACCGCGCCCCGGAGGGTCCGTTCGGCGAGTTTCCCGGCCTGTACGCGCCGATGCGTGACAACCCCGTGCTGCGGGTCACCGCGGTCACCCACCGGCGCGACCCGTGGCTGACGATGATCGTCGGCGGCAACCACCCCGAGCACCTCGTCACCGGCGCCGTCGCGCGCGAGGCGACGCTGCTGCGGGCGGTCCGCGCGGTCGTGCCGAGCACCCGCCGCGTCGTGCTCACCGAGGCCGGCAGCTGCCGCTTCCATGCGGTCATCGCGATCGAGCAGCGCAACCCGGGCGAGGCCCGCCTGGCGATGCTGGCCGCGTTCACCGCGCAGGACCTCATCAAGCACGTCACCGTCGTCGACGACGACATCGACCCGGCCGACCCCCGGCAGGTCGAGTGGGCGGTCGCGACCCGGATGCGGGCCCATGAGGACCTGCTGGTGGTGCCCGGCATGAAGTCCAACCCGGTCGACCCGATGTCCGTCGGCCGGACCATCTCCAAGCTCGGCATCGACGCGACCCGCCCGCTGGGCGCCGACCCGGAGCGCGCGGTCATCGCCGACGTGCCGGCCGGTGCCCGCGAGCGGGTCCGCGCCCGCTGGTCCGAGCTGTTCCCCGAGTCAGGTGCCCCATGATCGATCCGCAGATCGTCCGGGACCGGATCGCACCGCGCATCCTGGTCGCCGGGGAGCCGGTCGCCGGCCTGCGCCACGCGCCGACGCTCGACCCGTCGACCGGTGCCGCGCTGGCCGACGTGCCGGTCGCGGACGCCGCCACCGTCGACCGCGCCGTGCGGGCCGCCGCGGCCGCCCAGCCCGCCTGGCGCGACCTCGGCGTGCCGGGCCGCCGCCGGCTGCTGGAGGCGCTCGGCGCCGCCGTCCGCGAGCACCGCCACGAGCTGGCGATGCTCGACGCGCTGGACGGCGGCAACCCGTACCCGGCGATGCTGTCCGACGTCGAGCGCTGCCTGCACCAGTTCGTCACCTGGCCGGCCGTGGCCGGGATGACCGGCGGCGCCACGATCCCGATCGACCCGCGGGACCTGCACTTCACCGAGTACGAACCGTTCGGTGTGGTGGCCCGCATCGTGGCGTACAACCACCCGGCGTACTTCGCGATCAAGGCGATGCTGCCCCCGCTGGTGATGGGCAACGCCGTGGTGCTCAAGCCGGCCGAGCAGACGCCGCTGTCGGCGCTGCGGCTGGCCGAGATCGCCCAGGCGGTGCTGCCGCCGGGCGTGTTCACCGTCGTCACCGGCGGTGCCGAGGCCGGCGCCGCGCTGGTCGGCCACCCGCTGGTGCGGCGCATCGGCTTCACCGGCAGCGTCGCCACCGGCCTGGCGATCCAGCGGGCCGCGGCGGCCGGCTCGGTCAAGCACGTGTCGCTGGAGCTCGGCGGCAAGAACGCGATGATCGTGTTCCCCGACGCGCCGGTCGAGGCCGTCGCTGACGCCGTCGTGGCCGGCATGAACCTCGACAGCTGCGCCGGGCAGTCGTGCGGCTCCACGTCGCGGGTCTTCATCCACGAGGACGTCCACGACGCCGTGGTGGACGCCGTGGCGCAGCGCATCGCCCGTTTCGTGCCGGGCGTGGCCTATGACGGCGGCACCGCCATGGGCCCGCTCGTCTCCGCCGCCCACCGCGACCGGGTGGCCGGCTACGTCGCCGCCGGTCGCGGCGAGGGCGCCCGGATCGTCGCCTCGGGCACGGATCCCTGCCTGCCCGGCGGGTTCTTCCAGCCGCCGGTCCTGTTCGACCGGGTCGAGCCGCACATGCGCATCGCCCGTGAGGAGATCTTCGGCCCCGTCGTGTCCGTCCTGCGCTGGTCCTCGGTGGACACGGTGCTGGCGCAGGCCAACGCGGTCGAGTACGGCCTCACCGGCGCGGTGTGGACCAACGACCTGCAGCAGGCGATGCGGGTGGTCCGCGGCCTGCACGCCGGCTACGTCTGGGTCAACGACGTGAGCCGGCACTACTGGGGTCAGCCGTTCGGCGGTGTCAAGGACAGCGGCCTCGGCCGCGAGGAGACGCTGGACGAGCTGCGGACGTACGCCGAGGTGAAGGCGGTCAACATGAGGACCCGCTGGTGATCACATTGTTGCGCGGCCCGGTCGGGACGCTGCCGCTCGTCGAGCGCTGGATCTCCGTCGACGACCCGGCCGACGGGCTGGCCCTGGTGCCGCACGAGTCCGTCGCCGGTGGCCGGCGGTGCGAGGTGCGCGCCGACTCCGGCCCGGCCACCCCCGGCGCCTACCTGCTGATGGTGAGTTTCGCGGTGCCGCCGTCGGGGCTGGCCCAGTTCGACGACTGGTACGACACCGAGCACGCCCCGCTGCTGCTGGCCGCCCCGTCGTGGCTGCGCGTGCGTCGCCTGCTCGCCCGTGACGTCCCGCCGGGTGAGCGCAACTGTTTCGTGCTGCACGAGCTGGCCGACCTGCAGGTCCTCGACGGCCCTGAGCGCGCCGCCGCCCAGCGCGGTCCGAAGCGGGCGGAGGTGGCGGCCCTGCCCTGGTACGCCAGCTCCCGCCGCTGGACGTTCACCCCGCTGCGGTAGCCGGCGCTCCGGTCACCCACTGAGGGTCACGGCGCCGGCATCCCCGGCCGGCGCCGCCGCGGCAGCGCCGGGAGCGGCGGGTCAGAAGTCGCGGAGCAGGAAGCCGGCGTCGGTGCGGCGGTCGGGGATGCCCGACTCGCGCAGGGCGTGCCAGACCGTGGCGGCGTTCATGGCGATCGTGGGGACACCCAGCCAGTGCTCGGCCTCGGCGGCCAGTGTCACCGCGCCCAGGTTGGTGCCGGCCACTACGATGGCGTCGGGACTGTGTGTCGCCAGGACACGCAGCCCGGCGATGACCTGGTCGGGGGTGGTCGCGGCGATGTCGGTGGCGGAGGTGCGGCGTAGGCCCTTGACGTGCACCACGTCGAAGCCGGACTCCTGGAGGTACTGACTGGTCAACCGGTCCGACTCGGGCTGGTATGGCGTCAGCACGGCGATGCGCGTCGCGCCGATGCACTGCAGGCCGGCGATGACCGCGGCCGGGCCGGTGGTGACAGGCAGGCCGGTCTTCTGGGCGATGCCGTCGACGAACTCGGCGCCGCCCTTGACGCCGCGCCGCATCACCTCGGCCGACATGGCGATGACGATGCGGTCGGGGGCCAGGGTGAGCACGTCGCGCAGGGCCACGTCGAACGAGGCCTCCATCTGGTCGAGCAGGGTCTTGGCGTCGGCGTCGGAGGCCATCGACGGTTTGCTGATGTATGCGCGTCCGGCGTGGAAGGTCACATCGGACGGGCAGAGCATGGCAAGGTCATGCTCGACCATGACGTTCGTCGAAGGAATGATGACGCCCCACTTATTGCGGATGGCTGTCGGAAGTACCATGGTCATCAGCATAATAAGCCTGGGTACTTATTCCTAGTGTGATACTTGAGGCTCTAACGGGCCCGGTGAAGGGAACGCACGTGAACGAGACCGAGATCGCGCTGGCTGCCTGGGTGCAGAACGGTCAGGAGAAGGTCACCGATCAGAAGACGTACGTGCAGGCCGTCGCCATCGCCCGCTACGTGATCCGCAAGGTCATCCGCATCGTCGACGACGCCGCCCGCGACCACGGGTTCGACCCGCTGGCGCACCAGGCGCTGATCCAGATCTTCGGCGTGATGGACGAGCCGCTGACGGTCAGCCAGCTGGCGGAGCGTCTCGACGTGGTCCCGGCGTTCGCCTCGCGCCTCGTCCGCGACCTGGAGCGGCGCGGACTGGTCGAGCGGCAGCGCACCGACCAGGACAAGCGGATGACCCGCGTGGTCGCCACCGCCGAAGTCGCCCCGGTGCTTGCCGAGATCAACGAGCAGGTCCAGGCGCACGTGGCACTGTTCCACCGCCAACTGTCGGACGACCAGCGCCAAGCGGCACTGGTGGTGCTGGCGTTCTTCGTAGGGATCAAGTCCGGATCGCCGGTGGGCGAGAGCCTGCGGGCCGGCCTGCAGCTGGGGCCGGCCGACGAGGCGGCGGCGAAGCCCGGCCGCACCGCGCGGGCGGCGACGTCTGCCTGAACCACCCCGCCCAGCGAGGTTGTGACCGACCCGTCCTGGACTCGACGCCCTCAAGTAGTTAACCTCACTTAAGCACTGTAGTTGAGTGTTGGGGGTTGGGCCGTGCTCGCATCAACGTTCGCCGATCATGTGCTGCGCACCTGCGCCGCGCCGGTCGACGCCGCCGCACTGGCAGCTGCGAAGGCGGCCATAGGGCCGTCCGGCGCGCCGCCCGCGCCGGCGCTGCACCGGATCGCGGCACAGGCGCCGTACGGCCCGGACACCACGGACCCGCTCACCACCGCCCTGCTGGCCGCGGCCCTGCCTGAGGATTGGCACCGCCAGGACCGGTCCGCCGAGCCGGCGGCGTGGGCGTGGCGGGTGTGCGCGGCGGCGGCCGCCGGGATGGAGGCGTCCCGGCCGGCCGCCGCCCGCGACCCCGCCGGCGCCGGATGCGATCCCGCCCTGGCCGTGCTCATCGGCGCGGAGCTGGCCGTGCGGCTCGCCGCCGCCCTCGGGGCCCGCCACGCGGCCGTCTGGGACCCGGCGGGCAGCGCCGGCGTGCTCGGGGCGGCCGTGACGGCATGCCTTGCCGGCGGGGCCACGCACGGCCGGCTGACCACGGCGCTGTGCATCGCGGCCAGCCTCACCGGTGGCCACCGGGTGCACGACGCGACGCCGCTGGGCGACCTGACACCCGGATTCGCCGCCGCCGCAGGCGTGCTCGCCGCGGCACTGGCCGGCCACGGCGTCACGGCCTCACCGACCGCCCTGGAAGGGCCACGCGGGCTGCTGTTCACCTACGGCGACCGGGCCGCCGCGGCCACCCTGCTGGAGGGCTTCGGCACCGTCTGGACCGTCCTGGCGCCCCAGCGCCACACGACCCCGGCGGCTGCTGAACCCGTACCCAGCCAACCCGGCACCGGTACGGATCTCGCGGCGCGGCTGGCCGCCTTCGCCAGCGGGCTCGACCTCGACACAGTGCCCGACAGCGCCCGCCACGCCGGGCGGCGCGCCCTGGCCAACGTCATCGGCCTCGCCGTCGACGCCGCCAGCCACCCCGCCGTGCTGGCCGTCGCCGACACCCTGCGCGACCTCGGGCTGCGCGGCGACGTGCCGGTCGCCGGGCGCGGCGAGACCGTGTCGGGATACGCGGCGGCGCTGCTCATGGGGTACGCCATGCACGTCGAGGACTTCGACGACACGCACCTGCGCACCGTGCTGCACCCCGGCGCCCCGGTCGTCGGCGCCGCCCTCGCCGCCGCGGCCGTCGTGGCCGCCGACGGCCGGGACGTGCTCGCCGGCGTGGTGGCCGGGATCGAGGTCGGCAGCCGGGTCGGCATCGCGCTCGGGCCCGGGCACTTCGACCGCGGCTGGCACGTGACCGGCACCGCCGGGCACGTCGGCGCGGCCGCGGCCGCCGCCCGGGTGCTGCGACTGGACGCCGAGCAGACCCGGCACGCCCTGGCGATCGCCGGCGCGCTCGCCGCCGGCGTCACCGAGCAGCTCGGCTCGATGACGAAGGCGCTGCACGTCGGCCGGTCGGCCGCCGACGGGCTGCAGGCGGCGCTGCTGGCCCGCGCCGGGCTGACCGGTGCCGCCGACCCGTTCGGCGCGCCCGCAGGCCTCGCCGCCGCGCTCGCGCCCGCCTACGACCCTGCCGCCGCGCTGGAGCGCCTCGGCGAGGAGTGGGAGGTGGAACAGAACGCCTTCAAGCCGTACAGCTGCGGCATCGTCTCCCACCCGGTGATCGACGCGGCGATCGCGGCGCGGGACGCCGGACTGCCGACCGCGGACATCGAACGGGTCGTGGTGACGGTCCGGCCGGTGGTGCTGGAGGTGATGGGCGTGCGCGAGCCGGTCAACGGGCTGCAGAGCAAGTTCTCGGTGTACCACTGTTTCGCGGTCGGGATGCTCGACGGCGGGGCAGGCCCGGCGCAGTACACCGACGCGCGGGCGAGCGACCCGCAGGTGGTCGGCCTGCGGCGCAAGGTCGAGGCGGTCACCGACCCGGCGATGCCGAAGGACGCGTGCCGCGTCCAGGTGTGGCTGCCCGGCGGCGTCACCCACACGTTCACCGTCCAGCACGCCACCGGCAGCGTCGCCGCGCCGATGACCGACGCCCAGTTGGAGGCCAAGTTCCGGCTGCTGACCGCGCCGGTGCTCGGCGACGACGGCGCCGCGCGGCGCTGGCGGGCCGCGATGAGCGTCGACGGCCCCGGCGACGAGCTGCTTGAGCTGGTCCGGGCATGATGCCGCAGATCCTCGGCACCCTCGCCGAGAAGGTGCAGCCGGCACACACCGCCCTCGTGCTCGTCGACATGTGCAACGACTTCCTCGACCCGCGGGGCAAGACCGCCACCCGCGGCGGCCGGTCCCTCGACCACGGCCGGCGGGTGATCCCGGCGATGCGCCGGCTGCTGGCCGCGGCGCGGGCGGCCGGGGTGTTCGTGGTGCACGCGCAGCACACCACCCTGCCCGGGCACGCCAGCGACTCCGGCCCGTGGCTGGACGCGCGGTCGCGGGCCACGTTCTCCGTCACCGACCTGTGCGTGCAGGGCAGCTGGGGGCAGCGCGTCATCGACGAGCTCGCCCCCGAGGACGGCGACGTGGTCGTGCAGAAGTACCGCTACAGCGCCTTCGCCGGCACCAACCTGGACCTGCTGCTGCGCTCCGCCGGGGTGCGCACGGTGATCTGCGCCGGCGTCTCCACCAACGTGTGCGTCGAGGCGACCGCCCGCGAGGCGTTCAGCGCGGACTACTACGTCGTACTGCCCGAGGACGCCTGCGGCTCGTGGTCGGTGCCGCTGCACGAGGCCGCGCTGGAGACGGCCCGGCACCGCTACGCCACCGTCTGCACCACCGACGAGCTCGCCGGGCTCTGGAAGGACGCCTGATGGACCTGCAACTCGCCGGCCGTCTTGTCGCCGTCACCGGCGCCGGGGCGGGCATCGGCCGGGCCGCCGCCCTGCAACTGGCCGCCGAGGGCGCCCGGCTCGTCCTGGCCTCCCGCGACCCCGGCCGGCTCGAGGCGCTCGCCGCGCAGGCCCGCAGGGACGGCGCACCCGAGGTCACCGTCGTCGCCGCCGACCTGACCACGACCGAGGGCACGGCCGCGCTGGCCGCGGCGGCGGCCCGCCAAGCGCCGCTGTGGGGGCTGCTCGCCTGCGTCGGATCGACCCCGATCGGCACGTTCGACGAGATCGACGACGACGCCTGGCAGACGGCGTTCACCACGAAATTTCTGGCCTCGGTACGGGCGATGCGCGCGGCCGCGGCGCTGATGCGCGACGGCGGAGGCGGACGCATCGTGCTCGTCGCCGGCAACGCGGCCCGCGACGCGCCGCCCGGCATGGTCACCTCGACCGCCGTCAACGCCGCCCTCGACGGCCTCGTCGCCAGCGCAGGCCGCTTCTTCGCGCCGCACGGCATCGGTGTCGCCGGGCTGCACCCCGGCCCGACCCGCACCGGCCGGTACGCGGCGCTGCTGGCCCACCGCGCGGCCACCGCCGGCGTCGACGAGGCCACCGCGGCGGCGACCCTCGACGCCCAGATTCCCGCCGGCCATCCGGCCGAGCCCGGGGACGTCGCCGCGGCGGCCGCGTACCTGCTGTCGCCACGGGCCGCGCACATCGTGGCCACCAGCATCACCGTCGACGGCGGCCAGACCCGATAGGAGCATCGTCGCGATGACGTGGATACCGCACCGGCTGCCGGCGCAGCTGCCCCGGCTGGCCGGCCCGGACGGCGCCGACCTGGTGGTCATGCCGATCCTCAACGTGGAGTCGTGGCCCTTCGACCGGCCGATGCCACGCAAGCTGCTCACCGCCCCGCACGGCCGCGACAACGTGCCCGACGTGCCGAACTTCAGCTGGGTCGACTACGGCCTGCGGGCCGGCGTCGAGCGGCTCGTGGACGGCTTCGCCGGGCGTGGCCTGCCGGTCGGGCTGAGCGTCAACGCGGCCATCCACACCGACTATCCGGCCGTGTTCGAGCTGCTGCTCGCCACCGGCTGGGAGTTCATCGCGCACGGCGTGCGCCAGGAGGCGGTGACCGGCGCCCCCGACGAGCGCGTCGTGATCCAGGAGTCGCTGGACCTGCTCACCGCGAGCACCGGCCGGCGCCCGCGCGGCTGGATGGGGCCCGGCCTGGCCGAGACCGTTCACACCCCGCAGGTGCTGGCCGAGCTCGGCGTGCGCTACGTGCTCGACTGGGCGGTCGCGGACCATCCGCTGTGGATGACCACCGCGCCGCCGCTGCTGGCCCTGCCGTACAACCTGGAGCTCAACGACAGCGTGGTGGTCGCGGTGGAGCACCAGCCGATGCCGGAGTACGTGCGGCGGGTCCGGGACACCGTCGCGGTCCTCAAGGCCGAGGCCCGGGCCGAGCACGGCGCCCGGGTCCTGGCCCTGCCGATGCACCCGCACCTGCTGGGCGTGCCGCACCGCGTCGGCGGCTTCTTCGGCGTCGTGGAGGAACTCGCCGCCGACCCGTCGGTCACCTTCGCGGACCCGGGCACCGTGGCCGACTGGTTCACCGCCCAGGTCCCGGCAGCAGCGGAGGCAACGGCGTGAGCGGCGTTGCGTTCGCTGACCGGATCGCGCGCGCCACGGGTGTGCTGTTCGTGCCCGGCGGCCGGCCCGAGCGCTTCGACCGCGCGGCCGGCACCGGCGCCCCC
Organism: Dactylosporangium sp. NPDC050688; assembly: GCF_040654515.1. Lineage (NCBI taxonomy): Bacteria > Bacillati > Actinomycetota > Actinomycetes > Micromonosporales > Micromonosporaceae > Dactylosporangium > Dactylosporangium sp. NPDC050688. The sequence continues at coordinate 9,432 of NZ_JBFAIC010000137.1, forward strand.
GTCGTCATCGACCTCGAGGACGCGGTCGCGCCGCCGGACAAGGCTGCGGCCCGTTCGGCGGCGCTCGCCTGGCTGGCCGCCGGCAACCGGGCCGCGGTACGCATCAACGCCATCGGCACCGAGTGGCACGACGACGACGTCGCCGCACTGTCCACCGTGGACTCCGCGGTCATGCTGCCGAAGGCCGAGGACCCGGCGGCGATCGAGGCCCTCACCGGCCGGCTGGGCCGTTCGCCGGTCGTGATCGCGCTCGTGGAGACCGCGGCCGGGGTGCTCGACGCGGCCCGGATCGCCCGCGTCCCCGGGGTGGCCCGGCTGGCGTTCGGCCACCTCGATCTCGCCGCTCAGCTCGGCGTCGACCCCGCCGACCGGGCGGCGCTGGCCACCTGCCGGCACACGCTGGTCCTGGCGAGTGCGGCGGCGGGCCTGCCCGGCCCGATCGACGGCGTCACCACCGACCTGTCCGACGACGCGCTGCTGGCCGGCGACGTCACCTATGCCCGCAGCCTCGGCTTCACCGGCAAACTGTGCATCCACCCGCGGCAGGTCCCGCTCGTCGCCGCCGCGTTCCGCCCGTCGGCGCAGGAGACGGCCTGGGCGGCCAGGATCGTCGCGGCGGCCGCCGACGGCGGGGCGGTCGTGACCGTGGACGGCCGCATGGTCGACCGGCCGGTCGTCGAACGGGCCCGCCGGCTGCTGGAGCGAGGAGGAGTCGATGGCTGAGGTGCTGGTGCAGGCCGGCCCGGTGCAGGCACTGGCCGCGCTGTTCGACACCGGGCTGCCCGCGCCCGGACCCGGTGACCCGCTGCCGCCGCTGTGGCACTGGGCCGCGCTGCCGGCGTGGCCGCCGGCCGGGCAGACCGGACCCGACGGGCACCCGCGGCACGTGACGCCGCCGCATCCGCCGGGTTTCCCGCGCCGCATGTTCGCCGGCGGCACCGTGCGCCTGCTCGCCCCGATCACCGTCGGCTCGACCGTCGATCGCACCGTCGAGGTCCTCTCCACCACCCCGAAGTCCGGCCGCCAGGGCGAGTTCGTCCTGTCCACGGTGCAGACCCGGCTCACCCGTGCCGACGGCGTGCTGGCCGTGGTCGAGACGCAGGACATCGTGTACCGGCCGGCCTCGCCCCCGAGCTCCGTAACGCCGGTGCTGCCGGAGGCGTCCTCGGTCGACGCGCTGCTGACGCCGGACGGGCCGGGGGAGTGGCTGCTGCGCACCGACCCGGTGCGGCTCATGCGGTTCAGCGCCGCGACCGCCAACGGCCACCGCATCCACTACGACCTGGCCTACGCCATGGGGGTGGAGGGATACCCGGGGCTCGTCGTGCACGGGCCGCTGATGACCCTGGCGCTGCTGGAGACCGTCCGCCTGCGCGGCGCCGGTCCGGTGCGCGAGGTGACCCACCGCAACGTGCGGCCGCTGTTCTGCGGCCAGGAGGCCCGCATCACCGGCACCGACGAGCTGTCACTGTCCACCGTGGACGGTGTACACGTGACCGCCCGCGTCGTCAGCGGACCCCGTACTCCTTGAGCAGTCCGCGGCTGATGATGGTCTTCTGGATCTCGCTGGTGCCTTCGCCGATGAGCAGGAACGGTGCCTCGCGCATGAGGCGTTCGATCTCGTACTCCTTGGAGTAGCCGTAGCCGCCGTGGATGCGGAAGGACTCCTGGACGACCTCGGCGCAGTACTCGCTGGCCAGGAGTTTGGCCATGCCGGCCTCGACGTCGTTGCGCTGCCCGGCGTCCTTGAGCCGGGCGGCGTTGACCATCAGCGC
>NZ_JBFAIC010000138.1:0-10373 GCF_040654515.1 Dactylosporangium sp. NPDC050688
TGGCTGGCCCATTGGCCGATGGCGCCGCTGGTGCCGGTCCAGGAGGTGGCGCCGGACTCGAAGCCGGGGTTGAGCAGCTTCTGGCCGCTGCACGTGCCACCGGTCGGCGGCGGGGTGGTGGTCGGCGGCGGGGTCGTCGTGCCGGACACCGAGGTCTGCCAGATCGTCGCGGCGACGCCGTCCGCGCTGCGGTTGAGCACCGTCGCGCTGACGTTGCTGGTCGTGTCGCACGACTGGTGGTAGCAGGGGTCGTACGCGCTGTTCGCGGTGCCGCCCCACTTCGCCGCCTGGGCGGAGGTCTTCCTGGCGCTGGCGCCCGCGGCGTAGCCGGACGTCGGGATGCCGACACGCTCGAAGGAGTAGTCGTCGGAACGGCCGGCGCCCTCGGTGTTCTCCTCCGGCTGCAGGCCCAGGGAGTCCCAGTACGCCTTCAGCGGCGCGGCGGCGGCGGACGTGATGTGGTTGATGAAGTAGCCGCCGTTGGTCGAGCCGACCATGTCGAAGTTGTAGTACGCCTTGATCTGCGACCGCTGCGTGCTGGTCAGGGCGTTGGCGTAGAACGCGGATCCCTGCAGGCCCTGCTCCTCACCGGCCCACCAGGCGAACCGGACGTGCCGGCTCATCGCCGGGTTCTGCTGCGCCAGGACCAGCGCGTTCTCCAGCAGCGTCGCCGAGCCGGAGCCGTTGTCGTTGATCCCGGGCCCGGCCGACACGCCGTCCAGGTGCGCGCCGAACATGGTGATCTGGTCCGACGGGCCGCCGGGCCAGTCGGCGATGAGGTTGTTCGCCCGGTACGTGCAGCTGGTGCACGTCTGCTCGGTCACCGTGTACCCGGCGGCCTGCAGCTTGCCCTTGACGTAGGCGACCGAGGCGGTGTAGCCGGCGGTGCCGCTGCGGCGGTTGCCGCCGTTGCTGGACGCGATCGTGCCGAACTGGGCCAGGTGGGCCTGCACGTTCGCGACGGCGATGTCCGGCGCCGCGGCGAGCGCCGGGTTGGCGGCCACCGCCGGCGCGGCGATGGCCGGGATCGCCAGGCCGGCGCCGAAGAGCAGGAGCGTGGCGGACACGGTCAGTGTCAGCGCCGCTGAGCGGGATCTCATAAACGAGCTCCTCGATCGGAGGGTACGAAGGTGGCGCGAGATTCGCACACTTCGATGCCGCCAACAAGTGATCGAGGGCATATCAGCTCGGACATACCGCGGTGGACGCCTTCGGCGCGGGCCCGCTACCGCGCCCGCCGGCGCACCGCCGCGGCGAGCCGGCCGCTGAGCAGCGGGTCCTCGGAGAAGTACTCGAAGTTGCGGCCGCACAGCGGGTGCCGCTTGATGTTCAGGCCCGGCCCGAGCACCACGTCGACGCCGAGGGCGCGGGCTCCACGGCGAGGGCCTGCCCGATCCGCTGCGCCAGCTCCTCGTCCCAGGCGCTGGCGATGGTCACCGCCGTCGGGAAGCACGTGGACCGTTCGCTGCCGGTGACACGCTGGACTCGTCGCCGACGAACACCACGGGGCCGGCCGGCCCGCGCAGGTCGATCGAGCGGCGGGGCCCGAACACCTCGCACGTGTCACCGGCCGCCGCCTGCCGGAACCAGTGCGCCGCCGGGCCGTCGCCGTGCGGGTACGCGACGAGCCGCGTCGCGCCGCGCCCGGCGTCCCAGCTGACGGGTGTGTAGGTCCGCAGGCCGAGCGCGCCGCGGCGCGGCCTCAGCTGCAGCTTCGCGCCGGGCACCCAGGTCACCTTCCGGAACGCCGCGGCCGTCAGCTCGACCTGGACGAACCCGGCGGGCAGCTGGGTGAGCCCGCTGACCAGGGCCGTGTCCAACATGGCGCTGCCGGCGAGGTCGGCCAGCCGCTGGGCGAGTCCGGTCATGGCTGCCTCACACGACGGTTCATGGGGTGAACTGGATCATCCGCCGGCCCGGGATGCAAGACTTGGCGCACCCCCAACCGGCCCCCGGCCGGCCGCCCGCATGCAGAGGATCACCGGCTATGGACAACGTGACCCACACGCTGATCAGCATCATGGTCGGGGAGGCCGTCCACCGGTCCGTGCCGCCTTCGACGGTCCTCAGCGACCGGGCGCGCCGCGGCGTCGTCCTCGGCGTCATGGCGGTCGGCGGGAACCTCCCGGACGCCGACGTCATCTACACCGGCTGGGCCGGCACCACGACCGACTACCTGCTGCACCACCGCGGCCACACGCACACCGTCGTCGGTGCGCTGGGCCTTGCGGTGCTGCTGTTCGTGGCGGTGCGGCTCTGGTGGCGGTATCGGAGGATCACGCCGCTCCGGGCGGACCTCCTGCTCCTCGCCGGGCTGGCGGTCCTGGCGCCGCTGCTGCACATCGGGCTGGACTTCACCAACAGTTACGGCGTCCACCCGTTCTGGCCGCTCGACAACCGCTGGTTCTACGGCGACGCCGTCTTCATCGTCGAGCCACTGCTGTGGGCGTGCGCGACGGTGCTGCTGTTCGTGCTGCCGGGCAGGACGCTGCGGGTGCTGACCGCGCTGGTACTCGCGGCTGGGCTCGGCCTGAGCTGGTTCAGCGGCTTCGTGCCCGCGTCCTTCGCGGCGCTGCTGACGCTGCTCACCGCCGGCCTCGCCGCCCTCGGCCGCTTCGCCTCCGCCCGGGTCGCGCTCGCCGGCGGCGTCGCCGCCTGGCTGGTCCTCACCGCGACGTTCGCGGTCACGTCCCGCTCGGCCGAGCGCCGCCTCGAGGCGCTGCTCGCCGAGCGGTTCCCGGCGGCCCGCACCCTCGACATCGTGCTGACCCCGATGCCGGCCAACCCCGTCTGCCGTGAGGTCATCGCGGTGCAGCGCACGCCTGACCGGTATGTGCTGCGCCGGGCGTTCCACTCGCTGGCGCCGGGCTGGATCCCGGCCGAGCGGTGCGCGCGGCTGTACCCCGCCGGCGACGAGACGACCGCCCGGCTCGTCCCGGTCGACCAGCCCCCCACCGGCGAGATCGCCTGGCGCGGCGAGCTGAGCCTCGACGCCGGCCTGTTCGCGACGCTCGCCTCGCAGTACTGCGCGGTCGACGCGCTGCTGCAGTTCGCCCGGGCACCGTGGGCCGCGCCGGACGGCGACGGCTGGGTCGCCGGGGACCTGCGCTACGACCGTGGGGCGGGAGCCGGCCTCGCCGACGTGGCGGTCGGCCCCGCAGCCGACGAGTGCCCGCGCCTGCCCGCGCCCTGGACGCCGCCCAGGCGGGAGCTGTTGCCCGGCGGCACACCTCGATGATGACCGGGTCCGCCCCGGCGGGCCCGTCGCCGCGGCGGCCGGCCCGGCAGGCAACCGCGCCGTGACGGCCCCGGCGGGCAGGTGCGTGCCGCGGCGGACGCCTCGTCCATGGTGTCGCGGGCAGGCAACCGTTCACCACGGAACCGACGGCATGCCCGCGAGGAGCCGGCCCCGGTCCCCCACGGGCATGCCGTCGCAAGGCACCGGCGCGGGATGCCGAGCCGGCCGATGACGGCGGGCCGCGGCGATCAGCCCCGCAGGGTGGCGATGGCCTTCTCGATCCGCCGGCGGCGCGTCTCCGGTTGTTTCGCGGTCTCGATGGCCCGCACGTGCTCGCGCTTGTGGCTGTGCGCCAGCTTGTCGTAGGCGGCGCGGGCGGCCGGGTCGGCGTCCAGGGCCTCGGCGAAGTCCGGCGGCTCGACGACGACCCGGGGCTCGGTGTCCAGCTCCAGCTCGACCTCCACCTCGTCGCCGACCGTGACACCGGCGGCCTGCCGGTTGGCGTTGCTCAGGCCGAGCAGGTGGCGGCCGCGCATGATGGCGACCCGGCTCTTCCAGCTGTGCCCGTTGAGCGTGATCGTCACGGGCGGCCGCGCGCCTCCGCCGAGCGCCTCCACCACCTCGGCCGGGACTTCCAGCCCCCGCATGGGCTCGGGCGGCTCGACGAGGGTCCGAAACTTCACGGTGCGCTCCTTGCCGGTCGTCGGGGGTCACTCGCCATACGTGGCGACCTTCCACAGGTAGCCGTCCGGGTCGCTGAAGTACCCGAAGTAACCGCCCCACTGCGAGGCGGCGGCTTCCTTGACCACGCTACCGCCGGCGGCGACCGCGTTACGGATGGTCTCGTTCACCAGATCCCTGGAGTCCGGGTTCAGGTGGAACGATGCGCCCCGGAACCCGGATCCCTGCGAGGGGACGCCGGCGTCCTGCGCCGCGGCCTCCCACTCGTAGAGCGCCAGCTGCGGGGACCCCTCGCCGAGGTTGAACGAGACGTAGTTGCGGGTGTCCTTGTCGATCTTGAAACCGAGTCCCTCGGCGTAGAACTGCTTCGCCCGGTCCAGATCCTCGACGCCGAGCATGATGGCGCTCATCGGCAGTGACATGGTGCTCTCCTTGTGCTTGCGATGTGCTGGCCGGACGGCCCCGTCGCGGCCCGGGCCGCCGTCACACCGGACTTGCCGGTCATGAGGTATGACCGGCCGCGACGCCGAAACGTGACAGCCGCGCGGGCAAGCACGAGGCCCGCAGGGGCCGCGTATGGGTTTCGTCAAGAGCACTGTTCGCCGCGGCCGGCGGCGGTTGAGCTGGCGGTGGCGGCCGGCGGCGGTCCGGTTGCCCGCCTCGCGAAGGGCTGTGACAGTGACGCGATCCACGGGCTCCGGCGGCCGGCCGCAGACACCGACCGGCCTGCCTCTCGCCGGCGGCTGCGCGGCGGTGGTGACCACCACCGTCGTCGCCGGGGCGCTCTTTCCTGACGGTGAGACCGCCGCCCGGGCGGCGGTGATGGCGGTCACGATCGGCGTCTACGCGAGCAAGGTGGCCGACCTCAGGGCGGTGCTGGGCGTGACCGGTGTCGCCGCGCTGCTCTTCGTCGGCTTCCTGGTCAACGACCTCGGCGAGCTCGCCCTGCGTGACGGCACCTGGCCGTACCTGGTCCCGCTCGGCCTCGCGGCCGTCCTCGGTTGTGGTCGGCGCCGGCTCCGGCGTTAAGAAACCGTCAAGGACCGGCCGTGGGCGTATGGATTTCGTCAACGGATCTGGGCAGGGCGGGCCGGCGGGGCTTCACTTCCGATGCGGCCGGACATCGCGCCGCTGACCAGTCCCTGCAAGGAGGAGATCCCTCGTGGCTGACCTGTGGTTCGTACTGCTGACGATCGCGGTGTTCGCGGTCCTCGGCCTGGCGGTGCGGGCGGTGGAGCGGCTGTGAACGCCGAGAACCTCGTCGGTCTCGTCCTCGCAGTCGTCCTGACCGCGTTCCTGGTGACCGCCCTACTCTTCCCGGAGAAGTTCTGATGAGCACCGCACAAGCGGGCGTCGTCTTCGTCGCCTCGCTGATCCTCGCCCTGGTGCTGGTGCACAAGCCGTTCGGCGATCACGTGTACCGGGTGGTGTCGTCGCAGCGGCATACCCGTGCCGAGCGGCTGCTGTACCGGGCGGTCGGGGTCAATCCCGACGGTGAGCAGTCCTGGGGGGTCTACGCCCGCAGCGTGCTGGCGTTCTCCGCCGTGTCCCTGCTGTTGCTGTACCTCTTCCAGCGTGTCCAGCACCACCTGTGGCTGTCGCTCGGCTTCGGCCCGGTCGAGCCGGACCAGGCGTGGAACACCGCGGTCAGTTTCGTCACGAACACCAACTGGCAGTCGTACTCCGGTGAGTCCACGATGGGACATCTGGTGCAGATGGCCGGGCTGGCGGTGCAGAACTTCGTCTCCGCGGCCGTCGGCATCGCCGTGGCGGTCGCGCTGGTGCGGGGGTTCGCCCGCGCCGGGACCGACCGGCTGGGCAACTTCTGGGTCGACCTGGTGCGCATCTGTGTGCGGGTCCTGCTGCCGGTCGCGGTGCTCGCCGCGCTGGTGTTCATCGCCGGTGGTGTGGTGCAGAACCTCAGCGGCGGCACCACCGTCACCACCCTGACCGGCGGCACCCAGACGATCACCGGCGGGCCGGTCGCCGGTCAGGAGGTCATCAAGGAGCTGGGCACCAACGGCGGCGGCTTCTACAACGCCAACAGCGCCCACCCGTTCGAGAACCCGACCGGCTGGACCAACTGGATCCAGCTGCTGCTGATCCTGCTCATCCCGTTCAGCCTGCCCCGCGTCTTCGGCCGCATGGTCGGCGACAAGCGCCAAGGCCTCGCCATCGCCGCGGTCATGGCCATCCTCGCGATCGGCAGCGTCATCGCGATCAATGCCCTGCAGCTCGCGCCGGCTGGGACCGTGCCGGACGCGGTCGGTGCCGCGACCGAGGGCACCGAGACCCGGTTCGGGGTGTCCCAGTCCGCGACGTTCGCCGCGGTCACCACGCTCACGTCGACGGGTGCGGTCAACTCGTTCCACGACTCGTACACCGCGCTCGGCGGCATGGTCCCGATGCTCAACATGATGCTCGGTGAGGTCGCTCCCGGCGGCGTCGGATCCGGCCTGTACGGCATGCTCATCCTCGCCGTCGTCACCGTGTTCGTGGCCGGGCTGATGGTCGGGCGGACCCCGGAGTACCTGGGCAAGAAGATCGGCGCCCGGGAGATCAAGTTCGCGTCGCTCTACCTGCTCACCACGCCGGCCCTCGTGCTCGTCGGCACCGCCGTGGCGATGGGCTCGGCGACCGCCCGCGCCTCGATGGCCAACCCGGGCGCGCACGGCCTGTCGGAGGTGCTGTACGCGTTCACCTCGGCGTCGAACAACAACGGCTCCGCGTTCGCCGGCATCTCGGTCAACACGACGTTCTACAACACCGCTCTCGGGCTGTGCATGATGCTCGGCCGCTTCCTGCCGATCATCCTCGTCCTCGGCCTGGCCGGCTCCCTCGCCCGGCAGACCCCCGTGCCGCAGTCGGCCGGGACGCTGCGGACGTACCAACCCCTGTTCATCGGCATGGTCGTCGCGGTCACGCTCATCGTCGTCGCCCTCACCTACCTGCCGGCCCTTGCCCTCGGACCGCTCGCGGAAGGACTCCGGTGACCACCCTGACCGCCGCTCAAGGCAACGCCCGCCGTATCGCCGGCGGACTGCTCGATCCCAAGCAGCTGTGGAAGTCCACCCCGGACGCGCTGCGCAAGCTCAACCCGGCCACGCTGTGGCGCAACCCGGTCATGTTCATCGTCGAGATCGGCTCCGTCTTCACCACCGTCCTGGCGGTGCTGCACCCCAGCGGGTTCGCCTGGGCGATCACCGCCTGGCTGTGGCTCACGGTCGTCTTCGCCAACCTCGCCGAGGCCGTCGCCGAGGGCCGGGGCAAGGCCCAGGCCGAGACCCTGCGCCGGGCGAAGCAGGACACCATGGCGCACCTGCGCGACGGCACGACGATCAGGGCGAGCGAACTCAAGCAGGGCGACATCGTGGTCGTGGAGGCCGGCCAGGTGATCCCCGGTGACGGCGACGTCATCGAGGGCATCGCCTCCGTCGACGAGTCCGCGATCACCGGCGAGTCCGCACCCGTCATCCGGGAGTCCGGCGGCGACCGCAGCGCCGTCACCGGCGGCACGAAGGTCCTGTCCGACCGGATCGTCGTGAGGATCACGCAGAAGCCGGGCGAGAGCTTCATCGACCGGATGATCGCCCTCGTGGAGGGCGCCAACCGGCAGAAGACCCCGAACGAGATCGCCCTGAACATCCTGCTGGCGTCGCTGACGATCGTCTTCCTGCTCGCCGTGGCGACCCTGCAGCCCCTCGCCATCTACTCGAAGGGTGTCCAGGCGTTCGCGCCGGACAGCCTGGCGCTCAACGGCGACGGCGTCACCGGCATCGTCCTGGTGTCGCTGCTGGTGTGCCTGATCCCGACCACGATCGGGGCGCTGCTGTCCGCGATCGGCATCGCCGGCATGGACCGGCTCGTGCAACGCAACGTCCTGGCCATGTCCGGCCGCGCGGTGGAGGCCGCCGGCGACGTCGACACCCTCCTGCTGGACAAGACCGGCACCATCACCCTGGGCAACCGGCAGGCCGGCGAGTTCGTCGCCGTCGACGGCGTGACCGCACAGGACCTCGCCGACGCCGCGCAGCTGTCCAGCCTCGCCGACGAGACCCCCGAGGGCCGCAGCATCGTCGTGCACGCCAAGACCGCGCACGGCCTGCGCGAACGCACCGCCGGCGAACTCGACGACGCGACCTGGGTGCCGTTCACCGCGCAGACCCGCATGTCCGGCGTCGACATCGGCGACCGGCAGATCCGCAAGGGCGCCGCGACCGCCGTCATGCAATGGGTCCGCAACCACGGCGGCCACCCCACGAACGACGTCGGCGCGATCGTCGACGCGATCTCCGGCGCCGGCGGCACGCCGCTCGTCGTGGCCGAACGCGTCGGCGGGCAACCCGCTCGGGCGCTCGGCGTCATCCACCTCAAGGACGTCGTCAAACACGGCATGCGGGAACGCTTCGACGAGATGCGCCGCATGGGCATCCGCACCGTCATGATCACCGGCGACAACCCGCTCACGGCCGCCGCCATCGCCAAGGAGGCCGGGGTCGACGACTTCCTCGCCGAGGCCACCCCCGAGGACAAGCTGGCTCTCATCAAACGCGAACAGCAGGGCGGCCGGCTCGTCGCGATGACCGGCGACGGCACCAACGACGCCCCCGCCCTCGCCCAGGCCGACGTCGGCGTCGCCATGAACACCGGCACCTCGGCGGCGAAAGAAGCCGGCAACATGGTCGACCTCGACTCCGACCCCACCAAACTCATCGAGATCGTCGAGATCGGCAAGCAACTGCTCATCACCCGCGGCGCCCTGACCACGTTCTCCATCGCCAACGACATCGCCAAATACTTCGCGATCATCCCGGCCATGTTCGCCGCCATCTACCCCGGCCTGGACCGGCTCAACATCATGCGCCTGGACTCACCGACGTCGGCGATCCTGTCCGCCGTCATCTTCAACGCCCTCGTCATCGTCGCGCTCATCCCCCTCGCCCTGCGCGGCGTGCGGTACCGGCCCGGCTCCGCCGCGTCGATGCTGCGCCGCAACCTCCTGCTCTACGGCGCCGGCGGCGTCGTCGTGCCGTTCCTCGGCATCAAACTCATCGACCTCATCATCCAGTTCGTCCCCGGGATCTCCTGATGCGACTTCCAGCCTGGCTCAGCCAGCACCTCGCCGCGCTGCGCGCCCTGCTCCTGCTGACCCTCCTGCTCGGCGTGGTCTACCCGCTGCTGCTGGTCGGCGCCGGCCGGCTCCCCGGCCTGTCCGGCCGGGCCGACGGCTCACTCGTGTCCCGGGACGGCACGACGGTCGGCAGCCGCCTCATCGGCCAGTCCTTCACCGACGCCGACGGTCGCCCGCTCAAGCAGTACTTCCAGTCCCGGCCGTCCGCGGCCGGCGCCGGCTACGACCCGACATCGACGTCGGCGAGCAACCTCGGCCCCGAGAACATCGTCGACACCCCGGACAAACCCAGCCTGCTCACCCAGGTCTGCGCCCGCAGCAAGGCCGTCGGCGAACTGGAAGGCGTCGACGGCGCCCGCCCCTACTGCACACCCGGAGGGGTCGGCGCGGTCCTGGCCGTGTACCACCGCGACGGCGCCACCGGCCCCGTCACCCGCGCGGTGAGCCTCAACGAGACAGGCCCGGCCGGACCTTTCATCACCACCTACGGCGGCGTCAAGGTCGAGCTCGCCACCCCCGGCGAGGACTACAGCACGGGCGTGATCACCCCGGTCAGAGGCGACGCACCCGACCGGCCCGCTGTCCCCGCCGACGCGGTCACCGCCAGCGGCAGCGGCCTCGACCCGCACATCAGCGTCGCCTACGCCCGCCTGCAGACCCCCAGGGTCGCCGCCGCCCGCGGCATGCCACCCGCCGACGTACAACGGCTGGTCGACCGGTACACCACCGGACGGCTGCTCGGCTTCATCGGCGAACCCGGCGTCAACGTCCTGCAACTCAACCTCGCCCTCGACGCCGCCCACCCGGTTCGCGGCTGACCATCGGCCGGCCCGCCGCCCCTCCAGCGGCGGGCCGGCCACCACCCGCCCGGCGGCGGAGAAAGCGCGGTGCAGCGATGGCGCGCGGACAACTGCGGGTCTACCTCGGCGCCGCGCCCGGCGTCGGCAAGACCTACAAGATGCTCGAAGAGGGCCGCCGCCGCAGGCAGCGCGGCACCGACGTGGTCGTCGGGTTCGTCGAGACCCACGGCCGGCCGTTCACCGAGGCGATGCTGTCCGGCCTGGAGGTCGTCCCGCGCAGGACGATGACGTATCGGGGCGCCGAGTTCACCGAGATGGACCTCGACGCGGTCCTGGCCCGCCGGCCCGAGGTCGTCGTCGTGGACGAACTCGCCCACACCAACGTCCCCGGCAGCCGGCACGCCAAACGGATCCACGACATCGAGACCCTGCTCGACGCCGGCATCACCGTGCTCACCACCGTCAACATCCAGCACCTCGAGTCGCTCAACGACGTCGTGGAGCAGATCACCGGCGTGCCGCA
>NZ_JBFAIC010000139.1:0-10130 GCF_040654515.1 Dactylosporangium sp. NPDC050688
ACACGGTCCTGGTCGTGGAGCACAAGCCGGAGACGATCGCGATCGCCGACCACGTCGTGGACCTCGGCCCCGGCGCGGGCGGCGCCGGCGGCACGATCTGCTTCGAGGGCACCGTCGAAGGTTTGCGCGGCAGCGGTACGGTCACCGGCCGCCACCTCGACGACCGGGCGAAACTGAAGCCGTCGGTGCGGGAGCCGAGCGGCGCGCTGCAGATCCGCGGCGCGCGCCTGCACAACCTGCACGACGTGGACGTGGACGTCCCGCTCGGCGTGCTGTGCGTGGTCACCGGCGTGGCCGGCTCCGGCAAGAGCTCGCTGGTGCACGGCTCGATCCCGCCCGGTGAGAACGTCGTCTCGGTCGACCAGGGCCCGATCCGCGGCTCACGGCGCAGCAGCCCGGCCACGTACACCGGACTGCTGGAGCCGATCCGCAAGGCGTTCGCGAAGGCCAACGGCGTGAAACCGGCGCTGTTCAGCGCGAACTCCGAAGGCGCGTGCCCCAACTGCAACGGCAACGGCGTCATCTACACCGACCTGGTGGTGATGGCCGGTGTCGCCACCGTCTGCGAGGTGTGCGAGGGCAAGCGCTTCGAGGCGTCGGTGCTGGAGCACCACCTCGGCGGGCGCGACATCAGCGAGGTCCTGGCCATGTCGGTGACGGCCGCGCTGGCGTTCTTCGGTCCCGGTTCCGAGGCGCACACGCCGGCGGCGCACGCGATCCTCGGCCGGCTCGAGGACGTGGGGCTGGGGTACCTGAGCCTCGGCCAGCCGCTGACGACGCTGTCCGGCGGTGAGCGGCAGCGGTTGAAGCTGGCGACCCACATGGCCGACAAGGGCGGCGTGTACGTGCTGGACGAGCCGACCGCGGGGCTGCACCTCGCCGACGTCGAGCACCTGCTGGGGCTGCTGGACCGGCTGGTCGACGCGGGCAAGTCGGTGATCGTGGTCGAGCATCACCAGGCGGTCATGGCGCACGCGGACTGGATCATCGACCTCGGGCCGGGCGCCGGGCACGACGGTGGGCGGGTCGTGTTCACCGGCACGCCGCGGGAGCTGGTGTCGCAGAAGGCGACGCTGACGGGGACGCATCTGGCCGCGTACGTGGGCGGCTGAGGCCCCGTTTTTGTCGGTGGTCGTCGCTACAGTGGCCGCGTCGCATCGGACGAGGGGGCTGTGGTGAGTGACGACGAGGATCTGCTGGTGTTCTCCGCCGCGTGGCGCAAGGTGTTCATCCCGCGCCGCGGCGGGGCGCCCGGCCCGGCGGTCAAGCTCGACCGTGCCGGCGGCGCCGAGCTGCTGACGGCCGCGACGGCCGCGATCGAGGCCCGGCTGACCCACCCCGACAGCGACCCCGAGCTCGTGGCGGCCGCCCGGGCCTACCTGGCCGACCCGGCCACGGGCCCGGTGGCCGGCGCCGGTGCCGTCGCCGCGCTGGTCTCCCACCACACCGGCTGGGACCGCACGGCCCGGCTCGCCAAGCTCGCCGATCTGTGGATCGCCACCCGCGGCGTGGTGTTCGCCGCCGAGGCCGCGGTCGCGGCGGTCGGCCTGGACGGCGGCGGCTACTGGCACAACGGCAAGCAGGTCCCGCCGCGCCTGGTCTGGCGCACCCTGGACGGGTGGGGCTACTTCCCGCACTGGGTCGCGCTCGCCGGGCGGATCCGGGCGGCCCTCGCGGTCGCCGCCGACGACGAGCACGCCGCGGCCGTCGCCGCGCTGCGCGGGCACCGGCAGCACTCGCCGCAGCGGCGCGCCGCCGCGACGTTCCTGGCGCCCGGCGAGCGCGCCTGGGTCGACGAGGACTGCGCGGACCTGGCCGCGGGCCGCCCCGACCGCTATCGGAGCAAGCTGCTGTGGTGCTCCGCCGCCACCGCCACCCACCTGGACCAGGTCGCCCAGTCCGACCCCTCGTCGCTCGCCTACGACGCCGAGGCCCTCGCCACGGCCATCGACGGCGCCGGCACCGCCGTGACCCCGCACATCGTGGCGTGGCTCGACACCGGCATCGACGCCGCGACGCAGCAGCGCCTGCTCGGTGTCCTCGCCCAGTTGCCGGGCGACGAGGCGTTCGGCGCGCTGCTCGACCGCCTCGACCGCAAGTACGTGCCGCACGCCACGCTCGACGCGGCCCGCCGCTTCCCCCGCCGCGCGCTGCGCCTGCTCGCCGCCACCGACCGGCGCGACGCGCGCGACCTGCTGCGGGTCCACGTGCTGGCCAACCGGGACCTGGTCGCCGAGGAGCTGCCGGCGCTGCCGGTCGCGGCGCGCGAGCGGGTCGAGGCGCTGCTGACCGACCACAGCGCCGTGCCGGACGCGCCGCCGTCGGCGCTGCCGGAGGTGCTCGTCACGCCACCGTGGACGGTCCCGCACGAGCCGGCGAAGCCGGTGGTCCTGCCCGGTCTCACCGGCACCGCGGAGCCCGTCGTGCGCTGGGCGCCCGGCGAGCGCGACGCCTGGGCCGCCATGCGGGCCCAGCCCGCCGACTGGTGGCAGCTGGAGACGTCGATCGAGCGGGCGACCGAGCTCTACCGGGCGGGCGAGCTGAAGGGCCACCACGAGGTCACCCTCATGCTGACCGCCCCCGACGACGTCGTGCGGTCGCTGCTGCCCGGCTGGCGGCCGAAGCGGGTCTGGGACAGCCCGCAGTGGTTCCCGCCGCTCGCCGCCCGCCACGGGCTCGCCGCGCTGCCGGCCGCCCTGCATCTGGCCGCCGAGGACGCCACCGGCGGCACGCGGCTGCTGCTGCCGTTCGCGGCCCCCGAGGTCGCCGCGCACATGGCCGCCACGCTGGTCCGGCTCAAGTCGCTGCGCGGCGACGTCCTGGCCTGGTTCGACCGGCACCCCGCGGACGCGGCCCGGGCGCTGGTCCCGGCGGCGCTCGGCCCGGCCGGTCCCGCCCGCCGCGCGGCGGAGGAGTCGCTGCGCACGATCGCGCTGCGGCACCGGGCCGAGGTCCTCACCGCCGCCGACGAGCACGGCCCGCAGGCGGGCGCGGCCGTGCAGACCCTGATCGGCGGCAGCTCCCTGCACACGCTGCCGGCGAAGATCCCCGACCTGCCGGCGTGGGCGGACCCGGGCCTGCTGCCGCGGATCCTGCTCAAGGACCGCACCGCCGCCCTTGGTGCCGAGCCGGCCCGGCACCTGTGCACGATGCTGGCCATCTCCCGCCCCGGCGAGGTGTATGCGGGGGTGCCGATCGTGCTGGAGGCGCTCGACCGGCGGTCGCTGGCCGAGTTCGCGTGGGCGATGTTCACGCAGTGGCAGGCGGTCGGCGCGCCGGCGAAGGAATCGTGGCCGCTGCACGCGCTGCAGTGGCTCGGCGATGACGACACCGTGCGGCGGCTGTCCCCGGTGATCCGCGCCTGGCCCGGCGAGGGCGGCCACGCCAAGGCGGTCACCGGTCTCGACGTGCTCGCCGGGATCGGCTCCGACCTCGCGCTGTCCCACCTCAACGGGATCGCGCAGAAGGCGAAGTTCAAGGGTCTCAAGGATCGGGCGACGCAGAAGGTGGCCGAGGTCGCCGCCCGCCTGGGCCTCACCGCGGAGCAGCTCGCCGACCGGCTCGTGCCCGACCTCGGCCTGGACGCCGCGGGCTCGCTGCGCCTGGACTACGGTCCCCGCCAGTTCGTGGTCGGCTTCGACGAGCACCTCAAGCCGTATGTCCTCGACGGCACCGGCGCCCGGCGCAAGGACCTGCCGAAGCCGGGCACCCGCGACGACCAGGAGCTGGCGCCGGCGGCGTACCAGCGTTACAGCGCCCTGAAGAAGGACGTGCGCACGATCGCCGCCGACCAGATCCACCGCCTGGAGACCGCGATGGTCACCCAGCGCCGGTGGACGGCGTCGTCGTTCCGCGACCACCTGGTCACCCATCCGCTGCTGGGCCACATCGTCCGCCGCCTGGTCTGGACCGCCACCGTCGAAGGCGCCCCTGCGGGCGCCGCGGAGGGCACCCCTGCGGGTGCCAGAGCGGGCGCCGCTGCGGGCGCCGGGGCGGACGCCGCGCTGGTCGCGTTCCGGGTCGCCGAGGACGGCACGTACGCCGACGCCGCCGACGACACCTATGACCTGCCAGCCGACGCCACCGTCGGCGTCGCCCACCCCCGGCAGCTCGGCGCGCAGCTGGCCGACTGGTCCGCGGTGTTCGCCGACTACGAGATCCTGCAGCCGTTCGCCCAGCTGGGCCGGCCCGTGCACGAGCTGACCGCCGACGAGCGGACCGCCCCCGAGCTGGCCCGCTTCGCCGGCCGGAAGGTCCCCACGACGACCCTGCTCGGCCTGGAGCGCCGCGGCTGGCAGCGCGGCGTGCCCCAGGACGCCGGCGTCCAGGGCTGGATCTGGCGCCCCACCCCGACCGGCCACGCCGTCGTGCTCGACCTCAACCCGGGCATCCCGATCGGCGCCCACCAGTACACCCCCGACCAGGAGGTCACCACCGTCTGGCTCAACGACCGCCCGTGGGGCGACTGGCGCCCGCGGCAGCTGTCCCGCACGTTCGCCGCCCTGGACGACATCACGGCCTCGGAGCTGCTCCGCGACCTGACCGAGGTCCTCGGCCCATGACCTCAAGTTTCGCCGCGGCTGTGCGCGGCGCAGGCCGGCCCGGTCTGCGCCGGGGCACCCCGTTCGTGCTGATCACGCCGGCGGGAGCCCGAGCGCTTCCGCGGTGCGTACCATCACCGCCGGCGACCGCTGCGGATACCGCCGCTCATCTCGACGGCCAGGCCGCAGGCCCCGACGTCGGCGAGGTCGGTGATGAACCGCCGCAGCCCCGCGGCGTCGGGCGGCAGCCCGATCCCGGTGATCAGGATCAGCTCACCGCCGCGCAGCAGGCTCGCGATGCCGGGCACCTCGGAGCTGTGCACCCACCGGACGGCCTGATCGAGGCCGCGCTCCCCCGCCACGACCTGCGGCGCACCGTTGCGCACCGTGGCAACCGGGACCTGTCCGCGCCGGTTCCGTCCGCATTCCACCGGTGTACCGGGATCCGGTCAGCCGTTGTCCGCCTCGATGCAGACGGTTTCTCCTAGTACAAAACATAGACATTTGACGATATCGTCGCCTGCATGGTGACTCTGCGTCCGTCCCGGCGCGCGATGATGCGCGCTTTCGCCATCCTGGTGGGTGCCGCCGCCGTGGTCGTCCCAGCGACCGCCGCGCTCGCAGCACCCACGTTCAAGGTCCCGTTCCCCTGTGGCCAGACCTGGTCGGGCCAGACCCGCTCCGACCACAGCCCCGCAAACGCCATCGACTTCAACCGCACCAACGACGACGGAGACCCGGTCGTGGCCAGCGCGCCCGGCACCGTCGACCGGGTGACGGACCTCGGCAACACGAGCTACGGCAAGTACGTCCGGATCGACCACGGTGGCGGGTACACCACCTACTATGCCCACCTGAGCCGCTTCAACGTGTCCGTCGGCCAGAGCGTGCGGTACGGCCAGGTCATCGGCTACGTCGGCACGACCGGCGGCTCGACCGGCCCGCACCTGCACTACGAGCAGCGCTCCGGCGGCACCTCAGTGAAGATCAAGTTCAACGGCACGCAGGCGCTGTACTGGGGTACCAAGAACTACACCAGCGACAACGGCTGCTCCTCCAGCGCCGGCACCGGCACGGTGAACACCTCTGGCACGCCGCTGACGGTGCGGTCCGGGCCGGGCACCGGGTACTCCGCCGTCGACACGGTCGCCGACGGCACCAAGGTGACGATCGCCTGCCAGACGACGGGCACCACGGTCGACGGCACGTACGGCACCAGCAACATCTGGGACCGGATCGGCTCCGGCCGCTACATCGCCGACGCCTACGTCCTCACCGGTTACGACGGCTTCATCCCCGGCGTACCACGCTGCTGACCACTCCGCGGGCATGCACCGGCACCCCCGTCCGGTGCATGCCCGCGGGTGCGGAGCCGGCCAGATTGCGGCGGGAGAACGCCGAGCCGGCTTCGATAACGCCGTGACCGAGGCCGCCTTCTCCACCATTGACACCGTGATGGGACAACTTGCCGTCGCGGTCATTCCGAGCCTGATGCGCGGTGGCGTCGGCGGCATTCATTGTCGTTCACCATCAGGAGCCGACACTTCGCCGACCTGCTTGAGCAGGTCAGGATCGACGCCGAGAAGCAGGCGCAGGAGAGGGACGCACCCCTCGCGAACCGCGCACTCGCCGAAGACAAGCATACGCGGCGCATCGATGCTGGACTAAGCATAACCCGCTGACCAGCGAAACTTACACACAGATTCTCGCCCGGACTTGTCCGAATACGGAAACCTGACCAGAATAAGTTCAACCTTCAACTACCCGGTTGGACGGTCACTTCACGGATGAGGAGAGTCATGAGGCGCACCATCCCCGTTCTCGCCGTCGCCACCGGCGTCCTCGGCGCCACGTTCACCGGCATCAGTCCCGCGTCCGCAACCGCCCCCGCGGTCGACTGCTCCACGGGCGGGTACACCCGGGTGCTGAACAGCTACGTCCCCACCAACGTCCAGCGCCCGGCGGTGGACGGTCGTACCTACAACATCGCTGGTCCGCTGGCGTACACGTACGAGGTCTGCCTCGACATCCCGGACGCCTCGACGTTCACCATCGAAGCACGGATCCGGTCCGCCGACGGGTCCTCGAGCGTGTTCGTGGACGCCCGGCCCGGCGACAAGGTCTTCCGCTACTCACCCGGCGCCAACAGCTTCTGGCAGGTCTACGGCACGATGACCGGGCCCGGCAGCACCTACATCTACTACACCTGGAACGAGAAGCAGATCCCGGCCTGACCCGGAACGGGGTCGGCCACCTCGTCCGGCGAGGCGGGCCGCGCCGTGTCGGAGAATCGGCTGATGTCGCAAGCGCACGTCCTTGTCTCCCCATCACCGCTGGGCGCGCGTGCGCAGGAGTTCCTGACCATGCACGCGCGGGTGGCGCCGCTCGATCCGGGGCCGAGTGATGACGAGTGCCGGGCTGCGACGCGTTCGGTGCTCGGATACAGCGATGAGGGTATCCTGGCCACGTTTCGGCGCATTCAGCATCGACACTCGGGATTGACCTACTTCAGCGTGTTTCGTCAAGCCGAGATCCTGTTCGAGCCCACATTCGAGGTCGATCTCGATACAGGACAGGTCGTCTTTGCGTACGCCGTCATGGACGCCACGCCCGACGGCTGCCGCAGTGGATCTGTGCGCCCCGACGAAACGGTGTGGTTCGGCTTCCTGAACCGTGATGCGCCGGCGTTTCCCTCACTCGATCACTTTCTGGAGTGCGACGCCCTGCTCCACCACGCCCACCAACAGCGGCTCCTGTCCACGGAGACACCGCCGGACGCCAATGCCTACCTGACCACCCTACGTGCCCGTCATCCACGCCTACGGCCGATGAACTCGGCGAGCGGATTCTCGGTGGGGTGGTGGACCGATGATGAGAGGCTCGTGTGCAACAACGGACTCGAGGCGCGGCTGACGGCCGACGGACATGGCATGAGCCCGACGCCGACCGTCGTGACGACCTGGCTCATCGACGAATCCTCCCGATAGGAGCCACCCGCAGCCACGCCGGCGGTTCCGCATCCGCTCATGGCCGCTGGTTGCGCAGTGGCCCGTCGGCGATCGTCACCGCCCCTACATGACCTCCGCCGGCCTTGGCTGGCCACGCGGTGCGCGCTCGTGCCGAATAGCGGATGTCTCTACGTTCTCGAACTTTCGATCAATCCTCGTAGAGTGGGTAGTCCGCCGGGCTGGGCGCTGTGTCGTCGACACCGATCGCCTGCAGATCTTCCCGGCTGAACGTCAGTTCTGCTCGGTCGCCGAGCATGATGGCGGCCAAGGCGTCGAGCATCTCCAGGTGAGCTTGCAGCGCTTCGTCGGTGAGGGTCTCGATTCGGTGGCTGGCCGTCATCACACGCTGACCGTCTGGTCCCGCCTGTTCGACCTTCTTGACCAGCAGGCCGGCTTCTAGGAAGTCCGACCATGGGGTCCGCAGGGCAAGCAGCGAAGCGGCCGTGGAAAAGAACAACCTGAAGAGCACACGATTGTCGAAGGTGATCTGTTGCCGGTCCAGGCGCAGCCCGAACAGTTGCTCAAGTCCGCCCAGCATGCCGATGTAGTGGCGGCGGATTCGTACGCCCCAGGGCCGCAGTACGGCGCATCCGCGACCGGAGGGCTCTCGTGGGGCGGAGTAGATCCGTGTGACGGTGCCGCCGTGGAGTTGTCGCTTACCTACTGGTCTATGCCGAGGGCGCGGCGAACCTGGTGGGCTACGTGGGCGGCGAGGTCGGCGGGAGGTGCGGCCATCCGGTTGTGCGTGAAGGCGAACGCGAGGTCGTTTTCGGGGTCGACGTAGGCGATGCTGCCGCCGCTGCCTTTGCAGCCGAACGCGGTAGCGTGACCGCCCGTCTCGGGCAGCCCAAGGAAGTAGCCGAGACCTTTCGGAACGGGCGCGCCCAGGACGCGGTCGACCTCGGCGGTGGCGGTGGCGGCGATCCGGGCGGTGCGTTGCGGTGAGATCAGGCGCACGCCGTCGACGTCGCCGGCAAGCGCGGCGTACATGCGGGCCGCGGCGTGGGCGGTCATCGTGCCGGCGCAGGGGACGTCGGCGGCGAGATAGTCGGCACGGTTGCCCAGTTCGGCGCTGGGCTGGATCGAGGGCGGTGCTGCCACGAAGAACAGCGAGTCGGCCGGCCGCCGGGCCATCGCCGTCACCCAGTTGCCGTCTTCCAGTCGCGCCACCCGGTGCTGCTGTTGGGCCGGGACGCCGAAGAACACGTCGTCGGCGATGCCGAGCGGTCCGGCGACATCCTCGCGCAACACCTGGGCGGCGGACCGACCGGTGACGCGCCGGACAACCTCGCCCAGGATGTAGCCGAACGTCAGGGCGTGGTATCCGGTGGCGGTGCCGGACTCCCACAGCGGTGGCAGGTCGGCAATCCGGGCACACATGCCGTTCCAGTCGCCAAGATCGGCCACCGTAATCCCGTCCGGCGCCTGTGGCACGCCGGCGGTGTGCGTGAGCACGTGGGTGAGGGTGATGCGGTGTTTGCCGTGCGCGGCGAACTGCGGCCAGTACTCAGCGACCGGGGTCTCGTAGTCCAGCAGCCCTTGTTCGGCCAGCACGTGCACGACGGTGGACATCGAGCCTTTGCCCGTCGACCAGCTGTTGAACAGCGTGCGGTCGTCGACGGGGCGTCCGGTGGCCGGGTCCGCTAAGCCGACATGGGCGTCCACGACCGGTTCGCCGCGTAGGTAGGCGGCGACTTGGACCCCGGCCTCCTGGCCGGTCTCGACCAGTTGGTCGAGCATCTTCTGCACTTCTGTCTGCGCGTCCATCGCCAAGCCTCTCCAGTTCGTTACAGGCGTTACTGCCCAAGTTATCACCGATAACTTGGGAGAGTATGCTGCTAACATGACGTCGCGAAAGCTTGACCGCCGGACCGTGGTCGAGACCGCCTTGAGGCTGCTCAACGACGTCGGCATGGACGGCCTGTCGCTGCGGCGGCTCGCTCAGGAGCTGGGCGTGCAGGGCCCGGCCCTCTACCGGCACTTCGCCAGTAAGCAGGACCTGCTGCGGGCGATGGCCGATGCGATGTTCATACCGGAGATGGCCATCCTTGAGCGGCCTCCGCCCAGGGCGGACTGGGCAGCGTGGCTCATCGCCCGCTCACGCGCGGTGCGCCGGGTCATGCTGTCCTACCGTGACGGTGGGCGGCTCAAGGAGCACCTGCACTACCCGTCAGACCAGTGGCCGGGACTGGAGCTGCTCCTGCAGATGATGGAGGACGCGGGCTTTGCCGTCGATTCGGCGTGGTACGGCATCTCCACCGTCGGCAACCACATCCTCGGCACGGTCGTTGCTCAGCAAGAGTTGCAGGCGCGCCAGGAGGTGCCGGCTGTGCACCCACCGATCGATCCCGCCCGCTTCCCCCGAGTCGCACACGCGACATCAATGCGCAGCGATGGCCGCGACTTTGATCGAGAGTTCGAGTACGGCCTGCACCTCATCATCTCCGGGCTTCGCGCAAGCCTGAAACCAGGCCAGCATGATCCATTGAGGTGATCTCAGCAAGAATTGCTGAGGTAGCGGTGCTCGAAGTGGGTGAGGACGAGTGCCGCCCTGACGAATTCGCTGATTCTGGTTGGGCCG
>NZ_JBFAIC010000140.1:0-9610 GCF_040654515.1 Dactylosporangium sp. NPDC050688
CATCGGTCAGGTCCAATAGAAAAGGCCAGCTGAGCTGGCCTTTGTCACCCGGTCGGGACGGCGGGATTCGAACCCACGACCCCTTGACCCCCAGGTCGTTGAAGGTCTCAGCGACGTGCTCAAGCACGTTCTCCCAGGTCACCACAAGCATAAACCTGCCGAGTAAAGGGGTCCAACGAATCACCCCATCGTGACGACCGCAGGACCTGCCGGTCCCATCCACCTGCCCAGATCAGGGCGCAATGAGCTCGGCGATGTGCAGGGTGGCCTGGCGGCGTCGGGCGGCGCCGACCCGCGTGTAGTAGCGCATGAGAGTGCCGGGGTCATGCCCGAGACGTTCGGCAACCTCGTGGATGCCGTACCCGTCATCGAGCAAGCTCGAGACCAGCAGATGCCGGACCTGATGCGGTCCGATCGGACGGACCCCCGCACCTGCGGCGAGGTGGTTGAAACGGCTGGTGACATTGTCCGGCCGCAACGGCTGCCCGGTACGACCGGTGAACATGTACCGCGAACCCATCAGTACCTTCGCGTGCACCTTGGTGGTGATCAGCGCTGTGAGGGTCGCCGGGTCCAGCAGCAGAGTGCGGGTGCCGTTGTGGGACTTGGGCGGCTTCTCCCGAACCTCACTGGTCGGGTCCTCGACCACCCGTTGCCGGCACACCTTCAGACTGCCCTGGTCCCGCTCCAAGTCCCGCCACATCAGCCCGCACAACTCGCCACGCCGCAGGCCTGTAGTCAGCAGCAACCGCCACAGCGGATAGAGCCGATCACCCCGGACGTGCTCGAGGAAGCACCGGGCCTCGGCCAGAGTCCACACCGGCCGCACCCGGTCGCTCACCCGCGGCCTGTGCGCGCCGAGGGTCCTACCCGTCTGCGCCGCGAACGCCTTGGCCAACACCAGATCCAGCGTACGCAGAGTGCTGCGGGAGTAGCCGGCCACCTCCAGATCCCGGTAGGCGCGCTCGGTCATCCGAGCGCTGAGCCTCGAGGCTCGCACCTTGCCGATGTACGGGTAGACCAGCCCGAGCAGCCACGTGTAGTTGTACAAGGTGTTGGGTTGCAGTTCCTGCTCCCGCGACCGCAGCCAGTCCTCGCATACGGTCTGTACCGGGTCGCTCAGCCGCGGCCGAGCCAGGTTCGCGTCCCGACGGCGGCTGAGGCGGCGGTACTCGACCAGCGCGGCCTGCTCGGTGGCGAACCCGGCCCGCCGCGCCTGCATACGCGTGCCGCTACGGTCGCGCCCCAACTCCAGCCGGAACCCGAACGTCCCCGTCGCTGGATCTCGAATGATCATGTCGGTGTCGGCCATGACGATCACCTCAACTTCGGTCAAGGTCCCCGCACCACGAACATCTCTCACCTACACCAACGAGGCGGCCAGCCGGTGCGTCACGCCCGGTCCGACTCCGCGGCCCGGGCCGGTCACCCGATCGAGGGATCCGCCACAGCGGCGACGTCAATCACCCGCACCGACGATGGAAATCACCGCGCGAACGCATCGCGACCGCGGAGTCGGAGACATACGGGCCGTCGCCGACTGCGACCCAGCGGACCCCGCCGGACACGACTGGAGTTCGTGCCCGGCGGGTCGGTCCTCAGCGCCGGGTCTGCTCGATGAGCGCGGCGACGAAACGGGCCAGCCCCTCAGCGCCGCGCGGGTCGGCCGCCGACCAGCGGGTCATCAGCAGCGGCGCGGCCCGGGCCAGCACCACCCCATCGCTGCCGAGCACGAAGTACAGCGCGAGCGCCGCCGATCTCGCGTTGCCGTCGGCGAACGGGTGGAAGAACAGCACGTCGAGGAACACCCTCGCGGCCCTCGACGGCAGCGGCACAAGCGGGTCGGTGGCCTCGGCCAGACATGCCTCGAACGCCGCCGGCAGGTCGTCGCGGTAGGCGTACCGCTCCCGGCCCGCCCTCGCCCACGCGGACGTCGTGCGGAACCCCGCCGTGGTGGTGCCGAGCACCTGCTGCTGCCACGCCTGGAGGCGGGCGAACGTGAGCGGGCCGCCCGCGTTCGCGTCCTCGCGGACCAGCGCCAGCGCGGCAAGGACCGTGCGGCACCCGCGTTTCGCGAAGTGCTCGGCGATGCCGTCCCGGTGGGTGCGCACCGGCCCTTCGACGTGCCCGGTGGCGTGCTCCCAGCGGGCTTCCCGCCGGATCCGCCGCCACGCCGCGAGGGTGTCGGGCACCACCACCACCGGCGGCGGCGTTCGTGGCGCCCGCGCTGCGGCCGGCAGCTCCGTGCTGCGCCAGCTCGGCCAGTCCTGCGGCCAGATGTCGGGCCACGCATCGTCCGGTGGTGGCGTGATACCGGTGAGCGCCGCCGCCAGCGACTCCGCCGCGTCGGCCACCTCCGCGCCCTGCGGGGACACCGAACTCCAGAACCGCCCGCCGACCGCGGCCTCGACGAGCGCGTCGTGCCCATCGCCCGGCACCTCGGCGACATCAAGGAACCATTTCAGGGCCAGGCTGCAGACCGGGTACCAGTGCTCGTCCGCGCCGGACCGGGCCGCGACCGCCGCGACCAGCGCGGCAACCGTGGCCTCCCAGGCCACGAACGCCGCGCTGGACTCCGCGGGCAGCGGCAGGTGCCGCGCGAACAACTCGGCCAGGTCCTCGAGGAACGCCCGCCAGTCCAGCAGCGCCCCGGCGACGGCTTCGAGAGTCTCCTCCGGCGTGGTGATCGAGTCCCGGGCGCCGTTCCACCGCAGCACCAGCACACCGTCGGCGGTGCGCCCGCCCATCTGCGCGTTCCAGCCGGCGGCCCAGCCCTCGTAGTGCTCGACGAGCGCCGCGTCCATCGCCTGCTGCCACGCCCAGCGCGCCTCTTCCGCGGCCCGCTCCCGGCTCCAGTCCGCCTCGGCCGTCGCCGGATCGAAGACGGTGCAGCGGTTGTACCGGAACGGCGCCGGCACCCCACCGGCCGGAGCAACCGCCCGCACCACATCATGCACCGTGCCCGGATCGAACGGATGCCGGGCAGGATCGACATCCGCCCAGGTGAGCGTCGCAATCGTCATCGCCGGCCATCGTGCCACGAAGCCTGCCGTTCCGTGGGGCGGGTCTCGACCACGTCGTTCGCCAACGCCACCAGCAGCGGCCCGGACATCGACGCGGCCGCCGTCGGCACGTCCGTTTCACGGAACCCGCATGGACTCGACTCGCTGCACCGCGACTCCCACGCCGACCCAAATCGACATGCCGAGTGCGGCCTGGTCGTTGCACGTGGTGAAGCGGACGGCGGGGGCGGCTGCCGAGCGCTCAGCGGCTACTCCGCCGCTCGGCGGGCCGCGGCCAGGGCTTCCCGGCGGCCCGAGCGGTCGCCGATGCGCTCGGCCCGCGCCCAGCGCTCCAGCCAGGTTCAACAGATACTTGGGCAGCGTGGCATGGCCGACCGGTGTGGCCTCGACTGCGGCCCAGCCGACGGCAACCGACTCGTCCAGGTCCGCCAGCGCCCCCACCCGGTCGAACCGCACGCGAGGCGCGCCACTGAGGTTGGTCTGGCACCTGGCCCGGTCGGGCGCGCCGACCGCGCGACGGCCGAACGCCACGGCCTCGTCGAGGTCGGTCACGTGACCCGTGCGGTCGTAGCGCAGCCGCAACCCGTAGCCCACGTTCGACAGGAACTTGGCGGCGTCCGGGTGCCCGGGCGGGACGGCCTTCGCGGCCCGGCACAGCAGGGCAACTGCCTCGTCCAGGTCGGACAGTGACCCGAAGCGATCCCGCGCAGCTGCAACGCGCTGCCGAGGGTGCTCGGGGCCTACCCTTGCGGCATGCGCATGGTGTACGTCCGGACTTCGATGCCCCACCCGCTGGTGGTGTCGCTGCTGGACGGGCTCTACCCGAGCCGCCGGCCGGCATGGAAGGCGCCGGACGGATGGCGGCTCGACCGTGCGGAGGGTGCCGGGGTCGACATACGGCTCCAGCACTGGTACAGCCATGACCTGACCGACGTGACGCTGCGCGTCTGGGGCGGGTGCGGCCCGCAGACGGTGCAGCTGCTGACGCACTTGCTGGAGCATGACGGGGCCGGGTTCTGTGACTGCCGGCCGGCACGGGACTTCACCGGCGGCTGGCGCGACGATGGCGTGCCGTTCACCGCGGCGGATTTCGCGGGGGCCCTGCACGCCTCCGGCGGCAAGGATCCGCTGGACGTCCTCGCGGGCGGCCCGGCCGAGCCCGCCGACGGGCTGGGGCTCGGCTGGGGTGTGGTCGCCAACGTCGCCCGCGGCACGCGACTGTTCGCGCCGCGGGCCAACGTGTGGGTGTCGGAGCGGTTCAACGGCGCCGACGACCGGCGCTGGGTCGTCGGCCGGCACCGGGGCAGCGGCCGGTTCATCCGCACCGTCGTCGACGAGACCCTGCTCCAGCACCGGCGGCCGAAGGAGCTGTACAGCCCGGCCGTGCTGCGGCTCATGGAGTCGGTGTCGGTGGCGTTCCTGTCGCCGACCGCGGAGGCCGCCGGGTCTGGTCTCGTACCCCGTCCCTGACGCCGTCATGCCTTTGCGGTCGATGTGGGCCTGCATGGCGTCCGCCATCCGCCGGAGGTTGACGTCGTGCTCGTCGATCTGCTGCTCCACCGCCGCCACGGTCTCCGACGGGTCACCTGCAGCGGCGACGGGACGTCGATCAAGTTCCCCGCCGTCGCCTGACCGCATTCCCCAGGAAACGCGGTCGGATGTCTCCGCCGAGTCCTGAGGGACTGCGCGCACATGCCGCAGGTCTCGCGCGGCCCGCCGCGTCGAACCGCAGCCGCATTGCTCGCTCGTGCCGCAGTGCGCGCGGGCGTGCGACCATCCGGTCTTCCGTGTGGTGAGCGG
This sequence comes from Dactylosporangium sp. NPDC050688, assembly GCF_040654515.1. Taxonomy (NCBI): domain Bacteria; kingdom Bacillati; phylum Actinomycetota; class Actinomycetes; order Micromonosporales; family Micromonosporaceae; genus Dactylosporangium; species Dactylosporangium sp. NPDC050688. The sequence goes on from NZ_JBFAIC010000140.1 coordinate 4,824, forward strand.
TCAGGCCGCTGCCGGCGCAGTGCCGCCAACAGATCCAGCGGTCGCCGGGATCACGGGGACCGGGGAACCTCGGCTGCTCTCCCGATCAGGGTCAGGTTCTCCCCTGGGAAGATGCGGGCGGGTCACCGTGGTGGATGATCCGCCCGTACCGTGTTCGCGTGGAGGAGATCGCACGGTACGGATGGCTGGACGAGTCGCCGATCTGCGAGGCGGCCTGCGTGACGTTCGTCGAGGGTATGGACCTCGCCGCGGTGGCGGCCGCGTTCGGCGGCTCGCTCGAGGAGGCGGTCGAGATCACGTTCGACGGCGACTACGAGCCTGACTACGCGCACGACACCATCGTCCTGCGCCAGATCGGCGACTGGGTCGTCGCGATCGAGGACAACGGCTGGCAGGGCAGCCGGCCGGAGGTCCTGCGCCGGCTCACCGGGGGCCGCGCGGTCAGCTGCTTCTGGAACGTCAACGCCGTCACCCGCTTCAGCTACGCCAACCACGGCGCGGTGGTGACCGAGTTCGAGGCGCTGTTCCCCGACGACCGCGGCGGGCTCGATCCGGACGCGCTCGAAGACCTGCGGGCCGACCTGCCGTGGGACGAGGCGATCGGCGCGACGCAGCAGTTGATGCTGGCGCTCGCGGGGCGGATCTCCGGCGTCGAGTTCACCCCGGACCTGCTGGCCGGGCCGATGCTGGCGGCGCGGCTGCGGCCATGGCCGGAGGACGTGGCTGAGCGGGTCAATCCGCGGTACGAGGCATTGACCCACGAGGACCCCGAGCTGTCGTACGCCCTGCAGCGGGCGGACGAGCCGGCGCTGCGGCGCCTGGCCAGGCTCGCCACCGACCGTGCGGCGGTCGTCGCCGGGGTGCGGGAGCACCCCATGATCGCGGCGGTGATCGCCGGCGAGGAAGCTCCTGCTGCCCGGCTCGACACGCTGGCGAGGGACCTGGAGCTGCGCGGGCACGCCGCGCAGTTCCGCGCTGTCGAGGCGGCCCGGACGTGCATGAGCCCGAGCGCGCTCGCCGCCGCCTTCCGGGCGGTCACCGAGGCGGGACACGCGGTCCGGGCGGCGCGGGCCGACGCGCGAGCGCTGCGCGACGCACTGCTGACCGAGCTGGGCTCGCCCGCCCCGCCGAGCGGATCCGGCGGGCTCACCGGCGCCACGTGGCTCGACGAGCACTGGTTGGGCTGGGCGGGCTGTGTCACGTATACCCGCGGCCTGGACGTCACGGAGGTGACCACGGCGCTGGGCGCCGATCCGGACGGGGTCGGCACCGGACCGGTCACCCTGAGCACACGGCCCCTGGCGTGGACGCGGACACTCGGCGAGTGGGTCGTCGTCCTGGAGCCCGGCCGGCGGCTCAGGCCGGCCGACCAGCTGCTGGAGCGGCTCAGCGCCAGCGGCGAGGCGGTCCAGGCGGAGTGGAGCACGATCAGCAACGTGTGGTTCCGGTACGCGGTAGGCGGCGTGCTCCGAGCGCGGCTCAACGGCTACGCGCCCGAGCAGGTGTGGGGCGCGGATCCGCACGCGCTGGACGCGCTCGTTGCGGAGCTGCCGATTCCCCGGCAAGGCGCGGACGGCGGCGGACAGGCGGTCGGGCTCCTGACCCTGGCGGCCCGGCTGACCGGCATCGAGCTGACCGCGGCGGCGCTCGACGAGCAGTGGAGCGCGTACCAGCTCGCGTGACACAACGAGGGACCACGGTCTCCGCGCTCATCATCGACTGGATACCGTCCAGATCCGGAACCGACAGCGTCCGGATCTGGACCGACGGGAGCGGCGCCGGCCGCCGTTCGTCACGCCGCCGTGCGACGGAAGGCTTGAACAGCTGGCAGGCGGCAGAGCAAGACTGAGCGGTCAGCCTCCTGCGTGGTTGCATGCTCAGCCGACTGCACAGAGATCACCGTACGGGCGTTCGTGTCAGAGATGTGTCGTGATCATCCACAGTGGACACTTAGGTTGAGCGAGGCCCAACCGCCCGAGTCAAGGTGTCGACCGGGTGGCGCTACAACAGCCGGCGTCTGCATAATGCCTGCTCAACCGCAGTTCATGTCTACCGCCGACAGGCCGCCGCAGACCCCTTGACTCCGTCCGACACAACGACAAGGAGATCATCAAGCACTCCGCGCGGCATCCACGACGCAAACCGTACGGCCGTACGGGCAAAATCGCGTGTCGGACTCCTTGACAACACATCGATCTACGTCAACGGTAAAGGCCAGCTGAGCTGGCCTTTGTCACCCGGTCGGGACGGCGGGATTCGAACCCACGACCCCTTGACCCCCAGGCTGGTAACGACTCTGCTACTGAGTGTTGCCCGATGCCGGTCTATACCCTCACGTCTTCCTGACCTCTTCATACTACTCCTCCCCCGTACCGACTGGTGTCGCGTCATGCTTCCGTGTCCAGAAGGAGTTGATCTCCACTGTGAGCCCGTTGTGAGCGCTTACCAGTCAAGTGCCACTCGTGTTGCTGCGTCCGCGCCGTATTCCCAGTCGTCAAGCGAACCCGCGGGACAGTCACGTTCATGCCGCCTTTCAGCGCACCTTCGAGCGGGGCGAGCTCCGGCGTGACGAGCCCCGCGATGTCGTTTGCGGCATGGCGCCGGCGGCCGGCGCTGACCCGCGAGCGTTAGCTTGGTTTTTAACCTGTGCGGCGTGGCCGGGGATTCGATGATTTCTTCTTCTTTGAGGTCGTCTTCCCGGCTTCGTTGCTGGTGAGGGTGTGGACGTCGTATCGGCGGGTGGGTTGGCGGTTTGGTTGGCCGGGTGGTCGTCCGGGTCCTGGCCGGCTGGGTTTCGGTGCACCGGCGGGACAGGCGGTTGTCGCGCGTAGGTGCCGAAATCCGCGGCGGACCCGGGCTGGGGTGAGACGCTCGGGTGGTGCTGGTTGCTCCCATGGGCGGCGTAGGTCGGCGGCGAGTGGCCGGGCCAGTCGCAGCTGGGTGAAGGTGGCGATGGTCAGCCAGGTCCAGCGGTCCGCGGCGTGCGGGTCGCGCAGTTTCGGGACAGTCCAGCCGAGGGTCTGCTTGAACAGCCGGAACGTGTGCTCGATGTCGAAGCGGCGCAGGAACGCCTGCCACAGCCGATCCACCATGGCCGCGTCCGGGTGGTCGAATGCCGGGGCGTGGCCGGTGCCGGCGGAGCACCACAGCCACACCGGTTTCGCGGTCGCGCCGGAGGGCAGCCGGGCCACGTCCAAACGGATCAGGGTGCCTTCCAGGATCGGCAGGTCCGGGCAGTCGGCCCAGGCGGCGCGGCGAGTCAGTCGCGGGTGCAGCCGGTACCAGGCCCGGGCGGTTGCGGTGCCGTAGAGGCGGGTCTCGGTCACGGTCGTCACGTCTGGTTCGCCCCAGCTGGCCGGGTCACCGAAGATGAACTCACCGCCGTGGCGGCGGGGCCGGCCCAGCACGCCCGGCAGTTTCGGCGGTGTGGGCCTGCGCAGGACCCGGTCCGAACGCAGCCGGGCCAATACGCGCACCGGCAGGTCCCGCAGCAGCCAGGCCAGGCGGGCCGCGTCGTAGCCGGCGTCCATGACGATCCAGATGTCCGGGTCCCCGGCACGCCAGTGCCCGGCGGCGAGGAGCCGGGCCACCACGTCACCCACCTGCCGGGCCGTGACCGCGGCCAGATCGGCGCCCGGAGACAGCCGGACCGCGTCCAGCGGCGCGGTCCACGAACTACGCCCAGTCTCCAGCGCGACCACGAACGAGTACGGCCAACCCGGCACCCCGATGTGCTGGTCCTTGCCGCGGCCGTAGGTGTGACACAGGATCCGTTCCGGTACGGTGTGCGCCTCCGGGCGCAGCCAGCATGTGACATCCACCGCCAGCACGATCCGGCCGTCGGCTGCCCGCGGCATCGGCGTGGACGTCACCGCGCTGCGCAGCCGTTCGACATCCACCCGACCGGCTGCCAGAGCGTCGTACAACGCGCCATGACCACGACGGTGCTCCGCGACCAGCGACAGCACCGGCAACGACCGCACCGGCCCGTCCGCGCACAACACCGCATCGGCCAGCTCGAACAACGCATCCCCACGACGGGTCAGACACCGATAGAAGTCCCGCCGGAACACAGCGAGGTCCCCGGCCGCACCCACCGGCCGGGCCTCCGGCACACTGATCATCGACAGCCCTTGGTTGTGAACGTTCTTCCCTAGACAAGAGGAATGATCACCCAAGGGCTGTCCCGATGATCAGCCGGGGTCGATGCCGACCGATCCCAGGTTAAAGACCAAGCTAGTGCACTGGATCGCGAGAGGCACGCAGAGCAGCAACTGGATCGGCCGGGTCCTGGAGGTCATCCGCTCCGAAATGGCAGCCGCCGAGGAAGGCGTACCCCTTCCCCGACACTCATGACATCGGCCCTCGGCTGGCGGAGCGCGCGGATCAGTGACCGCTGAACTCGAAGCGGTACAGGCCGCCGGAGCCTCCGACGATGAGGCCGTGGCCCTGCTGACTCCAAACGCACGTGGTGAGGTCCTGCTCGACCCGCATCATGGCGACGCAGGTGTTGTCCCTAACATCCCAGATCCGCACCGTCCCGTCGCGGCCGGCGGCGGCGAGCCAGGTCGCGTCGGGTGAGATCGCCACCGCCTTGGCGTCCCCTGCCCGGCCGGCGAACTCGGCCCGCTGCGCGCCGGTGGCGACGTCCCACAGCCGCACGACGCCGTGGATGTTCGCGGAAGCCAGCCAGCCTCGGCTATTCAGGCGGGTTGGTCATCGGTGGGGGTTGATGCAGAGAAGGTGCACCTGGCCTGCGAGGATTTGAGTGTCTAGATCAAGTCCGG
>NZ_JBFAIC010000141.1:0-8792 GCF_040654515.1 Dactylosporangium sp. NPDC050688
GCGCCGGGAACCGCCGCAACGCACGGAACTCCTCGAACGTCATCGACGCCACCACAAACTCCCCACCGGACGAGACAAGACGGGACGGACCCGGGGCAATCGAACGCTACGGGTACGTGAGCGGCACGACCTCGACCCGGATCCCCGGGTCGGTCTGCCGGACGTGCTCGACCGCCCGGGACACCGACGGCACGTTGGTGACGAACCGCACCGGGTCGGGGCTCTCCCGGATGAACTGCTCCAGCTCCGCCTCGGTCTTGGTCGGCGTCGGCAGCACCCAGATGGTGTCCCGCCACGCCAGTCCGTGGTTGTTGTAGAGCACCGACAACCACAGCGTCCCGTTGTAGGTCGTCATCGCGTCGTGCCGGCCGTTGACGTACAGCACCGTCACGTAGCCGTCGCTGTGCGGCAGCTTGTGGAACGTGGTGACGATGGCGTTCGCCGGTTGGAAGAAGTTGTTGAGGTCGCGCGCGTACGCCTCGCCCCAGCTCCGGTCGTTGGGCGGATGGCGGAACCCGGGATCGGCCGGACCGGCGTAGAAGAACGCGCCGGCGAGGAGGACCGCCGCGGCGGCCGCGGAAGGGACGAGCCCGGCCAGCCAGCGCCCGCGCCACCGGCGGGGCGCTCGGAACGCCTCCGGCGCCAGCATCACCGTCGCGCCGGCGCCGACCAGCAGCACCACCAGCAGCTCGTGCAGCGACTTCTCGTAGTAGTACCGGGTGGGGCTGCCGATGGTGGCCGCGTAGAGCGCCGCGGCGTACGCCACGCTCGTGACCACCCAGGCCAGCATCATCCGCCACGCCGGGCTGCGCCGGGCGCTCCGGCGGACCAGTAGTCCCAGCAGGACCGCGGCCAGCAGCCCCGACAGCAGCAGGACGTTCATCGGCTCGACGCCGCCGTCGCGGGTCAGCTGCTTGACCGAACTCGCCTGACGCAGGTTGATCAGCGGCGCGAACAGCGCGACCGGGCCGCCGACGAGGACCGCGCCGAGCGTCCATCGCCAGTGCCGCAGCAGCTGGCGGCGGTACCCGACGGCCCAGATCACCACGACCACCGACGCGCTGAGCATGAACAGGTAGTAGGTCATGGACACGGTGCACAGCAGCGCCGCGGCCGTCACGATCTGCTCGCGCGGGTCGCGCAACGGACGGGTCAGCACCGCGATGAGCAGGGCGAACGGCCCGAAGACCGCGACCTCGCTGACGAAACCGTGGGTGAAGACGGGGATGCCGTCGCCGAAGAACAGGAAGCCGGTGACGATCACGGCCACCGGCAGGAAGGCCCACCCTCGCAGCCGCGGTCCGCCGACCCAGCGGGCGCTCCACATGACGCAGGCGATGCTCAGCGCCAGGCTCAGGCCGTACAGCAGCGCGAAATTGTGCAAGCGGGTGAGCGGCGTGCCGTAGGTCGAGCCGGAGTGGAAGAAGTTGTTGAGGAGGGCGAACGTCACGTGCGCGCCCTGCGGGTAGGTGGCGAAGCCCGCCTGGAGCGGCACCGCCATCTCCGACTGATGGAACGCCAGCAGTCCGCCGGTGCGGTAGATGTTGTCGAAGATCCCGAAGTGCCGGGCGCCGTCCTCACCGAGCGCGAGCACCTTCAACGCGGCGGTCGGGCTCGGTGCGAGCGGTCGCAGGATCAGGACCGCCGCCGCGACCGAGGCCCCGACCAGGACCACGTCGGACGGGTCGATCCTGGTCGGCAGTGTGGGCCGGCGCCCCGTGACGACCGCGACCAGCACCAGGGTGGTCAGCGCCGTGCCGGCCACCGGCACCGGCTCGAGACCCCATGGCCAGACCGAGAACAGCAGCGCGGCGAGACTGACCCCGCCGCTGAGCACGGCGAAGGCGATCACCAGCCGGTCGATCAGGGTCCGTCCGGCGCGGAGCAGCGACGCCGTCCCGACCCAGACGAGCACCGGCAGCAGCACGTCGACCCCGGCCAGGTGGGTCGCGAGTGGAACGGCCCAGGCCGCGGCCACGCCGGCCAGCCCGATCCACACCCGCGGGAGCCGGCCGCGGACAGCCGACGCCCGGCTCACCTGGCTCGGCACCCGGTGCGCGCGCGATCGGCCGTCATGGTCCGCTGATTCGGTGGACGCTCGCCTGCCCTCCTCGGACACCGGCACGGTCACCGGAGCGCTCCCCCACACAACGCGATCAACGTGTCCATAGGGATTGCTCCTGATTCGTTCGATCTACCGCCTGGATCGGGCGCCGTCACCCATGGGGTCGGGTGACACGCCCGACCACCGGGCCCGGCAGAGCTTACGACTCGCCAACCTGCGACGGAAGACCGATCCGTTCATGAAACGTCAACCCTTGCGCCAGAGAGCCCATTGCTGGTTCGGGTTGGTCACCACGAGCCGGAACCCGTACCGCTCGCCGTCCCACGTCTCCAGCTTCGCCTCCTCGGGCGGGTCGTATGGCGCGATGACCACGTCCGCGTCGGCGGGCGGCGCGGGATCCACCGTCTGGTCCCAGATGAGCAGCGGGGTCCAGTAGACCTCGCGCATGTGGTTGTACTGGACGTACCAGACGGGCTGCTGTTTCGCGAACGCGACGCGGTCACCTTCGCGGACGTAGCCGTCACGGACGATGAGCGGTGTGCCGGGACGGTACTGGTTGACCTCCATCGCCACGCTGATCTTCTCTGTCGCGACCACCATGTTGGCCGCGACCACCAGCCCGACGACGGCCATCACCGTGGGCAGCCCCCAGCGAGGACGCCGGAGCAGCGTGACGATCCCGGCCAGGAGGATCAACGCGACAATGGTGGGCCGGGTGACGGCGATGTGGTCCCACCGCCAGCCCATGAAGGACAGCTCCGGCGAGTCGAAGTTGAGGAACCTGCCCCAGCCGTGCAGGCGGGTCCGGATCGACACGACCGCACCGGTGCCCAGGATGAGCGCGGCGGCGGAGCCGCCGAGCACCACGGCCTGGCGGCGGTTCTTCACCGCCAGCAGCGCGGTCAGGCCGATGAGCAGCCAGAGCGGGAACAGCATGTGGATGTAGCGCGCGTAGGCGTAGTAGTTGATCCGGTTGTCGCCGGGCGGCAGCGCGGCCGAGCTGGACAGCGCGATGAGCAGCGTGGTGAACAGCGTCGCGGTGACGATGATCCGGCGGGCCGCGGAGTCCCTGTCGCTCAGCTCGGCCCGCAGCGCCCGCCAGCGGGTCAGCGGCAGCACCGCGGCGATGAGGCCGACCGCGCCGAGGCCGAACGTGCTGACACACAGATACCAGATCTGCCCGTCGGCGGTGCCCAGCATCCGGCCCAGGCCGCTCAGCGTGGTGATCGCATTGATGGTCGTGTTCGTCGGGCTGTTGCCGGCGGTGTCGATCGCGTTGCCGCTGACGGCTTTGAGGATCGGGTCGATGGTCATCACCAGGCCGGCGCCGGCGAACGCGGCGACGGTGGTCGCCCAGCCGCTGCGCCGCATGATCAGCACGGTGATGATCAGCAGGACGTGCACCAGCACCACCATGGTGCCGCGGATGTGGGTGACGAACAGCAGACCGGCCATCGCGCCGGAGCCCAGCGCGCCGAGCACCCGCATGCGGGCCGTGGTGCCGGCCAGCCAGATGTGGGCGAACACGAGCCAGGCCATGAGCATGGCGGCGAGCACGGAGTCGGTCAGCGCGAACTGCGAGTAGAACACCACTGCCGGCATCGCCGCGGCGACGAGGGCGGCGCCGAGCGCCGTGCGCACGGGCAGCGCGAGGATCCGCCGCGCGTAGAGATACAGCAGGGGGAAGACCAGTGCGTTGAGCACCGCGTTGATGACGAGCACGCTCCGGTACACGGTGAAGGCGTCCTGCGTGAACCAGTACACCGGGGAGATGAGCATCGGATAGCCCATGCGCCGGAACGTCTCGTTGTCGGTGGTCTCACCACCGGGGCCGCCGGCCAGCACGCGGGCGGCCACCAGGTAGCCGTCCTCGTCGGCGTGGGCGGCGGGCACATTGAGGTGGCGCGACAGCCACACCCGCCAGCCGACCTGCAGGAGGTAGCCCACGATGACGGCGATGACGACCCACCGTCCGCTGAACTGCCGGCCGGTGGTGTCCGGCCCGGCCGCGGGCGGAGCGCCGCTCGGCTGCTCGGAACCCGGGTCGTGCACGGTCGGTCTTGTCGTTGACGATGCCCCGTCCGACGGGGTCGCGATCACTTGGGCTGGGTCCTGCTGCGAAGGCTCTGCCGCCGCGGCGTCAGCGTGCTGACTTACCATCGTCCCCTCGACGTGTCGCGGATTGCGGCTCGCCAACCGGCCAAGCGAGCACGGCTCAGAGCGACCAACGCTACCACAATGCAGTTAGCGGCTTTTTCAACGCAAGCCCGGTCTCCGTGCTATAGCAGGCGTTCCTCGCCACCGGATCAGCCGGGACTGATCCGGTGCGCATCGAGCCTCGTGGCCGGGTCACCGGTTGGGCGGCACGGCGTGCACGATCTGCACCTTCTCCGGATACTTGGCCGCCAGGTGCTCGGCCGCCTCGATGTTCGACTTCGCCGCCGGATCACCGTATGCCGACCGGGTGACGCCGGGTTGCGCCGATGCCCGGGACGGGTGGTCCGGGTCCAGCACGAGGAAGCTGGCCTCGGGATCGAACACGAAGAACCGGACCGGCACCGGGCTGTCCAGCACCAGGGCCTCCAGCGTCTCCAGCGTCTTCGGCCTCGCCAGCGGGTCCTGCCACAGGTACCAGACCTGCGCATATCGGTAGTTGCGTTGCATCACGGACGCGTAGGTCGAGGCGTACCAGTTCCGATACGGCGAGCTCATGAGATCGACGTTCATCATGCCGCCACCGTCCGGGAACATCCGGGTCATCAGGATCGCGTCGCGCGCGCCGTCGGGTGATCCCCGCTCGAGCGCGACCGCCAGCCGCAGCCCGACGCTGGGGGGCTGGTGGTGCCAGCGGCCGCCGGCCGCGACCAGCGCGACGGCCAGTGGCAGCACCACCGCGAAGGCGGGCACCGCGCGGCGCGGCAGCGCGCGGGCCAGCCCGCCGAGACCGACCAGCCCCACGACGATGACCAGGTGCAGGGTCTTCTCGAAGTAGTAGATGGTGCGGCCGATGGCGATCAGCTGGTACGTGGCGACCGTCGCCGCCATCGCGACCGCGAGCACGACGCCCAGCGCCGCGTTGCGGTTCCCCGGTGCCCGCAGGCCGCCCCGCCGGATCAGGCAGAACAGCACCAGCGCGATGAGTACCAGCGCCGCCGCCCGGTCGGTGGTCCGGGCGGTGCCGGGCAGCGTGAGCTGGTAGCCGCTGGCCGCCTTCGCGTTCAGCAGCGGGGTCAGCAGCAACGGGGCCGCGATGAGCACCGCGACCAGCCAGGCCACCGGACGGCGCCAGAGCCGCTCCTGCCATGCCCAGACGCCGGCCATGGCCACGGAGTACGGCAGGAAGAGGTGGTAGCTGAACGAGACCCCGACCAGCAGGAGCGCGACCGTGGCGAGCTGCTCGCCACGGTCGGCCAGCGGGCGGGCGACCAGCCCGGTCAGCAGTGCGGCGAGGGCGAGGCCGACCAGCTCGTTCGGGTATCCGCTGATCAGCACCGTCACCGGGTCACCGAAGAACAGCCAGGCGGAGATCAGTCCGACCGTGGCGAGCAGCCGGACCGGGCTCGCGCCGGCCCCGGCGACCCGCCGTGCGCTCCACAGCACCGCCAGCATGAGGAACACGAAGGCGGCCAGGCAGAGCCAGACCATCACGTCCATCGAGACCGTGCCGTCGACCGCCGCCGTGTCCGACGAGCGGATGAAGTGGTCCAGCACGGCGAAGCTGAAGTGGGTGCCCTGCGGGTAGTTCCGGATTCCCTCGGCAAGGTCGGCCGGCGCGTACCGCAGCGACTCCTCCGGGTTGAGGAAGGCGTAGCCGCCGACCCGGCCGATCATGTCGAACAGCAGGAAGTGCCGGGACATGTCCTCGCCCGGGATCAGCAGGCCCAGCCGGCCACCCAGGTCGCGCAGCACGAACGGCTCCAGGGCAACGGCCGTGGCACCGCCGAAGCCGGCGGCCAGCACCCAGTCCCGCGCCCGCCAGCGACCGGGCCGCGCCGGCCGGCGGCCGGTGAGCAGCGACAGCAGCACCAGGACACTCAGGGCGAACCCGCCGACCGCCACCGGATGCAGGTGCCAGGGCCAGACCGAGAACAGCAGCCCGGCCACGCAGAGCGCCGGGAACAGCTGGGCGAGGCTGACCACCACCCGGTCGAACCATCCGGCCGTGCCGCGTTGCAGGCCGGCCAGACCCGCCACGACTACGACGAGCAGCAGGACGTCGGCGTGGAGCAGATGGGTGACCAGCGGCAGCAGCCAGGCCAGGGCGAAGGCGGCCAACCAGCCGAGCGGCGCCCGGGAACGCCGGGCCGGCGCCGCGCTTGCCGTGACGGTGTTGCCACCAGAGGTGACGGCGGTCAAGGGAGGAGCTCCTTGAGAATCAGGCGCGGATCAACGCAAGCAGCAGGACCATGCCGGCACGGGCCAGGTAGATCGACGCCTTGACGGGCGAGTTGCTCGGGGTGCCCGCCATGCGGGGTCGCATGGCCACCGGGATCTGAGTGATCTTGTACTTCATCCGGGCCGCGCGCACCAGGACCTCGATGGTGTCGCCGAGGTACTCGGCCGGGTACCAGTGGGCGAACAGCTCGATGAGCCGGCGGTTGCACGCGCGGTGCCCCGACGTGGTGTCGGTGAGCCGGGTGCGGGCCAGCCGGGAGATGACCCGTGACAGCAGCCGCATCGCCCATTTCCGGGGGCCCTTGACCGCGTACCCGCCCTCGCCGGCGAACCGGGCGCCGATGACGAGGTCGTGGTCCTCGAGCGCGTCCACGAGCTTCGGGATGTACCGCGGGTCGTGCTGGCCGTCGGCGTCCACCTGGATCGCCACGTCGAAACCGTGGTCGCGGGCGTACCGGTACCCGGTGCGCATGGCACCGCCGACGCCGAGGTTGTACGGCAGCCGCGCGACGATCGCGCCGGCGGCCGCGGCCCGCGCCGAGGTGTCGTCGGTGGATCCGTCGTCGACGACGATCACCGAGACACCGGGCAGTTCGCCCTTGACCTCGGCGACGACGTCCGCGATCGAGCCCGACTCGTTCCAGGCGGGGATGATGATCAGCACCCGCTTGCCGTTGATCATTGCTGCGCTCCCGCTGGGTCCTTGCTGCGCTCCCGCTCGGCACGAAGCAGGGCCATGTCCTCCGCGAGCGTCCTGGTCTCCTCCTCCAGGCGGCTGACCTCCCAGCTCAGGTGCACGCACACGAGCAGGAGGAACACGATGCCGAGGAAGAGCACCAGGCTGACGCCGGATGCGATGCCGATGGACTCCACCACCGTGTCGGCGACCGTCGGGAACAACCCGAGCGGCAGCACCACGAGGCTGACGCCGAGCCAGAGGATCGCGTACTTCTCCTGGAGCTGGCGCCTGCGCAACAGCTCGATCATGAAGCCGAGCGACGCGAGCGCCGTCAGCCCGGTGACGATGGTCAGTTTCATGCCGGTCCCTTTCTGAGGCCGGGGTTGCCCCGATTCGGCAGAACTGCGGTCAGCATGCCACGCCGTTCGCGCGTCGGGAGAGCCCCGACCGCCGGGGCGCGATAGGCGCTCACCAGGTCCGAGCCACCGGCGGCGGCCCGTACGGGCGCGCTCGCTCACAGCGGCAGATTGTCTGGATTGCCGAAATGTGAATGTCTGGATTGCCGGAATAGGCCTGCTTGTCCACCGCGATGGCGTGCGTCCCGGCGTCATGGACACCGATGCATCCGGCGCCGCCGGTGAGAAGGGCTCTCACGAGGTGGGGAGTGTAGAGGACGCACCCGGCCCGCCGCCGGGTCGACCGGACCCCGGCATCGCCCACCCCCTTTTCGCATCGGCCGCCCCGAGCGGCCGATGCGTTCCGTGACCGCGTCCCGCCGGTCCGCGAATGCCGGCCGGATGCCGCTCGCGGGCTACGCTTCCCGAGCGGATCGCCTCACCCTGCTCGATCTTCCGGGTGAGCCTGCCGGGTGAAGTAGCATGCTTGCTACGGGTGAGGTGGTCTGAGAGGGTGGCACGGTGAGTGAGACCTTGAAGGCATCGGGCGGCAAAACCGAGGGCGTCGACTACACCGACCGTCTGCAGCGCCTCAGCGGTGCCGGATGGAAACGGGCACTGAACGTGCAGGCACCGTACCGGTGGAACATCCGCCGCCTCGACCTCGGTTTCACACTCGACGTCGGCTGCGGCATCGGCCGCAACCTCGCGCACCTCGACGGCAACGGCGTGGGCGTGGACCACAACCCGACCTCGATCTCGGCCTGCCGGGCGGCCGGCCTCACCGCGTTCACCATCGAGGACTTCTTCAAGTCCGAATACGCCACTCCCGGGCGCTTCGACGCGATCCTCGGCGCGCACCTCATCGAGCACGTCGAAGAGGACACGGCCAAGGAGATCATCTCCTCCTACCTGCCGTTCCTGCGCTCGGGCGGGCGGGCCGTCTTCATCACGCCGCAGGAGCGCGGCTATGCCAGCGACGCGACCCACGTCAGGTTCTCCGGCTTCGACGAGGTCGGCAAGATCTGCACCGATCTCGGGCTCACGCTGGACCGGCAGTACTCGTTCCCGTTCCCGCGCCCGACCGGCAAGGTCTTCACCTACAACGAGTTTGTGACTGTGGCTCGCAAGCCGTGAAGTTCCGTCAACTGTCGATCGCCGGCGCCTGGGAGATCACCCCGGTGCGGCACGGCGATCCCCGTGGGCTGTTCCTGGAGTTCTACCGGTTCGACCACCTCGCGGCCGAGGTCGGTCACCC
>NZ_JBFAIC010000142.1:0-7620 GCF_040654515.1 Dactylosporangium sp. NPDC050688
GGCTCCTCGTCGTGCTGGTGCCGATCGCAGATCCACACGGTGGTTGAGGACGACGCGCGCAGGCGAGGCGTCGGTTCGGCGTTGCTCCGCGCGGCGCAGCGGTGGGCCGCGCGTTCCGGCCGTTCGCGCTAATCGTCCTGCGCCCCGAGGCGGGCCTGCTGGCGGCGATGGACGTGTTCGAGGCGCCGGGCCTGTTCCCCGCGTTCGGCCTGCCGGCGAGCCTGGACCCGGGGACGCTCCCCGGTGGCTTGCCGCCGCATGGTTGAGGGGGCGTGCCATGATCGTCCGTGTGAGTGCCTGGGTCTACAACGAGCGTCCGGCCGGTGTCCGGTTCGTGCCCGACACGGTCGCGGAGCCGGGCCGCAGCGAGCTCGAGGACGAGATCTGGTCCTGGATCGTGCGCGGCAGCGTGCCGCTGACCTGAGCGGCCGGTTTTCACGCCCGTCTTTCATCGACGGCGGGCTGACGAAGGGCGCGGTGGGCGTACCAGCGTCGATGTATTGACAACAACGAATGAAGTCGCTACGGTCCGCCACCTGGGAAAGCGCTTTCCTCGGAGTGGAGGTTGAGACGTGGCGCTCGTGAGTGCAACAGGGCCGGTCAGGCGATGGCGGACCGCACTGCTCGGCGCGGTCGTGCTGTCGGTCGTGGCGGCGGTGACGACGGTCGCGGTGCGATCGGCCGACGCGGCGACGATCGTGCAGGGGGCCTGGTACAACCTGGTCAACGTCAACAGCGGCAAGGTGATGGAGGTGACCGGCGCGTCCACCGCGGACGGTGCCACCGTCACCCAGTACAGCAGCAACGGCTGCCAGTGCCAGCAGCTCCGGTTCGAGTCCGCCGGGACCGGCTGGTGGCGCATCGTCGCCCGGCACAGCGGCAAGGCCATCGACCTGTGGGAGTGGAACACCGCCGACGGTGCGGAGTACCGGCAGTGGCCGATCAGCAGCGGCTACAACCAGCAGTTCTCGGTGCAGAACATCGGCGACGCGATCCAGCTCATCAACCGGCACAGCGGCAAGGCCCTCGAGGTCTGGCAGTGGTCGACCGCCAACGGTGCGAGGATCTCGCAGTACACCGACCTCAACGGGGCGAACCAGCAGTGGCGCCTGGTCCAGGTCGGCACCACCACCCCGACGACCGGCGGTGGCGGCACCAACCCGAGCACCACGTGGCCGACCAAGACCGGCGACGCGCCCGTCAACAACGGCACGATCAAGGTGTCGGGGACGCTCGACGGCGGGATGAGGCGGTACTGCTGCATCGGTGACGGCGGTCAGGGCGAGAGCCAGGACCCGGTGTTCGAGCTGGCCAACGGCGCGACGATCAAGAACGTGATCATCGGTGCGCCGGCCGGTGACGGCATCCACTGCCTCGGCACCTGCACGATCCAGAACGTGTGGTGGGAGGACGTGGGCGAGGACGCTGCCACGTTCCTCGGCACCGGCGGCGGCACCAGCTACGTCATCGGCGGCGGCGCCCGCTCCGCCAGCGACAAGGTGTTCCAGCACAACGGCAACGGCACGGTGAACATCTCCGGCTTCTACGTCGAGAACGCCGGCAAGCTGTACCGCGCCTGCGGCAACTGCACCAACTCGTTCCAGCGGCACGTGGTCGTGGACAACATCATCGCCAGGTCCACGAAAGTGATCGCCGGGATCAACATCAACTGGGGCGACACGGCCCGGTTCACCCGCATCACCGTCTACGGCTCGGCGACGATCTGCGACAAGTACCTGGGCGCGCCGAAGGGCAGTGAGCCGACCCACGTCGGATCGGGCGCCGACGGCGTCAACTGCTTCTACAGCGCGTCGGACATCACGTACCGCTAGGTTCCAACCGCACGACGACCCACTTCGACGTGGGGGTGCCGCTGACCGCAGCCTGCGAGTCCAGCGGCACCAGCGGGTTGGTCTCCGGGTAGTACGCCGCGACGCAGCCCTTGGGCGTGTTGTACTCCACGAGCCGGAACCGCTCGGCGCGCCGCTCCCGCCCGTCGGTCCACTCCGAGACGAGGTCCACGACGTCGCCGTCGGCGTGGCCGAGCTCGGCGAGGTCGGCGGCGCTGATGAACACGACCCGCCGCCCGGAACGGATGCCGCGGTACCGGTCGTCCAGGCCGTAGATCGTGGTGTTGAACTGGTCGTGGCTGCGGATCGTCTGCAGCACCAGCCGGCCCGGCGGCACGCTGAGCACCTCCAGCGGGCTGACCGTGAACACGGCCTTGCCCTCCGGGGTCGGGAACGTGCGGGAGTCGCGCGGCCCGTGCGGCATGGTGAAGCCGCCCTGCGTGCGGATCCGCTCGGTGTAGTCGGCGCAGCCGGGCACGACCCGGCCGATCCGGTCGCGGACGCGGTCGTAGTCGGCGGGGAAGTCCCGCCACGGGATGCCGTGCCGGTCGCCGAGCGTGGCGGCGGCGATGCCGCAGACGATGTCGACCTCCGAGCGCAGCAGCGGACCGGCCGGGGCCGAACGACCCCGGGACGCGTGCACCTCCGACATGGAGTCCTCGACGGTGACCCGCTGCGGCCGCCCGCCGGTCAGGTCCTGCTCGGAGCGGCCGAGCGTGGGCAGGATCAGCGCGGTGCGGCCGGCGGCGACGTGGCTGCGGTTGAGCTTGGTGGAGATCTGCACGGTGAGCTGGGCGCCGAGCATCGCCTCGGTGGTGACGTCCGTGTCGGACATCGCCGCGACGAAGTTGCCGCCGAGCGCGATGAACACCTTCGCCCGCCGGTCGCGGAACGCCCGCACGGCGTCGGCGGAGTCGAAGCCGGGCTCGCGCGGCGGCGCGAAGCCGAACTCGGCGCCGAGCGCGTCGAGGAAGAACGCCGGCGGCGCCTCCCAGATGCCCATCGTCCGGTCGCCCTGCACGTTGGAGTGGCCGCGGACCGGGCACAGGCCCGCGCCCGGCTTGCCGATCATGCCCTGGGCAAGGGCGACGTTGACGAACTCCTTGATCGTGGCGACCGCGTTGTGATGCTGGGTGATGCCCATCGCCCAGCAGTGCACGATCCGCTTCGCCGACGCCAGCATCGCCGCCGCGGTCTCGATCTGCGACCAGGCCAGCCCGGTCGCGGCGAGGACCGCGTCGCGGTCGACGGCCCGCACGTGCCGCTGCCACGCGTCGAAGCCGGTGGTGTACTGGTCGATGAACGCCCGGTCCAGCACCGTGCCGGGCGCGGCGTCCTCGGCCTCCAGCAGCAGCCGGCCGATCGCCTGCCACAGCGCCAGGTCACCGTTGGAGCGGATCTGCAGCAGCTCGTCGGCGAGCCCGATGCCGCGGCCGGCGAGGCCCCGCACCTTCTGCGGGTTGTCGAAGCGCATCAGCCCGGCCTCCTGCAGCGGGTTGACCGCCAGGATCCTGGCGCCGTTGCGCTTGGCGGTCTCCAGCGCGGTGAGCATCCGCGGGTGGTTGGTGCCGGGGTTCTGCCCGGACACCACGATGAGGTCCGCCTCGTGCAGGTCCTGCAGCGACACCGAGCCCTTGCCGACGCCGATGGTGCGGGCCAGCCCGGCGGAGGTCGACTCGTGGCACATGTTGGAGCAGTCCGGCAGGTTGTTGGTGCCGTACGCCCGGGCCAGCAGCTGGTACAGGAACGCGGCCTCGTTGCTGGTGCGGCCGGAGGTGTAGAAGACCGCCTCGTCCGGGCTCGCGAGCCCGTTGAGGTGGGTGCCGATGAGCGCGAACGCGTCCTGCCACGAGATCGGCTCGTAGTGGGTGGCGCCGTCGCGGCGCACCATCGGGTGGATGAGCCGGCCCTGCTGCTCCAGCCAGTGGTCGGTACGCCCGGCGAGGTCGGCCAGGGAGTGCGCGGCGAAGAACTCGGGCCCGACGGTCTGGCGGACCCCCTCCCACGAGACGGCCTTCGCGCCGTTCTCGCAGAACTCCGCGGTGTGCCGGTGGCCCTTCGGGTCGGGCCACGCGCAGCTCATGCAGTCGATGCCGTCGACCTGGTTGAGCGCGCGCAGGTTGCGGGTGGCCTTGACGACCCCCATCTGCCGCACCGCGTTGGCCATGCTGATCCGCACCGCCTGCAGCCCGGCCGCGTGGTCGGCGGGCGGCCCGACCCGCAGCCGCGCCTCGGCCTCGTCCACCGCCGGCCCGCCCCGCAGGGGCGCCGCGGTCTCGTCCGCCGGCGGCCCGGCGGGCGGATCGGCGGGTGGTGGGGCGGCGGCGGGCGGTGAGGCGGACATCAGGCACTCCCACGTGCGGCGGTAACTCTCACGACGAGGGTAGTCCGTCGTCCGCCGCGGCGAGCGACGCGCGCGGTCCGTCGTCCGCCGCGGCGAAGATCCGCGCGAAGATGGCGTCGATGACGTCGTTCTTCGCCAGGCTGTAGTCGCCGGGCCGCTCGGCGGTGTCGCCACCCCGAGTCTGATGAACCGAACCGGTCGCACCGAAGCCGGCCGGGCGCCATCACCACTACGGAGATGATCAGAAGCGGTCAGGCCAGGCACACGACAACGGCCGGCCGGACCGAGGTCCGACCGGCCGCAGGCGCCGGTTGTCAGCTGGCCGTGCAGGTCAGCGGTGCCGGGACGCTGTTCGTGCCGTTCCACGAGCCGAGGAAGCCGAACGACGTCGTCGCCCCCGCCCCCACGGTCTCGTTGTAGTTGACGTTGCTGGCGGTGACCGCCGCGCCGGAGCTCGTCACGGTCGCGCTCCACGCGTTGTTGACCGCCTGGCCGTTGGCGTACGTCCAGCCCACCGTCCAGCCGGAGATCGCCGAGCTGCCCGCGGTGACCCGTACCTCGGCCTGGAAGCCACCCGGCCACTGCCCGACGATCGCGTACGTCGCCGTGCAGGTCTTCGTGCCACCGGGCGACGACGACGGGCTGCGCGAGGCCGACGGCGACACCGACGGGCTGCGCGAGGCCGACGGCGACACCGACGGGCTGCGCGACGCCGACGGCGACACCGAGACCGACGGCGAGGCCGACGACGGCGACGCGCTCGTGGTCTGGCCGCTGTAGATCGACGCCTCGCGCGAGGTCGCCTTCAGCCCGTTGGCGCCGTTGATGATCCGGTCACCGAACGTGGTCAGCTGCGCCGGGTTGAAGCTGACCGTCATGTCCAGGATCGGGTCGGTGTTGCCGCTCCACGACCAGGCGAGCCAGCCCAGCCCGCGGGCCTGCGCCTCGGACAGGATCGTCTCGTGGTCGACCTCGCCGGAGTTGAACTTCCAGCCGAACTCGCCGACCACCAGCGGCCAGCCCTTGTTCTTGAACGCGTCGAAGTACGAGATGATCGTCGCGGCGTTCGCGTACACGGCGTACATGTGGATCGACAGCACCGTGTTGTGCTTGGTGTCCGCGTCCAGCACGGTCTGCCCGGTGTCCCGCATGACGTTCTGCCAGTCCTGGCCCCAGTTCGGGGCGTCGACCATGATGAGGTGCTCGAAGCCGTTCGTGCGCAGCTTCTGGATCGCGGCCGCGGTCGCCGCCGTCCACTGCGCCGGGTTGGTGTTGCCGATCGGCTCGTTGCCGATGTTGATGACGACGGAGTTCTCCTGCCCGACCAGGTTCGCCTTCTGGCTGATCCAGTAGTTGGCCGCCTCGTCGAGCGACGCGGCCGCGCCCTCCTCGCCGTAGCCGGTGGTGTCGTGCACCTCCAGCACGCAGATGAGCTTGTTCTGCTTGCACAGGGTGATGACGGCCGGGACGTCGTTGGACGGCCCCCAGCGCTTCCCGGTGCCCAGCACGACCCGGATCGTGTTCGCCCCGGCCGCCTTGATCGCGGCGAACGACGACGTCTGACCCGTGTACCACACGTGCGGGTGATTGACCCCGCGCATGATCAGGTTCTGCCCGTTCGCCTCCACGATGTTCCGGCCGCTGATGTGCAGGCCGACGGCGGCGGACGCGGGCTGCACGAACATCACCACGGAAGCGGCGACCGCCACCAGCACGGCGCCGAGAACGCTGAGTCTTCTCCTCATGGAAACCTCGAAACGTCGGTGTGAGCAGGCCCGTGACCCGGGACCAGCGGGCCGGACACTAGGTTCGGCGCTGAGCAGTGTCAATGCGCTCCGACCCCGGCCAGGACTCTGTTGCGACCGTGTTTTCGCTGGTACACCCGTTGCGCGCCGCCGCTGCCGCACACCACCCCGACCGTGAACGTTTCACCCGTTGTCCCGGGACAGAGCATTGCGGCGACCGGGTAGATTGATCGCCGGTGAGTGCGCGTGGGATCTACCGGCTGACGATGCTGTCCGTCATCGTCGTGTGCGTCATCGTGTCCTACGTCGTGCTCGCCCGCCGCGCCGACGGACACCCCCAGCAGCCCGGCCCGCGCCCCGCCTTCCAGCTGCCGTTTCCCTGCGGCGAGTCCTGGAGCCTGACCACGTACGCCGGCCACGACGACTACGACATCGACTTCTTCCACAACGGCGGCCCCAGCGCCGGCCGCGCCGTCGTCGCCTCCGCCGCCGGCACCGTCGCCTGGTCGGGCTGGCAGGCCACCCTCGACACCGGCGCCCCGGCCGCCCCCGGCACCGTCGGCACCCGCGGCGGCCTCGGCTTCGGCGTCATCCTCGACCACGGCGGCGGCTGGTTCACCACGTACGGCCACCTCCAGACCTGGCCGGAGGTGCAACAGGACCAGCCAGTCACGCAGGGCCAGCTCCTCGGCCACGTCGGCAAGACCGGCTCGACCAAGGTCGAGCACCTGCACTACGAGCAGCTCGACGACACCCGCGACCCCCGCCGCACCCGCAGCACCGCCGACAAGGTCGAGTCCATCTTCAACGGCGTCCCATCCGGCATCACCACCGACGGCAGCGCCGCCACCGGCCCCATCCACACCGCCGGCCAGCCGTCGCCGCCGCAGAACCGCACCAGCCACAACTGCCCGTAACCGCGTCGCCGCCCGCCCGCCGTCACCAGGGCCAGTCGCCGGCCAAAGCCCCGGGCTCTTCCCCGGGCCACACCACGAACGCCGCCGCGGCGCCCTCGTCGAACACCAGCTGCGGGCCCGCGACCGCCGCCAGGGCGCACGCCGCCCGCAGCACCGCGGCCGGGTCCGGCTTGCGGAACGTCACGGTCTCCACGGCGGCGTCCGCCGGCACGGCCGGCCCACTGCTCCGGCCGGCCGTGTACACGCTGACCTCACCGAGATCCACCACCGCGCCGCTCGCGCAGGCCGCCGTCCCCGGACACTCCGGCAACCGCGAGCCGGCCGGCTCCCCGACTACCTCGAACCAGTTCGTGCCGTGGCAGTCGGCCTCCCGCAACGCGTCCAGGACCGCACCGACCGACGGCCGCGGCAGGACCTGCGGCACCCCCTCAGGCACCCCCCGGCCGCACTCCGCCGAGGCGATCCACTCCGCCATGCCGTCACGACCCAGCGCATCCACCGGCACGACATACAGCGACCAGCTCACCGGACCTAGTCGAACCGGTCGGCGAGCGCCGTCAGCTTCGTGACGTACGCCGGCCAGTCGTGGTCGGGGAGGTTGGTGTTCTCCTGCCGCAGGCCGATCGCGCCGTCGTGCTGCTCGCGCATGATGTCGGCATGACCGGCGTGCCGGGCGAGGTCGCAGGTCACATGGATGATGATCCGGTGCAGCGTCACGTCCCGTGTGGCCGGCCGCCACCAGGGCACCTGCCCCGGCGCGTCGA
>NZ_JBFAIC010000143.1:0-7491 GCF_040654515.1 Dactylosporangium sp. NPDC050688
GAATTCGACGAATCCTGCCCCAACCGGGCCTTCAGATCCGCGTTCTCCGCCCGCAACACCGCGTTCTGCTGCCGCAGAACGCCGTTGTCCCGCTCGAGCTCACCGACCAGGATCTCCAACCGGGCAAGCCGCTCCAGCAGCTGCTCGATCGACGGAGTCCCAGACACCCCACCATGATCCAGACATCAATCGACCCAAGTCAAACCGACCCCCCGACCGGCACCTGACCAGTCACGCTTTTTACGCCCTGTAGACCGCCCTCGTGTTTCGCACTTTTTGCGATCTTGGTGGTGGGTTGCGGGGCGACACGCCGGGGAACGTGTGCGGGGTCCGGCATAAATGAGGGAAGCATCGACGGTGCTTGATTCACCCCTGTTGGGAGTGATCCGTCGATGCTTCCAGACCGCACGATACCGCGTTCCCTGGCCCACCTGCTGCTGGCGTTCCGGGCCTGTTTCACCGCACCCACCTTCATCACGTTCCAGGCCCTTGTTGTCGGGTCGATCGCGCAGACCAGGCGGCGCACGGTGTGCGGCATGCTGCTGGGTACCGGACTGGAACGGTGGTGGCATCACGCGCGGGCGCACCGGTTCTTCGCCACCGCCCGCTGGTGCACCGACGCGGTCGGCCTCGCCCTGCTCGCCCTGATCGTGGATCGGTTGCTGCCGAAGGGATCGCCGATCACCGTGGTGGTCGATGACACCCTGTTCAAACGCTCCGGTCGTAAGGTGTTCGGCGTCGCATGGCATCACGACGGCGCGGCCAAAGGCCCCAAACCGATCGGGTTCGGCAACTGCTGGGTCGTAGCCGGAATCGTTGTACAGCTACCGTTTCTGACCCGACCGGTGTGCCTGCCGATCCTCGCGCGACTGTGGCGACCCCGATACACCGGAAAGCTCGCCTTCGCCCGGGAGATGGTCGAAGCCATCGCCGAGCGGCACCCAGACCGCATCGTGCACGCCGTCGGTGACGCCGCCTACGCCGGCGAACACCTCCGTGGTCTGGACCCACAGATCACCCGGACATCCCGGCTCAAGGTCACCTCGGTCCCGCACGACCTGGCACCACCCCGCACCGGCCAATCAGGACGTCCCCGCACCAAAGGCGCCCGGCTGGGCACCCCTGCCGACCTCGCCGCCACCGCGACCTGGCGCACCACCCAGGTCCGCCGGTACGGACGCCTCGACACCGTGCAGATAGCCGAGATCCGCTGCCTGTGGTACGGCTCCTTCCACCGCCGAACGGTGCGGGTCGTCCTCGTCCGCGACGACAAGCCCCGCACCCACAACCGCGACGACCGCGGCTACGGCCTGCCCCTGGTCACCACCGACCTCACCTCGACCGCCGAGGACCTCGTCGCCCGCTACGCCGCCCGATGGTGCATCGAAGTCGCGTTCTGCGACGCCCGCCAGATCCTCGGGATCGGTCAGGCCCGCAACCGCCCCCGCCAAGCCATCCACCGCACCGTGCCATTCGGACTCATCTGCCTGAGCCTCGTCACCATCTGGTACGCCGCCTCCGGGCACGCCCCCGCAGACACGGCCGAGCGCCGCGAACACGCCCGCTGGTACACCACCAAGACCGAACCCTCGTTCGAGGACATGACGATCAAGCTCCGCCGCGTCATCATCGCCGCAAGATTTCGACCCCAAGCCCCCCACCAGGCATCACCCGAAGAAACCCGAGCAGTACTCCTGGCCTGGGCCGCCGAAACATCATCGTCTAGAACTGCGAAACACGAGAGGTATCTGGACTGTCCCAGGGCGGAAGTTAGCCGGGCTGAGGCTGCCGGACCACGACGTCGTGGTCCGTGGTGTTGGGTGAGAGGAACGTGAGTAGGCGGGCGCCTTCGTCGTCGAGCTGTTCGTGTTCGGCCGCGGTCAGTCTCCGGAACGGGCGGACGGTCAGCGTCGCGGTGTCGCGGTTGGTGGCGAGCTTCCAGGTGGCGGCGACGAAGCCGTCGACCAGTACGGACCGGGGCTGTTCGTTGGTCGTGCCGAAGCCCTGATCGGCGAAGTTCACGGTGACGAAGCGGCCGCGGTCGGCGTGGGAGAGCAGCAGGTTGTCGAAGTCGTAGAGGAACCGCACCGGGGCGGGGGTGTCCGGATCGGGTCGTGGGGCGTCGGGAAGGTCGAACAGTTCGCGGCCGTGCTCGTCGCGGAAGGTGACCAGGCGTGCTCGGAGCCGGTCGACGATTTCGGACAGCCGGGTCAGCCCGCACCATTGCTGGGCGTCGAGGACGCTCGCCGGTCCGAAGGCCGCCAGGTAGCGCAGCACCAGGGTGTCCACCGACGGGTCCGGGTCCACAGCCCGGCCGAGCCAGGTCTCGATCGGGCTGTGGGCGGCCGGGCCGCTGCGGCGCCACAGCCCGCGCGGCGGGACCTGCACCAGCGGTACCCAGGCGCGGGCCGCCTGGGCCAGCGCCGCCGGGTCGCGGTCCGGCCACCGCTGGGCCAGGCCGCGGCCCAGGTCGCTGAACGTGAGCGGTTTCGCGGCGAGCAGCTCGCGGGCGGTGGACGCGAGCTCGGCCTGGTCCAGGCCGGTGAGGTGTCGGCCGAAGGCACCCATCGTGCTGCGCTCGATGACCGGCTCCACCAGGGGCCGTAGCCACAGGCAGTCGGAGGCGGTCACCAGATGGATGGTCGAGCGCATCAACGCCATCCGTACGACGGCGCCGCCGGCGAGCAGCCGGGCGGTGGGTTCGGGGGTGTAGCCGGCCAGCCGGGTCCACAGCCCGACGTACCAGGTCTGCGGGGTCTGCGCCTGCAGGCCGGCCAGCCGCTCCAGCGCCTGCGGCACGGTCAGTTCCGCACGGCGCAGCAGCAGTTGCCGGTCGAGGGTGGCGCGGTTGAGCGATCGGGCGGTGAGTCGTGGCACGACGGGTCCTCAAGGGTTGGGCGGCCGGACCGCGGCGGTGACCGCCGCGGCCCGGCGACATGTCAGCGCAGCGTGCGGAAGAACGTGCGGATGTCGGCGGTGAGCAGGTCGGGTGCCTCCATAGCGGCGAAGTGGCCGCCGCGATCGAACTCCGACCAGTGGGTGATGTTGTTGCCGTACTCGGCGTAGCGGCGGATGGGCAGGTCGTTGGCGAACACGGCGACGCCGGTGGGCGTGGTGGCCGGCCCGGTGGGCCAGGTGTTGGCGTGCATGTTCTCGTAGTACAGGTTGGCGACGGACCCGGCCGTGCCGGTGAGCCAGTAGAGCATCGCGTCGGTCAGCAGCAGGTCCCGGTCGATGGCCTCCTCGGGCAGGCCGGCGGCGGGGAAGGTCCACTCCTTGAACTTCTCGACGAGCCAGGCGAGCTGGCCGACCGGCGAGTCGGTGAGGGCGTACGCCACGGTCTGCGGGCGGGTGGCCGAGATCTTGAAGTAGCCGCTCTGGTCGTCCATGAACTCTTGCAGCAGCCCCAACCGGGTCTGTTCGGCGGCGGTGAGGGTGGCGCGCTCCTCGTCGGGGACGTTGCCGAAGGGGATGAACCCGAAGGAGGCCGCGTTGACGTGGACGCCGACGACCTGCGCGGTGGCGGCGCGGCCGAGTTCCGGGGCGACCAGTGCGCCGAGGTCGCCGCCCTGGGCGCCGTACCGGTCGTAGCCGAGCCGGCTCATCAGCTGCGCCCACGCCTTCGCCACCCGGCCGCTGTTCCACCCGGCCTCCCGGGTGGGGCCGGAGAACCCGAAGCCGGGCAGCGACGGGATGATCACGTGGAAGGCGTCGCCCGGGTCCCCGCCGTGCGCGGCCGGGTCGGTCAGCGGGCCGATGACTTTGAGAAACTCGACGACCGATCCGGGCCACCCGTGGGTGAGGATCAGCGGCAGCGCGTCCGGGCGTGGCGAACGTGCGTGCAGGAAGTGGACCCGCTGCCCGTCGATGTCGGTGGTGTACTGCGGGATCTCGTTGAGCGCCGCCTCGTGCTTGCGCCAGTCGTATGCGGTGCGCCAGTACTCGGCCAACTCTTTGAGATAGGCCAGGGGGACGCCCCGGGACCAGCCGACGTCGGGCAGTTCGCTCGGCCACCGCACGGCCGACAGCCGGCGGTGCAGGTCATCGAGGTCGGCCTGGGGTATGTCGATCCGGAACGGGGTGATCGTTTCGCTCAGATGTGGCACGTTGAAACTCCTTGTGGGTGGTTAGGACTTGTCCTGGATTTCCCAGACGTGGTCGAGGACGTGCCAGGCGAACCGGCGGGCGGCGTAGGCCGGTGGCCAGCCGCCGCCGGTGCGTGCTGCGCCGTCGGCCGGTTTGCCCAGCACGTCGAGGATCGCGCTGCGCAGCGCCGTCAGGGCGGTGCGGTCGCCGGCGGCGAACGGCCGGTGCCGGATTCCGATCTTCCGGGCGTAGGCGCGATCGTTGTCGACGACGTGGGTGACGATCTCGTCTCGGTCGCGCCCGCCGCCGCGGGGTCCTTTGCGGAGGGTCTGCGGGGCGGACTGGGCGAGGTTGTCGAGGACACCCCACGCCGTCCGCAGCACCGCGGCGGTCCGCTGTGCCGCGGCGGCGCTGTAGGGCCGGTTGTCCTCGGCGACCGGCACGCCGGGCGCCCCCCAGTCGGTGGTGTTTACGCCGGTCACCGTCTCGACAATCTCGATCGGGCCGGGGTCGAAAGGCAGCCCGGCACCGGCGGCGATGAGCCGGTACCGGTCGGCGTAGGCGGTCAGCGCGGCCACGGCGCCGTCCTCGGTGGTGCCGATGCGCGCCCAGCCGGGCCAGTCCAGCGCGCAGGCGACGATCTTCGTCCGGCCCTTTTCCAGGTACACGCGGGTCATTGCTCGGGTTCCTCCGGGTGATTGCGAGCTAGAACGCGGCGGCGTGGTCGAGGGCCCAGTCGTGGTAGCTGCGCGCGGGACGACCGGTGACCTTCTCGATGTCGGCGGTGGTGGCCGCGGTACGGCCCACGGAGGCGGCCCAGGTGGCGAAGATGTCTTCGAGGATCGGGGCCGGCACGTGGGCGCTCATCGCCTGGCGCACGGTCTCGACGGGCAGTTCGGCGTAGCGGATCGGCCGGCCGAGCGCCTCGCCGAGGATGGCGGCCTGCTCGGCATGCGTGCGTGACTGCGGCCCGGTCAGCCGGTAGACCTGGCCGGCGTGCCCGTCCTCGGTGAGGGCGGCCACCGCGACCGCGGCGATGTCGGCCTCGTGCACCGGCGCGGACGCCGCCTCGGCGTAGGCGCCGCGGATCACGTCGCCGGATCTGGTCTGCCCGGCCCACATCATGGTGTTCGCGGCGAACACGTCCGGGCGCAGGAACGTCCACGCCAGGCCGGAGCCGCGCAGGGCCTGCTCGATCTCGGCGTGGTAGGTGGCGATGGGTCCGTCCTGGACCTCCGCGTCGTCGTCGACCCCGCCGGAGGACAGCAGCACGACCCGGCGTACCCCGGCCCGCCGGGCGGCGGCGACGAACGCGGGCCCGCTGCCCGGCACGGCGAACAGGAACACCGACTCCACCCCGGCCAGGGCCGCGTCCAGCGACGCCGGGTCGGCCAGGTCGCCGGCCACGACATTGACCTCGGCCGGCCACGCCGCTTCTTGCGGGGACCGGCTCAGGGCGCGCACGTCGTGGCCGGCGACGACCAGCAGGGTGAGCACGTGGCGGCCGACGTTTCCAGTGGCGCCGGTGACGAGGATCATGACGTTCTCCTTGGGTTTCGAGGCACCGGGCCAGGCCGGTACGAGCACACTAGAAACCCTTGAGGACAGGTTCAGTCCTCAAGTCGGAGGGGATTGGACGCGAATGCTGGAGACCTCGGCGCGGCTGCTGCGGCTGCTGTCGCTGCTGCAGGCCCGCCGCGACTGGCCCGGCGCCGAACTGGCCGAGCGGCTCGGCGTCACCACCCGCACCGTGCGCCGCGACGTCGACCGGCTCCGCGACCTCGGCTACCCCGTCGAGTCCGCCACCGGCACCACCGGCGGCTACCGGCTCGGCGTCGGCGCCGCCCTGCCACCACTGCTGCTCGACGACGACGAAGCCGTCGCCGCGGCCGTCGGCCTGCGCGCCGCCGCCACCGGCACGGTCACCGGGATCGAGGAAACCTCACTGCGCGCCCTCGCGAAGCTCGAACAGGTCCTGCCCTCCCGGCTGCGCCACCGCGTGCGCGCGATGCAGACGGCCATCCTGCCGCTGACCGGCCCCGGCCCCGCCGTCGACCCCGACCTGCTCACCGCCCTCGCCGCCGCCTGCCGCGCCCACGAAGGCATCCGCTTCGGCTACCAGCAACGCGTCCGCCGCGCCGAGCCGTACCGGCTCGTGCACACCGGCCGGCGCTGGTACCTGCTCGCCTACGACCTCGACCGCGACGACTGGCGCACCTTCCGCGTCGACCGCATCGACCGCGACCCGCAACCCGGGCCCCGCTTCACGCCCCGACCCGAACCCGCCGAGGGACTGCACACCTACGTCTCCAACGCCCTCACCGCTTCCCCGTACCGCTACCAGGCGACCATCCTGTTCCACGCACCGCTCGAGGCCGTCGCCGAACACACCTCACCTACCGCCGGACGCCTCGAACCCCGCGACGCCGGCAGCTGCATATTCCACGCCGGCGGCGACTCGCTCGACAAGATCGCCCTGTTCGTGGCGCTCAAGGGCTTCGACTTCGAGGTCCTCGACCCGCCCGAGCTCAAAAACCACATCCGGACCCTCGCCAGCCGGCTCACCCAAGCGAGCCGCGACGACCAAATTGGCCCTGCACCCCGGAAAGGAGGTTGCCAGTTCCGTCAGGACGCATCCCTCGACTGACATACCCGGCGGCCGGCGGCCGTTCGGGCCCCGGTTTCGGGCGCCAGGTTCGTGCTGAGCGTGGCTGACAGGGACTCGCTGATCGGCGCCGGACCGTCGTGTGCGTGCCGATGCCCAGTTCGGCCACTCGGCCGGCCGCAGCCGTGTTGCCCTCGCACAGCACCTCCGCGACGTCGTATGACTTCCCGAAATCAGGGCTCCGGAGGTGGCCCGGATCTGAACAGGAGAACTTGACAGGGAAGACCATGACGTCCTGCACGTAGACGTCGCCGGGGTTGTCCTGACTGCGCATCGCGACCACCGCGCCGACGAGGACGCCGTCGTCAACGGCGACGGGGCAGGTCGCCGAGAACAGCGTCGCGTACAGCCAGTAGTCCGAACTGCCTCGCGCCCGCACATACGGACTTCCCAGACCCATGAGCCGCTCGACATCGTCGATCATGTCAACGCGCATCGGCACGATCAGCATGCGGATCCGCCGAACCCGCTGACCTGCATGGTGATTGGCTGCGTTTCGGTCACTGCACCTCCTCAGGCGGCGCCCAGCCCGGGTCTGTCAAGTTAACGGCTGATCTTGCTGTTGAGGTAGTCAGTCGTTGGCCGGGGTGAGTCGGCCTTCGAAGGCGATCTGGAACGCGTTCAGCGGTGCTTTCCAGCGCATGGTCCACCGGCGGCGGCCGGCGCCGGTGGGGTCGAGGCTCATCAGCGCCATGTACACGCACTTCAGGGCGGCCTGCTCGGACTCCGCTGGCGAATTC
>NZ_JBFAIC010000144.1:0-7343 GCF_040654515.1 Dactylosporangium sp. NPDC050688
GTTCCGCTCCGATCTTGACGGCCGGGCAACGTGTTGGCCAAGAGGAAGCGGGCAGAGCCCACCACCTGCATGGATGGCATTCTCGGCAGGCGCAGGGCTGCACGGAGTTCGTCGAGTTGGGCGGCGTCGGGGTCGTTTCGCAGCTGCGCCCGCGAAGGCTCGGTCATTTCTCCTGGGATTCGGTCGTGAGAGCGTCGTTGAGGGAGACGAGGCCCTGTTGGAGGCCGAAGATGGCGGCCTGCGTGCGGTCCTGGAGGCCGAGTTTGGTGAGGATGTTGGAGACGTGGGACTTGACGGTTTCCTCGCTGAGTGTGAACGCCCGGGCTATCTCCTTGTTGGAGCGGCCCCGGGCCAGCTGGGACAGGACCTCGCGCTCTCGGGGGGACAGGACGCGGAGCGGGCCGGTGTCAGGCTCATTGCGAACGCGGTTGACGAGTACGGCCGTAACGCTGGGGTCCAGGAAGCTGTCTCCGACGGCGGCGGCGCGGACGGCTTCGACCACCCGTTCGGTCGCGGCGGTCTTGGGTAGGTAGGAGAGCGCACCCGCACGGACGGCCTCAAGAGCCCGGTCGTCGGCGGGGAAGGATGTGAGGATGATGATGGCGGGGCGGTTGCCTCCCGTTTTCAGGGCGCGGAGTACCCCCAGGCCGTCGAGGCCGGGCATCCTCATGTCGAGGAGGACGACGTCGGGATCGAGGGCTCGGATGGCCGGGACCGCGGTGCCACCGTCGGTGCACTCACCGACGACACGAATATCGCCTTCCTGTTCTAGTACGAAGCGCAGACCCTGCCGGACGACCTCGTGGTCGTCCACGATCAATACTCGGATCACGATGTCCGTCCCGGAATCCTCAGGCGTACGGAGGTACCCTCGCCGGGTGCGCTCCTGATCTCTAGCGTGCCACCGAGCTCGGTGACCCGTTCCCGCATGAGGATCAGCCCCATGCCGTGCTTCGCCCCGGCGTGAGCAGGGTCGAAGCCGGTTCCGTCGTCCTCGACCGCGGCCATGACGACGCCCTCCAGTTCGGCCAGGCTCAGTTCGATCCTTCGTGCCCCGCCGTGCCGTGTCGCGTTGCTGAGGGCCTCCTGGACGACCCGCAGGACGGCGTGCTCGGCTTCCGGGCTCAGCGTGACGGCCGCGATCGAGCGGGAGATCCGGATGTCGAGTCGGGTCTCGTAGGCACCGCACATCTCCTCCAGCGCCGGCACCAGCCCGGCGTCCTCCAGGGCGACGGGCCGCAGTTCCAGCAGCATCGCGCGCATCTCGTGCATGGTCCGGTCGACGGTTTTTTCCATGGACTCCGCCTGGTGGTGCAGCGTGCTTCCTTCGGGCAGTGCCCGGCGCAGGCCGCCGGCGAGTAGATTGATCGAGAAGAGATCCTGTGAGATCGAGTCATGCAGCTCGCGGGCGATGCGGTTGCGTTCGATCCGTCGGGCGGCGATGCCCGCGGCAACGCGTTCGGCCTCGACCGCGGCCTCCAGGCGTTCGGCCATCCGGTTGACCCCGTCCTCCAGCCGCCCGACCTCGTCGTCGCCCGATACCTCGATCCGCGAGCGCAGATCGCCGTCGGCCACCGCGGAGGTCCGTTCGACCAGCCGCCGGACCCGCCCGATCAGCCGCCGGGTGGTGAGCAGTCCGAACAGGACACCGAGGGGGATCAGCAGGACGAGGATGATGAGTCCGGGTAGCAGGAGGCCCTGGCTCTGGCTGAACGCGCCGGTCGGCAGCGGCGGGATCCCGGGCGCGAGGTCTACCTCGATGCTGCCGTGGCCGACCTCGACGTAGACCGTCCCGATCACTTCCTGGGGCCCGGGCGTGCCGGAGTTCTTCGCGCTCGCGCCGGTCACGGTGACCGGGCCGGTCGCCCAGCTGAACGGGCGGCCGTCCCGCTCGAGGGTGCCGGAGCGGGGGGACGGTGCCGCGGCCTCTGGCGTCAGCCGCGAGCCCACCGGAAGCCTGCTCTGGTTGGAGCTGAAGACGACGACGCTGTCCAGGCTGGTGATCGCTTCCACCGCGTCGGGAGGTGGGGACACCTGCCCGAACCGGGTGCTCTTGGCCCCTTGCGCAGCCACCTCCGCGAGCAGGCCGGACGGGGGCCCGCCCTCGGCGGAGATACGGCGCGCGACCTCGCTGAGCATGGCGGCGTCCTCGGCGGCGACCTTTACCACCTTCGTCTGTGCCGAGGCGTTCTGGGCGTACTCGATGACGTGCATCGCCGCCCGCATCCGCGGTGCGACGAAGATGAGAAGTACCGCCTCGACGATCAGGACCGCGAGGGCCGAGACGATGACATACGAGGCGGTCATCTGGAACCGTATCCCGAATTTTGAGAACACCGCTCGCCTCCGCCTTGGTGGGTCTCCACCGAGCCTATCCATCGAGGTTGTAAGGAAGCCGCATGTTGTCGCGGACGAGGTAGTGCGGGGACTTTTTTGGCATCTCACTCTCGTTTCCCACCTGGCCAATGCGATGGCATGGTTTGAAGTTCCCTGCGGTCGAATTGTGTGAATGGCAGGGAAAACAATTCAGATACCGACGGCCCCGCCCATGGATTGGACGGGGCTGTTCCGTTCCTGCGGCGCGCTCGCCGGGGTCAAGCAGTACGGAGGGCGTCGGTGGGAGGAAGCCGCGAGGCGCGCACCGCCGGATACAGACCGGCGAGCACACCCGCGACGACCGCCACGCCGAGTCCTCCCCACAGGCTCTCGGCGGGAATGAGGACCGACCATCCTCGCTGGTAGGCCATCGCCGCGGTGACGATAGAACCGATGACCAAGCCCGACGCGCCGCCGAGGCTGGACATGACGAGGGACTCGGTGAGGAACTGCATGCAGATGTGCAGGCGGGTGGCGCCGAGCGCACGGCGCAGCCCGATCTCCGTCCGCCGTTCCAGCACGGAGATGACCATCACGTTCGCGATGCCGATCGCTCCGACCAGCAGCGCGATCGCGCCCAATCCCAGGAAGAGCGAGCTGCCTGACTCCTTCACCGCGAGTTGTGCGGTGAGCGCGTCCGACGGGCGGCTGACCTTGACCCGGCTGGGGGATTCCGGGTTGGCGGTCGGTGCGAGCAGTGCCGACACCTGGGCTACGTGGTTCTCGTCGGCCCGCACGTAGATCCGGCTGGGATGCCCGGAGTACCGCAGGAGCTTCGTGGCGGTCGGGAACGACACGAGAGCCGACCTGTCCACTTCAGGGGCGAACGAGAACGGCTTCAGGATGCCCGCCACGGTGAACCAGTGACCGCCCAGCCAGACCCGGCTATCGGGTCCGACCTGGTTGATGCCGAGCGTGTTCGCCGCGTCGTGTCCGAGGACCACGACCGGGTACGCCGTGGGGTCTAGGAAACGGCCGACGGCGACGCCGCCGTCGAGGGTGCTGAGCAGCGACTCGTCGGCGGCGCGGACCGCGAGACCGCTGGTCTGCGGTGCGGGGACTTTGTCGTTGCGGTAGACGAAGGTGTCCGCGAGCTGCGACGTTGGCGCCACGCTCAGCACGTTGGGGACGGTCCGCAGCATGTCGCTGGCGGTCGTGGGGAGTTCGCTCTCGCCGCCTGAGGGGTTCTGGCCGCTGGAGACGGTTAGTAGGTTGGTGCCGAGCTGGTTGATCTGGGAGAGCAGATTGGACTGGCTGGAGCGGGTGATGCCGAGGACCGCGACGATCGAGGCGATACCGATCGCGATGCCGAGTGCGGAAAGTACGGCCCTCATCCGGCGGGACCGCAGGCCCAGCGTGCCGACCGGGACCAGGTCCGCCAGGCGCAGCACGCTGCGGTCCCGCCGCTCGGGTGGTGCCGGGGTCATGCTGGTGATGCCCTCGCTTCGCTTGGTCACGGTGAGGCCGCCTGTTCACTCCGGGAGACCACGAGGCCGTCGCTGACCTCGATCCGCTGCTTGCAGGCCAGGGCGACCCGCTCCTCATGAGTGACGATCACCAGGGTGGTGCCGTCCTCGTTGAGTTCGCGGAACAGGTTGAGGATCTCCTCGCCGCGGGCGGAGTCGAGGTTGCCGGTGGGCTCGTCGGCGAACACGATCGCCGGGCGCCCCACCAGCGCCCGGGCGACCGCGGTCCGCTGGCGTTCGCCGCCGGACATCTTTGTGACTTTGTGGTTCAGTCGATGGGAGAGACCGACCCGGTGGAGCGCTTCGGCCGCCGCTTCGCGGCGCTGTTTCGTCGGGACTCCCCGGTACAGCAGACCTGAGGCGACGTTGTCCAGCGCGGTGAGCGCCTCCAGGAGGAAGAACTGCTGAAAGACCACGCCTACGTGGAAGGCGCGCAGCCCGGCGAGTTCCCGGTCCGACAACTTCTCCACGTACTGACCGTCGATCTGGACCGACCCGCTCGTGGGCCGGTCCAGCGCGGCCATGATGTGCAGCAGTGTGGACTTCCCCGATCCGGATGAGCCCCGGAGCGCGAGCATGTCGCCTTTCTCCACGACCAGGTCGACCCCGCGCACTGACTCGACCGGCGGTTCGCCCGGATAGGTCTTGTGGACGTCCCGCAGCTCAAGCACTGCCACTGGGAACCTCCACCTGCTGTCCCTCGCTCAGGCCGCTGCCTGAGATCTCGGCCATGCTGGTGGTCTCGTCGAACAGCCCGGGCTTGACCGCGATGTGCTGGCGTGAGGTCCCGTTGACCACGATCACCTCGTACTTGCCCTCGGGCAGCGCGCGGAGCGCGATCGTCGGCACCGCCAGCACGTTCTTCCGCTCATTGGTGGTGATCAGCACCTGGACCTGGGCCTGGTCCAGGAACCCCTCGATCGTGCCTTTCACCAGGACGGTGACCGGAGCGGTCGGGGCCTGCTGTCCCGAGGCCTGGCCGTTCTGCGGGCCCGTGGCCTGGGTGGCGACGGCGCCGATCTCGCTGATGTGTCCCTCACGGCGGGA
The DNA here is from genome assembly GCF_040654515.1 of Dactylosporangium sp. NPDC050688. NCBI lineage: Bacteria > Bacillati > Actinomycetota > Actinomycetes > Micromonosporales > Micromonosporaceae > Dactylosporangium > Dactylosporangium sp. NPDC050688. The sequence continues at coordinate 4,890 of NZ_JBFAIC010000144.1, forward strand.
GCCGTCGGGAAGGGTGACGATCGCCGTGTCCCCGACCTTGACCTTCGGGGCGTTCGCCGGGGTCAGGTTCACCGTTACGGCCCGCTCGTTGCCGGTGCCGTGCAGGACCGGCTGGCCTGGCTGGAGTGTCTGGCCCAGCTTGAGATCCTGCGCGGAGACCCGCATCTCTTCCGAGACGAACACGATCTGTCCGAGCGGGATCGCGCCGGTCTCGGAACGATGCCTGGCCTCCTGCCAGTCGCGGATCGCGTAGTAGGTCGCGTAGGAGAAGTGGTCGTCGACCGTGAGGTTGCGACCGTGTCCCAGCTCCTTGAGGTTGGTCTCCAACTGCAGGACGTCGGAGCCGTCGGACATACCGAGTTTGAAGTCCCGCCAGGCCGGCCGGTCGCCGACCAGCAGGGCAACGGCCTTGCCGTCGACCTCGTAGGCGGCTTGGCCGCGCTTGACGAACTGGCCGACCGAGGGAAGCCGGGTGATCGTGCCCTGACCGGTGGCGATGACCGTGAAGTCCCCACGGTGGCCGAGGAGGCCGGTGACCGGCTCACGCTCGGCCACATCGGTGCGGGTGACGGTGGCCGTCCCGGTCGTCACCCGGGTCGGGGTGTCGTCCCCGGTCGAGGAGTCGTTGGTTGCCACCACCACGCCGGCTGCCGCGATTGCGGACAGTGCGACGCCTGTGATGACCACCTTCTGGATGCGCCTCATGGTTACCCGGACACCCGGAGGCCGCCAGGGCCGGCGAACTGCTGGCATTCCTTCATCGGTCCGCTGAACGCCTGCTTGCTGCGCAGCTCCTCAGGCAGGTTGAAGGTGCCGTCGGGCAGCGGGTCCGGCCATTTGGACAAGCCCTTCTCCCGCATGCAGGAGGCGAACTTGCGCCACTTGGCCACATCGCCAGCGGCGGCTTCCGGCGCGGCCTGCTCGGGAAGCTTGTTGGAGATCGTCTTGCAGGCTTCCTGGGCGGACTGCGGGGGTTCCGGAGCATCGCCGGGGATGCCCCAGCCGCCATCTGGGCCCTGGATCGGGTCGGGGAAGTCAGGTGCGCCATGCTCACGGATGCACTTGCTGAACTCCCGCATGGTGGCGGCCTCCTGGTCGGCCGGGGCTGCGGCCTGGGTGCCGCTCTTAGCGGGCTCGCCGGATCCACCGCAGGCCGTCAGCATCATCAAGGCTGCGACCGCCACGAGGAGCGCGTTACGAAGTTTCATGCCGGCAACGATGTCGTTCCAGGTGGGAAGACACACCCCCCAAATGTGGCGCCAGCCACTCCCCTTTCGAGCGATGCAACAGTTCGCACACCGTGGCGGCAGTCGTGGATACCGGCGAAGGTCTCGGCGACCGCGGCGCGGACCTCGACGGCGCCCCAACGCTACGGGCAGTCCTCAACCACCCGGAACTGCCCACTGACTGGAGGACCGGGCCGGTGAGCGGAGCGCCGCTTGTTGGCCTTCCGCGTCCTCACACGACACACGGATTCCCAACCGAAGCGGCTACGCTGGCCCCAGATACCCCTTCCGCCTTCGGTTCCGCGCCGAGTTGGCTTCAGAATTCGCGAACTCACGGAGGATGAGGGTGAGCCACGCGACCGGGGTGCCGTCGCTGGACACCACGTACCAGATGGTGTCCGGGCCGGCCGGGGTGGTGCGGGACCGGTAGACGCTGGCGTGCAGTTGCAGGGCGGCGTCTGGGGTCAGGGTGCCGGGCAGGACCGGCGACAGGTACTGGTGGCGCAGGTTCCGGCCGGTCAGCCGGCCGGCGTTGACGTCGGCGCAGGCGTTGATCAGCTTCCATGCTTCGCGCTGCGAGATGTGGTTCATCGACGGTGCCCTTGCCGAAAACCTCATCCGCAGAGGTCAGGCGGCATGTTGGTACTCGTGGAGGATGCCGCCGAGGCGATCGTGTCTTCGTACGTCGAGGCGGGTGATCTGTTCTGGATCGGTGATCGGCGCGGGCAGCGAGCGGAGCGGGCGTGCGTTCGCGATGCCCTGGTGTGGGCGGTGCCGGTTGTAGAACTGTTCGTACTCGCGCAGGGCGTGGAGCAGGTGGCGCTGGTTCCAGATCAGGGTCCGGTCCAGTAGTTCGCGGCGGCAGGTCTGGACCCACCGTTCCATGATCGAGTTCATTCTCGGCAGCTGGATGCCGCTGAGGACGACGTTGATCCCCGCGTCGGCGAGGACAGCGTCGAACAGTTCGGCGAACTTGGCGTCCCGATCGCGGATCATGTACCGGGCTCGGGAACCGTTGTCTTCGAGGTCCATGACGAGGTTCTTCGCGGCCTGTGCCACCCAAGCGGTGCTTGGGTGCCCGGTGGCGCCCAGGATGTGGATTCGGCGGCTGGCGTGCTCGATCGCCGCGAACGCGTACATCCGTGCTCCGGTGAGGGTGACTGTCTCCAGGAAGTCGCACGCCAGCAGGGCGTCGGCCTGGGAGCGTAGGAAGTCGGCCCAGGTGCTG
>NZ_JBFAIC010000145.1:0-6962 GCF_040654515.1 Dactylosporangium sp. NPDC050688
ACCAGCGGCCCCACCACCTACCAGCCCGGCCACCAACCCTTCTGACCAGCACAACTCGAAAGATCAGCCAATACACCACTTCCAGGGGCTTGACCGGCCGTCGCGGCCAGCGCAAGGACGAGGCGGGCCTGCAGCACCTCATGACACCGCCTCCATTGTCCGCTTTCCCCCGGTCCCCTAGACGCTGAGCCCGAGTGGGTGCAGTCGCGAGGGGTGCCTCCAGCCAACCGGGTTGCGTGACGCCGTACATCGCGTGGATGTACCAAACTCCGGCCGGCTACCGCAGAGCTTCCATGATCATCTGAGCGATCGCGGCCGGCTGGCTCAACACGACGGCGTGGGACGCGTCGATCTCGATCTCGACGGCGGCCATCCGCATCGCCATGAACCGCTGCGCGATCGGGTGCACCACGCGGTCGGCGGTGGCGATCGCGTACCAGCAGGGAAGCTGTCGCCACCCGGGCTGCCGGACCGCCCCGGTGAGTACCGCCCGGGACGCGGGCCGCTGCCGTACGGCCAAGGTGTCGGCGGCGGCATGAGCGAGATCCGCCGCGTACACCTCAGCGAATACCCGCCGGTCGAGGCGTATCGCCGTATCGCCGACGGTGGCCTGCGGTACGTCGGGAAACCTCGCCGCGATGTCGAGCCAGCTTTCGCCGGCATCCAGGCCCAGCCCGGCCACGAACCCGAGGGCGGTGACGTTGTCCACACCGCTGGCGGCCTCGGTCACGACGGCGCCGCCGTATCCATGCCCGACGAGTACGACCGGTCCGCCGATGCCTTGAACGATCCCCGACAGGTGCGGCGCGTCGCTGTCCAGGCCGCGCAGCGGGTTGGCTGGCGCCAGTACGGCGATGTCGCTCGCGCCGAGCTCGGCGGTCACCGACGCCCAGCTGGCCGGGTCGGCGAACGCGTCATGGACCAGGACCACGGTGGCCCGACGATGTCGCGGTCCGGCCGGCGGATTGGTGGACATCCGTCCAATCTTCGCCGACCCGGGGCGCGACGCATCGCGTGTACGTACCAGATCGTCATCCGCGGGCCTCCTCGCTCAACACCAGCCGGGCCAGTTGTACCCGCGAGGTCACCCCGAGCTTGCGGAAGACCGAGCCGAGATGCGTGTTGACGGTGTGCGGGGAGATCGACAGCTGGGCGGCGGCCGACCGGTTGGTGTGGCAGTCGGCGATCAGCCGCGCCACCCGCCGTTCGGTGGCGGTCAGTGCATCCCACCCCTGCACGGGTCGCTCCTGCGCACGTACCTGGCGGCGTATGCCCGCTGCCCGCAGCAGCTGCTCTACCCGCCGCACCTCCCCGGCCGCACCGGCGGCTGCGTACGCGTCGAGCGACTGGGAGAGCAGGGTGACGCCGTCCACGCCCCGCCGGCGGCGCAACAGCGCCTGGCCGTAGTCCGCGGCCGCGTCGGCGTACGCCAGCCGGCGGGGCGCCTCGCGAAGCGCCTCGGTGGCGTGCGCGAGCAGGTCTGCGTCGCCACGGACCAGCGCTGTCGCATGCGCCGCGAGGGCGCCGGCGGTCACCAGGGCCGGGTTGCGGGACGCATACACCTCTGCTTGCTCCGCGAGTGACGCGGCCAATTCCCGGTCGCCGCCGTCGAGGGCGATGCGCACCGCCCAGACGACCAGCGCCCGCAGAATCCGCCAGCGCATCAGGTTGTCCGCAAAGCCTTCCCGGCGAAGGACGCGCACGGCGGCGCCGGCATCGCCGTCGCGCAGGGCCAGCCACGCCTCGATGAACCCGACGAAGGCCGTGTCGCCCGGGGTCGGCCAGACGGCCAGGTCGGCGCGGGCGGCCGCGAACCACGACCGTGCCGCCGCGGCGTCGCCGCGCAAGCTCGCGATCCAGGTCAGCATGGCCTTGCAGCCCACGTCGTGGGAACGTTCCTGGAGCTCCGTGTCGAGCTCGGTCACCGACGTGAAATCCGCCTCGGCGTCGTCGAGCCGGCCCAGCCCCATGTCGTACAGACCCTGAGCCCATGTCAACGCGGCGATCTTCGGCTGCCCGTCGCCGAGCTCGGGGTGCTGACGAGCCTCGGCAAGGCGCCGCCCGGCGCCCTCGAAATCGTCCAGATGCAACAACGCCAGGATCTCCTCGGCCCGGAACGACGGGTCGAGGGAACGAAGTTCGACGAAGCGGTCCAGGGCCTGCCGGCAGAAGCCGGCGTTCAAGGCGGTCTCGCCGAGCGCCCAGACCGCCGTGGCCTCCGCGGCCGTGTCCCCGGCGCGCCGGGCCTGTTGCAAGGCGGCGTCGCCATCGACTCGGGCCTCGGCCAGATCGGTACCCCGCGACAGCGCCAGCGCCCGCACCGCGGCCAGGCGAGCGGCGATCTGCTCGGAGAACCCGCCCGCGTCCAGCGCCTCGTCGACGCGCCGCCGCAGTTCGGCGACCATGCCCAGATTCCACAGCGGGCGCGCCAGATCGGCGGTCAGGCAACCCTGCTCGACCGGGCGTGGGTATAACGCCAGCATGCGGTCGCCGAAGTCGAGCGCCTCCTGGCTGCGGTGGGCCGCCGACAACAGCCGGATGGCATCCTCGCTGAGCTCAAGGTGTACCGGATCGGCCGGGTCGCTCAGGTCCAGGGCCCGCAGCATGAGGTCGGCGGCGAGCCCAGGCATCATCTCCCTAACGTCCGACGCCGCCCGGCGCAGCAGCCGCACCGCGGCCGTGTCGCCGGGCGCCGCGCCGAGCAGCACGTGCTGTGCCGCGTCGATCGGCTTACGTCCCATGGCCATCAGCCGTTGCGCGGCCTCGCGATGCAGCGCCTTGCGGGCCGACGCCGGAACGTCGGCATAGACCGCCTGGCGGACGATATCGTGCCGGAACGCGATCTGCTCCCCGTCGTCGACCAGCACACTGCCGACGCCCGCGGCCAGGTCGTCCAGCAGCGCCGTGGTCGAGGTGTGCCGCAGCGCCGCCGCGTCCGCGAGCGTGAACCGCCGGCCGAGGACCGCGCCGACCTGAAGGAACCGTAGGGTGCTGGCGGGCAGCGCGCGCAGCTGGCCGCGTACCCCCAACATGATCGAAGCCGGCGGGGCGCCGGCCGGAAGCGTGCCCGCAGCCCTGATCCCGCGCAGCATCTCCACAGCCAGAAACGGGTTGCCGCCGGCGCCTTGGAGCAGAGCGCGTTCCCGGGTGTCCGCCGGTCTGCCCAGGATGTCCTCGACGACTTGGTCGATGTCGCCCGCGCTGAGCGGGCCGAGCCGCACGTCCTCGACCGGCACCACCCGGCCAGCGGCCGCCGCGATCTCCCGAACCGCGTCATCGGGCCGGCTGCCCAGCACGAACAGCACCGGCGAGCCACGTAGCCGAGCGGGCAGGACGCGCAGGCCGAACCGGCTCAGTGGGTCGATCCACTGCACGTCGTCGATAGCCAGCAGAAGTGGGGAACCCGTCGCGCGCGTCTCGAGGATCGCGGCCAGCTGCTCCACGAGCCAGAACCGCTGCTCCCGCAGCTCGAACAGGCTCGTGATGTCGGCTGCGGAAAGTAGCGGTGGCGTGCCGTACTGCAACGCGGCCAGCATCGTGATACCGGGCGCGATCTGGTCGAATTCCTCGGCCTTGGCGCTGCCGATCGCGTACCCGAGCTGGGCAGCGTGATCCTCGACCTCGGCCAGGAACGCCGACTTGCCGATCCCGGGTTCGCCGGTGACGACGACCATGTGCGCGTCGCCCTGATCCGAGACCTCTGCCATGACCTGCAGAATGCGGCGCAGCGCCTCGCTCCGACCCCGTAGAGCCACCCGCACACCTCTCTGCACCCGGCCCGTTGTCCCGACACCGGCTAAGACAGGGCAGCCCCGCGGTCTGTGACAACTCGACCGAAGTTCCTCGGGGTTGCCGCTGCCACAACCACAATGGACAACCTGCTCACGGGCCGCCGGTGCCGGTCACGCCGGCATCACCAAGACCGCCTATCGGGAGTAGCTCGCGCGCTGACCCGGCCAGGCCCGCACGGCGTCCGTCGTGCGGGCGATATCAGCCGCGCAGCAATATCGCGGCATGCCGCGACTCGACCGATCCGGCTAACACCTCGGGAAGAAACGGCTGATATGTCATGTAGAAGTCGGTGCAGCCGGCGCCACCGACAGAATTTGTTCGCACGGGGTCATCTGTTCTCTCGCAGTCGCCAGCTATGACTGGACAGCACGCCGATGTGACGTCGGCGAGTCAGGCCCGGGCGGACACCGCCGCGACCTTCTCGGGGTTGACGATCCACAGCAGCTGGTCGATGCCTTCGGTCGAGGCGCTGACCGTGAGCACGGCGTGGATCGGGCGCGCGGCGCCCTCGCGCCGCAGCACGACGGAGGCCTGCCCGTTGGTGGTCACCCACTGGATGTCGAGGTCGTTCCAGAACCAGGTGGAGATCGCGTTCATGAACTTCGCCACGCGCAGCGCACCTACGACCGGGGTGCGGGAGATGCGCACCGTGCCGTTGCCGTCGGAGATGCTGGTCACATCCGCCGTGAACAGCCGCTCCAACGCGGTCATGTCGCCGGAGCGGGCGGCCTGGATGAACGCGGTAAGCAGCTCCCGCTGCGTCCCCGGCGTCGCCGGCGTACGCCGTTCGCCCGCCATGTGCTTGCGGGCCCGGCTGACCAGTTGACGCACCGCAGGCTCGCTCAAATGCAGGATGTCGGCGATCTGCGCGTACGAGTAGTCGAAGGCTTCCCGCAGCACATACGCGGCGCGTTCGTTGGGCGGGAGCTTCTCCATCAGCAGCAGGGCCGCGAACTCCAGGGCCTCACCGCGCTCGGCGCCCAGGTACGGGTCGGCGCTCGTGTCGACCGGTTCGGGCAACCACGGTCCGATGTACGTCTCGCGCCGTACCCGTGCCGACTGAAGCGCGTTGATGGCCAGCCGGGTCGTCGTCGTCGCCAGGAACGCCGCCGGATTTACCACTACACTGCGATCACATGCCTGCCACCGCAACCAGACCTCCTGCACCAGGTCCTCGGCCTCGGCGACGCTGCTGAGCATGCGATACGCGATCCCGAACAACCGTGGCCGCACGCTCGTGAAGACCGCTGCGGCCTCCTCCAGGTCATTCACGCCCCCCGACTCGAGATTCACACCGGAACCCGTCACCCTTGCCTCTGTCGCTCGCGGCTGCCACCAAGACCATCTTCGGTCCAACACGCCGCAATTACCAGCCTCCGAAACGCGGCTGTGAACTTGGCGACCACCCGCCTGCGACCGCCCCATTCGCCCGAGGCCACCCGCTTCGCGGTCGGACGGTCGGCACACTCGAATGCCACTGGAATTGCACTCGGGCCGCAGGCGGCGAGCTGTTTACCGCCTGTCCGTCGCATCACCCTGGGATGCGTTCACAGGCGCGGTGGCTGACTTCTACCTGGCCGATGGGAAGTAAGCGCCCCATCACTCGAAATCACCTGCTTCTGCACTGCCTGCTCGTAGCGTCAACGACTATGAATCCACCACAGGCAACCGGCATATCCATGCGTGACAGAGCCGTCGTGATTGAATCCCGGCGGTCAGCGGACCGGCGCCGGCGGACGATCCGTCATCCACCACAGGGGCCGCTATTGAGCACGATCGCACCAAACAGCGACCAGGTACCGCTGTCCTACCGAAGTCAACTGGCGCGCGAGCGGCAGATCAGCCATGAACTGCAATACGCCATCCAGCCGGCCACCAGCGTCGTCGGGGACATCGACGGCCTGCAGGTCGCCGTGCGATGCCACAGCGCCGACCCCGCGCTGCGCATCGGCGGCGACTGGTACCTGATTCTGCCGCTGGCCAACGGAGATCTGGTCATGGCCGTCGGCGACGTCGTCGGCCACGGGCTGGGTGCAATCGAGCCCATGATCGGGCTGCGGTACGCGATGGCAGCATACGCCGCCGAGGGCCACCCACCGGCAACGATCTTGTCCCGGCTCAACACGCTACTATGCCGCGCCGACAGCGAGACAACAGCGACTGCTGTCGTCGCGACATACCGGCCGCGCACGGGCCAGCTCCGCTGGGCGCGCGCCGGGCATCCACCGCTGCTGCTGGCCGACCATCACCGTGTGACGCGCCTGCCCAACCCTCGAGGGCCGCTGCTGGGGGTGTTCCCGGCACCGTCGTTCACGCAGGAGTCCCGCCAGCTGCTACCTGGGCATTCGGTGTTGCTCTACACCGACGGCATGATCAAGCGGGGGGCCTTCGACGACGGTATCGAACTACTGGCCGATCGGATCACTGGCATCGGTGGGCACCCAGCCGCGGTCCTCGACCGGCTCGACTTCGACACCGCCCGCGACGACGCCTGCGCACTACTGGCACAACGCATCGCCTGACCGGCGGCCGGCGCCGATGCGGCCGTGTGACGCCTAAGCCGATCGCAGTGCGATCGGGCGAACAACCCCTGGCCAGGCATATCGCATGGGCATGGGATGTCCGCGGGCGCGGACGTCGGCACCTTGATGTCGGACAATCCGTACCATCGCGCACGCGTGCAGCTGAGCTACGGGGAGCGGCTACGGCGATACCGCCGGCCAACCGACGCCCGGCCACCACTCACGCCGCGTGGCCGGGTTCGTGGCCCAGGGCCTTTCTCCGTGGGCGGAGCGGGCGCGCAACGAGCTGCGTGGTGCGGGCGGCGCCGCCCCCTCGCCCCGCCGGCTCCACGGTGCTGCTTCCAGCTTCCTCCCGCTGCTACGACAGCCAGGAGATGGACGATCTCTCGCCCCCATCCGGACACCAACGCCTCGTGGCGCACCATCAACCGCCTCAAACGCAACCGCGCCGGCGCTACCGGGTTCGACAAACTCGCCGTCCGTTACGAAGCCACCATCCACGTCGCCGCAATCAACGAATGGCTCTGACCACTTTGATACGCGTCCTAGTTGTCGAGATCGGCGGCCGGTGTCTCGTTGAGGTGCTGGCTGCCGATCACTTTCAGGAGCTCCAGTTTCTCGTGGCTCTCGCTGCCGGGTTGCGCGGTG
>NZ_JBFAIC010000146.1:0-6762 GCF_040654515.1 Dactylosporangium sp. NPDC050688
GTCTCCGGCTTGTGCTCCACGACCAGGACCGTGTTGCCCTTGTCGCGCAGCCGGACGAGCAGCCCGTTCATCCGCTGGATGTCGTGCGGGTGCAGGCCGATGGTGGGCTCGTCGAACACGTACGTGACGTCGGTCAGCGGCGAGCCGAGGTGCCGGATCATCTTGACCCGCTGCGACTCGCCGCCGGACAGCGTGCCGGACGGGCGGTCCAGCGACAGGTACCCCAGCCCGATCTCCACGAACGAGTCCAGCGTGTGCCGCAGCGCGGCGACCAGCGGCGCGACCGACGGCTCGGTGAGCCCGCCGACCCACTCGGCGAGGTCGCTGATCTGCATCGCGCAGGCGTCGGCGATGTTACGGCCGTCGATCTTCGACGAGCGGGCCTCCTCGCTCAGCCGGCTGCCGCCGCACTCGGGGCAGGTCGCGAACACCACCGCCCGCTCCACGAACGCCCGCACGTGCGACTGCAGCGCCTCGACGTCCTTGGACAGCATCGACTTCTGGATCTTCGGGATCAGGCCCTCGTACGTCAGGTTGATGCCGTCGACCTTGATCTTCGTCGGCTCCCGGTGCAGCAGGTCGTGCAGTTCGCGCTTCGTGTACTTGCGGATCGGCTTGTCCATGTCGAAGTAGCCGCTGCCGCTGAAGATGCGCCCGAACCACCCCTCCATGCTGTAGCCGGGGACGGTGAGGGCGCCCTCGTTGAGGGACTTGCTGTCGTCGTACAGCTGCGAAAGGTCGATGTCGTTGACCTTGCCGCGGCCCTCGCAGCGCGGGCACATGCCGCCGGTGATGCTGAAGCTGCGCCGCTCCTTGACCGTCTGCCCGGCCTTCTTGACGGTGACCGCGCCGGCGCCGCTGATCGAGGCGACGTTGAACGAGAACGCCTGCGGCGAACCGATGTGCGGCTGGCCCAGCCGGCTGAACAGGATGCGCAGCATCGCGTTGGCGTCGGTGGCGGTGCCGACGGTCGACCGGGTGTCGGCGCCCATCCGCTGCTGGTCCACGATGATCGCGGTGGTGAGCCCTTCGAGCACGTCCACGTCGGGCCGTGCCAGGGTCGGCATGAACCCCTGCACGAACGTGCTGTACGTCTCGTTGATCAGCCGCTGCGACTCCGCGGCGATCGTGCCGAACACCAGCGAGCTCTTGCCGGAGCCGGACACGCCGGTGAACACTGTCAGCTGGCGCTTGGGGATCTCGACGCTGACGTCCTTGAGGTTGTTCACGCGCGCGCCGCGCACCCGGATCAGCTCGTGGGTCATCGTTGCTCCGTCCTCGTGCCGTTGCCGTCCACGCTATCGGCCGCCTCCCGGCCGCCGCTTCTTGATTCCTGATCTTCCGCGGCCGCCAGCAGCCGCTCGCCGATGACCTTGACGGTGTGCCGCAGCTCGGGACCGCCGATGACACGGAACGGCACCGGCAGCGCGGCGAGCTGCTCGGCATACCACCAAGGGTTGCCGGTCGAGCCGACCAGCCGGCACCGGTCGCCGTCCAGCGCCTCGAGTCTGCCCAGCGCCGGCGGTACGCGCACCGCCACCGCCTCCAGCGGCGCGTCGAGGACGAGGTCGACGGCGTACTCCCAGCCGACGGCGAGGTGCTCCTCGAGGACCGCGACCGGGTCGAACAGCGCCGGCGCCGCGAATCCCGCGTCGAGCACCTCGGCCCGCAGGACGCGGTCGATCCGGTACGCAGCGCCGGGCGGCGCGTTCCGACACGCCGAGCCGGGCCGCCAGCCGGTCGGCGGTGATGCCGGGGCTGGCCTGCAGGATCTCCAGCGCGAGCAGCGCCCGGGCGGCCGGACTCTCCACGGATGCCCTTCCAGGTTCCGGACGGGAAACGTCCGGAATGGAGCCTACCGTGACCGGCATGATGCTGCATGAGCCGTCGGCGACCGCCGGCGAGGCCGAGATGCTGCTGTTCGCCCTCGAACGGTCCCGCGCCCAGTTCGCCTGGAAGGCCGGCGGGCTGGACGCCGCCGGGCTGCGCCGGGCCCAGCCGCCCTCCACGCTGACCCTCGCCGGGCTGCTGAAACACTTGGCCCTGGTCGAGGAGGCGTACACCATCGACTTCACCGGCAAGGCGCCCGGCCCGCCGCTGGACGTGCCCGAGGCGGCGACCGACCCGGAATGGGTGTGGCGCACCGCCGCCGACGATCCGCCCGAGTACCTCTACGAGCTGTGGCACGGCGCGGTGGCGCGGTCCCGGGCCGCGCTCGCGGCGGCGCTCGCCGACGGCGGCCTGGACCAGCCGGGGAAGTACCGCACCGACGAGCACGGCGTCGCGCCGAACCTGCGCCGCCTGGTCGTGGACCTGCACGACGAGTACGCCCGCCACGTCGGCCACGCCGACCTGCTGCGCGAGGCCATCGACGGGCTCGTGGGGGAGGACCCGCCGCTTTCGTGAACCTTTGGTCTTGGTGAAGACTTCCGCATGCGCCGTCACATGAGTTGCCGAAAAGGTTTTCAGCGGATTGACTCGCGCCGACCACCTGATGCCTGACTGTGGACGGACATGGACACCGAAGCGACACCTCCACTGAGGACCCGCCGCCGCCTGATTGCTGGTGCCGCCGCCGGTACGGTGGCAGCCGTCGCCCTCGCGGCGACCGCCTTCCTGGTGACGCGGGGCGGCGGCGGGGACGCATCGCCGCAGTCCCGCGCGCAGCAGGCCGGCCTGCCCGCCGACGGCACCGGACCGTCCAGCGGCGCGGCCGGCCTCGGCGCGTCCGGGTCCGCCTCGGCCTCCGCCTCCCCGGCGACCGCCGGCACCTGCGACGGCACCCTCTTCGGCGGCGACCTCGTCCTCGCCCAGCCCAAGGGCTACTGGACCGCGTGGAGCCAGGGCGGCACGGCCCGCCTGGAGCACTTCACCACCGGCGCCTCCGACGCGACCGGCACGACCGCCGCGAAGACCGCCCATCCGCACCTGGTCGCGTACGGGACCGGCCGCATGCTGCTCGCCTGGGAGTCCGGCGCCACGATGACCGCCCAGGTCTACGACACGACCGCCGCCAAGCCGGTCGGCGGCACGTTCACCGTCGACGTGAAGGACCACGCGTACCAGGCGTTCAAGTCCTACGCGGACGGCAGCGTCGCCTACCCCGCGGCCGGCGCCAACGCGACCACGATCCGCGTGGCCCGCGTCATGCCGATGCGCTGACGCGGACGGGCCGCCAGATCGAAGTCGCGTCCTGGCCGTCCCCGGGCGGCCAGTCCGCGATCGCCTCACCTGTCGACCGGCTCGGGCCGTGATCGAAGGTGCGGGGTGGTCATCCGGACGGCCATCCCGCGACTTCGATCAACCGGTCAAGATCACCAGTGTGCCGGGCACGTCGACGGCGCCGGCTGACAGGGTCCGGGCGGCGCCGTGCCGCGGTTATGGTTTCCGGGTGGCGCACCCCATCATGTTCGACGACGCCGACCCGATCCTCGGCCGGGTCCGGGCGCTCGCGCTCGCGTTCCCCGACGCCGCGGAGAAGATCTCGCACGGGCATCCGGCCTTCTACACGACCAAGGTGTTCGCGTACTACGGCGGCTCCGTCAAGGTCGACGGCGTCTACCGGCAGCACGAGCACTCGGTGGTCGTGCTGGTCGACCCGGCCGAGCGGGAGGCGCTGCTGGACGACGCCCGCAGCTACGTACCGGCGTATCTGGGCCCGTCAGGGTGGATCGGCGTGGACCTCGGCGACGACACCGACTGGGCCGAGATCGGCGAGCTGCTCGACGCCAGCTACCGCCGCACCGCCGGCCGCCGCCGCGTCGCCGCCCTCGACGCCCGGGCCGCCCGGACCACGTGACGCGGCGACACGAGCGGCGGGCCGCTCAAGCGGCGGTCTCGAAGATCCTCGTGCTCGGCGCGCCGGCGCGCGCGGGGGAACGCTGCGGATCCGACCACACGGTGGTGCGCAGGAACCGCAGGAACGCCTCGGCGGCGTCCACCGTAGGGAAGTCCAGGTCGATCGTTACGTAACGCTCGTCGTCGACGGGTCGCATGACGCGGTGGGCGAGCACGCCCGCCTGGCTGCGCGCGGCCGCGAAGCCGTCGAACGCGCGCCGCCACATCGCGAAGTCCACCACCGGGTGCTCAATGCGTAAAGTCGGCATGCGAACGACGCTGAAGACCGCGGGGCGCGCCGCGTATCCCAGAAGTCTGGGGTTTTATGTTGGTGAGATGGGGCCGCGGGCGGTGGCGGAGCGGGTGCGGCGCATCGGCGCGGCGGCGCCCGACTCGCGGGCGCTGCGGTCAACGGTGCTCGCCGAGCTCGCCCGGGTGCTGCCGTTCGACGCACACGTCTGGGCCCTGACGGATCCACAGACGACGGTCGGCACCGACCCGTTCGCCACGGTGCCGCCGGCGCTGATGTCCGACCTGCCGCGCCTGATCCGGCTCAAGTACCTCACCGCGGCCAACCGCTGGACGTCGCTGACGGCCGCGGCCCGGCTCGCCGCGCCCGGCGACAGCCTGGTGTGGCGGGATCTGCTCGGCCCGCAATGTTCGCCAAGACCGGCGCCCGCAACCGGCGCACCCTGCTGTCCCGGGCGCTCGGCACCGGATGACCGGCGCTACGGTACCGGACATGAGACGAGCTGCGGACCGGCTGGAGCGGGTCACCATCGGCGCCGCGCTGACCTGGGCGGTGGCCGTCATCGCGTTCGGCGTCGCGGCCCCCGAGCTGCGCGGCCCCGGCGCGGTGCCCGCATCGGTGTGGATCGGTGCGCTGGTCACCGTGGCCGGCGCGGTGCTCGTCGCCGGGTGCCTGCTGGCCTGGGCCGTGGCCGGCGTGCGGGCCAGCCGCCCGGCGGCCGGGGACGCACCGCGCCGGGGTGCGCTGGCGCGGGGCGGTCCTGCGCTGGTGCTCCTGCTGCTCGGTATCGGTCTCGTGTACGGCGCTGCCACGCTCCTGTTCCCGCTGGACGAGCCCGGCCGGACGGCGCCGCCGGGTGTCGCGCCGCTGGGCGGGCTGTGGGGAGCCGCTCAGCTCACCGGCCTGGGGTCGTTCGCCGTTGCGGTGCTGATGGCGGCCGTCTGGGCGGCGGCCACCACGCTGATGCGCGTCGGTGCCCAGGTACGCCGCGAGGGGCCACCCGGCGGCGGCACGGTCTGACACCGGCGACGCTGCTCCGGCGTACCAACGCGTGCACCGCCACCCACAACCGGCCAGCGCCCGCGACCAAGGCGCCGCGACGCGGCCCATCACCCGGTTCCGTCACCCAGTTCGGCCGGGAACGGGCGGCGGGCGACGAGGTGCCGGGCGTGCGGCCGGTGCCGCCACTCGCCGTGCGGGCTGCCGCGCAGGAACTGGGCCCGCAACCGGTCCGCGAACGCCGCACCCCGGGCGGTGACCAGCGGCCGCATCGGCCCGGCGCGGGTGTGCGCGTCGAAGAACGCGGCCGCGTCCGGGTGGGACATCGGGTAGGCGGCCGGCTCGTCGCGCTCCACGACGGTGCCCGCCGCCGTCAAGGCCGGCACCAGACGCCCCTGCCACGAGTCGTCGCCGGCCGGTACGTGCCAGCGCACGACCTCCGCGATACGCGCGAACGGCCCGTCGTCCTCGGTACGCCGCGGCCAGAACACGACGGACAGCACGCCGCCCGGGCGCAGGGCCGATGCCCACGACCGGATCGCGACGTCGGGCGCGGGCAGCTGCTGCAGGCCGAACACCGACACGACCGCCGCGCAGCGCCCCGCCCACCGCTCACCGAGCGCCGAGGCGTCACCCTGCTCGACCGTGGCGCCTGGGCGCCGCGCCGCCCTGGCCCTGGCCAGCCGGACCATGCCGGCGGACAGGTCGACGCCGGTGACGGCACGGCCGGGCAGATGGGCGTCGAGCGCGTCCAGCTCGGGGAACGTGCCGCAGCACGGGACGAGCACCGGCCCGTCCGGCAGCGGCCCGGCGGCGAGCGCGCCCACCGCCGCGGCGACCCACGGCGCGAAGCGCGGCACGTAGTACGCCTCGTACCCCTCCGCGGCCTCGTCCCAGCCGCGGGCGGTCTGCGCGAGCCGTTCGTCCGTCACCCGGCCGAGGATCTCACGCCCGGGTGGGTCGCCGTTCACTCAGCCGGTGGTTCATCCTGGCCGCGTCGCGCATCCGGGCCGGTCAGGCCGAGCCGCGGGTAGGCTGAGCGGCGGGGGGCTCGCACCGATGGGGGAGCAGCATGGGATTCTTCGACCAGCTTCGCAGCCGTACGCAGGAGATGAGCGGACAGCTCAAGACCAGGGCCGGCCAGTTCAAGAGCAAGGAGTTCGCCAACGCCAGCATGGCGATGTGCGCGCTCATCGCCGCCGCCGACGGCAGCATCGACCCGGTCGAGCGCCAGCGCACCGAAGGTGTGATCACCAGCAACGAGATCCTGTCGGTCTTCCCGCCGGACGAGCTGCGGCAGAAGTTCGGCTTCTACGCCGACCGGCTGGTCCGTGACTTCGAGTTCGGCAAGGTCGAGGCGATCGCCACCATCGCCAAGCTCAAGTCGAAGCCCGACCACGCCCGCGCCGTGATCCAGATCGGGATCATCATCGGCGCTGCCGACGGCAACTTCGACGACAACGAGAAGAAGGCCGTCCGGGAGGCGTGCTTCGCCGTCGGCATCCCGCCCGCCGAGTTCGACCTGTAGCCCCGGACCGTCGTGGTTGATCGAAGTCGCGTTCCGGTCGCCCAGGCGACCGGCCGCGAGAGCGCCGAGCACAGGTAGGAGGCGACGCAGCAGAACCCTCGACATGCACCGAAAATAGCGGTCGGTCAACGAATCGGAAAGCCGCACG
>NZ_JBFAIC010000147.1:0-6433 GCF_040654515.1 Dactylosporangium sp. NPDC050688
CACGCTCACGCAGCTCATCGTTGTACTTCTTCGGTGCAGGCATTGCCGGTGTTCCTCCAGGTTTCGATGTCTCCATCTAACCCGGGGCGGAACACTGCTCGATGGGCCAGCATGGATCCTGCTACCAGAGGTCGGGCACCGAGCTGGACGTAAGCAGGGGCGAACTGCAACGGTCCGTCTTGGGCTGACCCCCGGTGTCCTGGGCGTCGGACAGCCGGTGATTCGGTGCGATCTGCCCCGTCGCACTGCGTCAGAGTGGTATTCATTGCGGCACCCGTACGCAGGTCCGCCAGTCCAGAAGCTCCTCCGTACACCCGTCGTGCACCCCTGGGAAGCGGGCCGCCGGCGGGGGTGCCCGTCCGCGCGGAGGGTGAGGGCCGCGCGGACGCTTGGCGCCCCCGCCGGCGGCCCGCTTGGCATCGCCTGCGCGGCGGGGGTGCGGAGGAGCGGCCCCCTCCGGGACCCTGAGGCCCGCCGGGAGGCAAGAGCGCACCTACCAGCGGAGGGCAACGCCGCGGGAGCGACGGCCTGTAGCCCGACGGACGTCGCGGTAGCTCAGATCTGGATGAGTCGTCTCGACCGTTACGGGTGTCCGGGCCAAGCTGTCGACGTGCCTGGCTGTCCTTCTCAAGTGCTCTCTGTACGGCTCGGACGTGGTGTCCCAGCCGGACGGGCTTCCGGCGCCGGCGCGCAGCGCCGGGCGCAGCTTGCCCGCCGAGCTGGGTGACCACGTCCGGGCCTGCGCCGGAGGCGCCTTGATCTAGTACAGCGAAATTCGGCAACGGTTGAAGTGCCCCCGATTTAGTGGTAACGGACTTGCGGCAAAGCGCACCTCAGCCAGATCACTACCTTTCATGCCCGGAGGCCACCACGTGTCGCTTCACCTTGACCAAGGGCGTGAAGTGTGAGACAGATCCAATACTTGCCGCCACGGTTGCACCCTTACGGGACACATCGAACGGGCCACTTGGATGAATCTGCCCGCTGAGCGGGCGCCACGGCATGTAGATGCACGACGGAACCCTTGATCGGTTGCCGACGAGCAATTAAGGTGCCGCCATGGCCGAGAACGAGGGACAAGATCGAATTCAGCCAACTAGTGCCGCAGCCACTGGATCGGACTTTGACCCTGCCGACTACCAGCAGATCGTCGACTCCGAGATCGGTCCGATTATATCCTGGTATCAAAGCCACAAAGGGAGTGCGCGACGTCGTTACCTTGGAGCGACGGCGCTTACCGTCGTAGCCGGCTCAGCAATTCCGATCGTTTCGCTTAGCTCCACAGACGCTGCTCGAATAATCGTGGCGGTATTAGGAACTCTTGTCACGATCTTGACAGGCCTAAACGCCTCATACCATTGGGATCGCTCATGGCAGTTGTTTACTCAGGCACAGACTGCGCTAGAGGCGCGATTGGTCGAGTTCAGACTTACGCTACTGGCGATTGCTAATCAAAGACAGCGAGACCCTGCGGAGCAAAAATCAGACGCTCTGGCCGCTACTCAATCAATCATTGCGACCGCGCACCAAATTCGGGCAGCGGAGACGGCAGGGTTTTTCCGCCTTGCGGTCCGTCAGACCGCAAGAACCGACTCACTCACTCAATAAATTCAATCAGAACAGAGGGATTCGAATGAATAACGATGAACCAGCGCTTTTGAGATATCTGCACGACCGAAATAGGTCACTTCACGCCAAGGCACATGAAACACGCGACAAGGTTACAATCTTTCTCGGCGCAATCCCGGCAACGTACTCCCACTACACGGATCATAGCATTACGCACAGTGATGAGATCATACGAAAGATGAGCAGCTTGCTGTTCGACGACTCGGGCAACGCGGTATTGCAGCTATCATCCGTCGAAGCGTATCTTCTCTGTATTGCCGCGTACCTACATGACGCTGGAATGGTAGTGACCGAAGCGGAGAAACTGAAACTCCTGGCGTCCACGGACTGGGTCCGATTTATCAAGGATTCTAAACTTGATGGCGCTTGGCAGGAGATACTGGAAGGCGCAGCGTCGGCATCGAATGACGAAATAGCACGATACAGTGCAAATCTTCAAACAAGATATCTTATTGCAGAATATTTTCGGCAACAACACGCTGATCGTTCAGCCGAAGTCGTTCTTACTCAGGAGGCCAGCCTTGCTGGTTTCGCGTTCGAAGAGCCGGCAGTCAAACGTACGCTAGCTGACATCTGTCTCGGACATGGCCTACCGCGAGATCAGCTTGACGACGACGGCAAATTCCCATTCCGCCGTGACCTACTTAACGAACGCGTCAACGTAAGGCTCTTGGCTATCTTACTCAGGCTGGGCGACTTGTTGGATTTGCGATACAGCCGTGCATGTCCGTTGTTGCAGTTGACCAGCACCCCAATGCCATCGCACAGCGCTCCTCACTGGCAACAATATTCAGCAATCCAGCACCTGCTCGTCGCACCAGACCGAATTGAGGTCCGTGCAAGCTGCGAAACACATGAGGCACACCGAGTCCTACACGACTGGCTAACTTGGCTGGCTAACGAAACCGTCGGGTCACAGCGTTTGCTCGCCGGGAGCACTCGCCACGCCGATTGGTCAGCACCGCTTGCAACGCTGTCGGGTCCGAATCCTACAATGCAGGTAGATCCAGCTCCTACAGCTCGGTACTCGCCAGTTGCATGGCGATTCGAGCTTGATGCTGAGGCAGTCTTCGAGCGTCTAATCAAGGATGCGTACACCGATGTATTAAGCTTTGTCGGCGAGCTTCTACAGAACTCGCTTGATGCGACGCGTGTCAGACTATCCGAGGATCTAAGACGAACGCCTGAAGGTGTGCCAAGATATCCGAATTTAGCACCACTCTCGGTCAGGCAGAAATATCCCATCGAGATCAGCATTGACACGGAGAAGGCACCATCAACTCTGACGGAGGGTTCGGCGGAACAGCTAATCTTTGTCATCAAGGATCGTGGAATAGGCATGACCGAGGAGATAATTACGAAGTACTTGCTTCAGGTAGGGCGATCATACTACACCTCGCCAGAATTTACTTCGTCGTACAAATTCACACCTTCAAGCAAATTCGGAATTGGTTTCCTCTCCGTCTTCGCCGTAAGTAGAGATGTAGCCATTGAAACTCGAAGTGCGCTAGACGACTTCGGCATACGCATTAGCCTTACGGGGCCTCGGTCATATCTGCTCATTGAGAAGTCGGAAAGGCGCTCGGTAGGTACTGAGATTCGAGTAGCGCTCGGTACTAAGTTTACTCGCGAGCAAATCGTACAATACGTACTTTATCGCGCCAAGATGGCGGAGTTTCCAATCTCCGTCGTTGAACGTGGCAGCGGGAACTTGGTTCCACCCTTTGTAGGTTCTAGCATTACGCCCAAGCTGGATGGAGCAGCTCAACTACCTGACAAGCTTTCAGTGAGTATCCGATGCCATGAAATGTCTGGCCCTGAAGTCTTCGGGCACATTTTCCATTATGAGGTCAGCACGTCTTCAGGGCAGGAGCTTTGGGCGTCTTCGATCTCCAGCGGACTACGGCGTGATTTTCCATTCAACCCTTTCCCTGTCCTACCAGCTTCCCATCGCTGCATCAACGGCCTTACGGTGAACAGCCCTTACACCTCATCCGATAAGTATTCCTTTCAGATGGATGTGCGTGGAGGTGCTGCCGCCAAGCTGCCCGTTCTATCGAGAACCGAGACGCGGCGGCAGGGCTTCCTTTTGCGGCAACATTTTATCGAGCCGCTAGCGGCACATATTGCCTCAGTCAATCTTCCTGCGGAAAAGTCTTGGATCTATAAGCAGCACCTATTCCAGACGTTTGGTGACATGCTTGGAGACTGGTACATGGATGTTCCAGACTCAATTCGTGTGTTCGAGTCTGGTCGATCAAGGTTTATATCGATAAACGAGTTGCTGGAGCTTGGTTCTATCTGCGTTCTGGCGCATCGCCACGATTGGAGTGATCAACAGGATCGCTGGCGGGTGTTATTATCGCCGGACCCCGAGAAGCTCGTTGCCGTAAACGTTCTGGGTAAAGAGGTAGCAAGCTATGACAACTGGCTGGCGAAGCAGCCGAAGTCGAGTGGCACTCTTATCGCCTTGCCTGACTGGAAAACAATCTATAGCCGCAGTTGGAACGCACGTGCGGTAAAGATCCAGTTTCTCGGCGCCTGGACGATCATCAAGATGCAGTGCGCATCGGGGAATCCGATTGTCCACCCCGCGCCTCTTCGGAGTATTCCCGTTACGGGCGGACCCGAGCATGCACTCATGGTTTCACAAAGCGCCACTGATGGGTACGGTGCCAGCTATTTTGTCGAAACCCATCCCATTGCCCGAGCCTATAATCGCCTACTTATAGGAGATAGCGATTCAAAGAAGACGGCATCGGTAATCTCCTCCACCTTCCGGGATGCATTTCAGTCAAGGTATGGAGGTCTGGCTTCCGGAGTGCGCCAGCAGCTTAATAGTTGCCTGCTCGCAATCCGGAAGTGCGGACTCCGGATTAAAGATTACAAGTTTGTTCATCATGATGATTTCCTGCTCGCAATACCAGCAGGCACCAGTCGTCCGGTGGCCGATAAGGCCGGTATTGGTGCCGTGAGTGAGAGTGACCTGGAGTAAGTAACCTCGCTATATCAGCCTTGCAGTGTACCCAGCTCCAGCGAGTTGAATATACGCGGCTTCAACGTGTGCGGGTATGTCCTGTGGCACCGCGAATCCTCGATCGGCGTAGACCTTCACTCGTTGAGTGTCGCCAACGAGCATGTCAATTACTTTTTTGGGATCACCGATGCTCTGGACGTAGTCGTCTAACGAAAGCGGATTGGACACACAAACTAGGTCGAGTTCAGGCCAAAGCTTCTTGGCCGTGGCGTACGCGCGTCGCTGCTGATAGGGGCGCGACATGACAACTGCCGATTCGACGCTGATGCCCCGCGACTCAAGTAACCCGCGGGTCATCTCGAAGTTTTCCTGGGTATTTGTCGCGCGCGTCTCGACATAGATCGAGTCGTCGGGAACGCCATGTTCGATTGCGTACTGCCGATAGTGAATCGCCTCGCCACGGGGGAAGCGTTCGATCGTCGTGGGGGCGTTGGCGCCGGTGAAGACGATGCGGGGGAAGTAGCCGCGGTGGTAGAGGTCGGTGGCGATGATGGCGACGCCCAGGTCGTGGCTGCCGAGGCCGATGCCGATGTCGCAGGGGCGGAGTTCGTGGTGCATGTTGTGGTAGTCCCACAGGGTTTCGACGTCGGCGCGGTGTTCGGCGGGGATGGTGGTCGCCGGGGTGCTCTGGTCGGCATGCGTCACGCCCACACAGTAGGCGGGGACGGGCTGGCGCGCTCAGTCCATGACGTCGAGCCGACGGGCGAGGTCGACCAGCACGGTTGAGGGCTTGGTGCGCTGGTGGCGGATCCAGGACAGGACCAGCTGGCGGCTGAGCACGTGGTAGCGGACCTGCTCTGGGGCCATCTTCTCGGCGGCGAGGACGGTGTCGAGGGCTTCGTCGGCGCGGTTCCATGCGCTGAGGGCGCGGGCCACTTCGAGTGAGTGGCGGACACGGCGCTCCATCGGCAGGCCGGAGGTGTCGACGCGGGGACCGAGGTCCACGGCGACCTGAATGTCGCCGAGCTCGGCGGCGGTGGCGACGCGGTGGATGGCGACGTTGGTCGGCCCGAACGCTGTCCACAGGTGGTTCGCGTCGTGGCCGAGACGCTGCGCTGCTTCGTCGGCGGCGGTCAGGAAGGTTCGGGTGGTGATGGCGTCGTTGGCGCGGGCGGCTGCAATCGAGCCTGCCAGGAATAGCGTTCCGTACACCGAAAGCAGCTCGGGCGTTGCGTTGGACAGGTGTGGCTCCAGGTAGTTCGCCGCATCGTTGGTGAGCTGCACGGCCTCGCGGTACCGGCCGGTGGCCTGGAGTGCGTGAGCGACGGAGCGCAGGAGTGTCCCGGTGAGCACCACGTCGCCGGCGGCTCGGGCTGCGCCGAGGCCGCGGTCGGCGGCGATCCACGACAGGTCAGCTTCGCCGATCTTCGTCAGCTGCACGGCGGCGAGCTGGTACGCGAGGCCCAGCACCCGCCGCGCGTCGTCGAGCGCGTCACCAGACATGGCGCTCACCGCGGCCTCGGCGTGGGCGATGAGGCTCGGGAGCCGGCCGGTCACGTACCCGAACCGCGCGTCCTGGTAGGCATCCCAGAGCGTCTTCAGCTCCTGCTGCAGCACGTCGATCGGCGGCGGCTCCACCGATGAACCCGTGCCGAACGGGGTCACCTTGCGGTAATCCATGAGGGCGGCACGCAGAGCGGGGACGGTGCGCATGCCGCTGTCGCTGGTCCAGGACACGAGGGATGGTTCGGCGACCAGGTCGGCGAGGGCGACGTCGAGCACGTCGGCGAGGGACTTGATGACCGACAGCCGGTCGAGCTGGATGCG
>NZ_JBFAIC010000148.1:0-5667 GCF_040654515.1 Dactylosporangium sp. NPDC050688
GCTCGACCGACGGAGTCCCAGACACCCCACCATGATCCAGACATCAATCGACCCAAGTCAAACCGACTCGCCGACCGGGCACCTGACCAGTCACCAGAACCCGAACCGGCCGGCCAGCGACCGGGGCATCCATCAACGTCCGGCGATACCGCGAATGCACCCGAGACGACAGCACCGCACATGCCTGACAACCTGCCTGCTGGCCGCGAACACGAGCGGTGATGACCAGTTCGGATCCAGCGTCCACAACCGCATCGATCTCGATACCGCTCAGATGAGGAAGAAGCTGTCCGACGGCATCGCGCACCGCGACAACAATCTATTACTCGAGATCCATCACACAGTTCGCGCCAGAACCCCGAAATCACGGACGAAGCCATCGGGGCCCCCTCGGGTACGCGCTCGAACGCTTCGTCGACGAGCGAGCAGGCGTAGCTGTCATCGTTGTTGAAGACGATCGCGTGGAAGCTGGCGCCGCCCGGATTCCCGGCCCCGATCCCAACAGTGAGCCGTGCGACGTGGTGCTCCGACCCGGTCGTCCAGCCGAAGGCGCACGACGCGAGCTCACCGCGCGGCCCGACGAACTCGCCGAAGGCGCGCCGCTCCAAACCCATCCCGACCTGCGTCTCGGTCAGCCTGCCCTCGATCACCTTCAGGTTCACGCGGCCAACCTACAACAGAGCCCAGCGCCAGGCCGTGAACGTCCGCTCATGCCGCGTATGGCGCTCGGCTCGAGCTTGTGAGTATCGGGGAGTTGCGTGACTACGTCGCGGTGAGCCATCGGTGGTCGTACGCAAGGTAATCCCAGTTGTGCAGCAGCCACCGCCGCTTCGCCGCGTTGGCGGTGCCCCAGAGGTACCGAAGTCCATCAGCGAGGCGGTCACGGCCACCCGGCGCGAGCAGGCCTGGCAGGTTGTGACAGATATCGGCGATGGCGTTCGCCCGCTTGCGACGGACTGCGGCCGCTGCTGGTGACTGGTCCTCGTGTCGATCTTCGGTCAGGTACCTGATCTCGATGAAAGCAAGGCGAAGCAGATCCACTGTCGCCTTCTCCATCGTCGCCAAGACCGGCTCATCTGGTTGCATCGGCACCTCCGACCAGCTTCTCATCAGGTTTCTGCACATGCCGCGGACAGAGCGCGGTGCCGGTCGCCGTGCGACCGCCGACCGGGCGGGGTTGGCGCATGGACGGGCTAGGCTGCCATGGTGCGCTCGATCTTTGTCTTTCCGGCCGGGGATCGCGCTGAGACCGTCGGCCTCCTCGACCGGCACCTTCCGCAGCAGCGTCATCCTTGGCTTTGCAACGGCGCTGTCTACCTCGAGATAGCCGACGGGGAGTCCGGTCACCTCTACTCCGACTGGACGCCCGCGGACCTGGCCGCTCTCGACGCGGCAACGGGTCAACGCCCGAACTGGGCCGTCCAGATCGACGTCTCCGGGCGAATCGACGGGACCGAGGACGTCGTTCACCTCATGACGCTGTTGCTCAGTCGTGGCGGTGTGGCGTTCGACGACTACACAGCCCACGCGTGGACTCTGCCGGAGATACAGTCCGAGGCGCAGGTCGACGGCCTACGATTCTTCGACTTCCGCGGCTACCACAAGACGTGGGATGAGCAGGGCAGCAACGGCTGATTCGATTCTGCGGGAAGCTCACTCATCTGCCGCTGATCGCGCGCGCGTTTGGTTGACGTGCTGATGATGACCGAGTGTGTGAACTTTGCGTCCGGATCTGGTGCGATCGGGCGTTTGGTGCCGGCGGTCGTACCGTTGCCAGGCATGGGGACGCCGACGCTGTAGGGGCCGCCCATGGCCCCACGCGCGTACAACAAAGCCACCAAAGGCATACGCGGCGCCGGCCACCGACGGTCCTGCGCTGTGCCTGCGAGCACAAACCGTCAATGCGCCAGCCGCGCTCGTACCTTTTCGGCGTCTGGATGGCGCACGTTGTCGAGCAGGGCGAGAGCCTCGCGCCAAGCCTCGTCCGCCGCCGCGGTTTCGCCCAGGCACGAATGGGCGTCACCGAGGTCGGTGAGGATGAGGCCTGCGAGGTGGTCGTCGCCGGCCTGGCGGAAGCGGCCAAGCGCTTGGTGGTAGCAGGTCAGCGCCTGGTGGTAGTCCCCGAGCCGGTGATGCGAGTAGCCGAAGCTGTGCCAGGCGTTCGCCTGACAGATCGGGTCATCGACTTCGGCGGCGAGGGTCACCGAGCGCTCGCAGTGTGCGAGCGCGTCGGCGTACTCCCCCAGCAGCGCCTGATACCAGCCGACCGCGTTGAGCGCGCGGGCCTGTCCCGGCCGGTCTTCCATCTCGACGCAGATGCCGAGCGCGTGTCGTGCGTGGTCGCGCGCCGCATCCAGCCGGCCTTCCCGCTCGCTGAGCAGGGCAAGGCTCAGCCAGGTACGTCCCTCGGCGTGCCGGTCGCCGTGGCGCTGAGCGAGCTCGAGCGCCGCACCTAAATGTGTACGTGCCTGGCCGTTGTCTCCGAGTCTGAGGTACGCGCGGGCGAGATGCCGGTGTGCGCCGGCCTCTTTGAGGGGTTCGCCCAGCCGCCGGGCGGCCGTGAGTGCCGCTTGCTGGATGGAGGCCAGGTCGTTCCAGTGGCCACGCCGGTCGAGGTAGTCGCCGAGCTTCTCGGCGAGCTGC
Source organism: Dactylosporangium sp. NPDC050688 (assembly GCF_040654515.1). Taxonomy (NCBI): domain Bacteria; kingdom Bacillati; phylum Actinomycetota; class Actinomycetes; order Micromonosporales; family Micromonosporaceae; genus Dactylosporangium; species Dactylosporangium sp. NPDC050688. The sequence goes on from NZ_JBFAIC010000148.1 coordinate 2,644, forward strand.
CAGGTGATCGCGTCGTGGCCGTGGGCGACGGCGATGTCGACGGCGCGCAGCAAGGCCGTGTGCTCGGCGGCGAACCAGGCTGAGGCGTCGTCACCGGGGTCCCCGGCCACGACGCCTTGCGGCAGCACCTGGAGCGCGGGCTCGGCCGGGTATGCCGCGGCGTGGGCGGTATGCAGGTAGTGGCGGAGCAGGCGGCATGTTGCCGCCTCCCGCGCGTCGTCCGGCTCGGTGTCGCGTACCAGCTCGGCGGCGTACCAGTGGAACAGGTCGTGCATGACGTAGCGGTCGGCGCCGCGACGGCTGAGCAGGTTGCCTTGCACCAGTTCGGCGAGCGCCGCACCACCTGCGGTGACGCTCGCCGCGGCGAGGCTCGCGGCGGCCGCGACCGAGATCGGCGTACCGGGATGCAGGCCGAGCAACCGGAACAGGCGCGCCGCCGCCGCCGTAAGGGCGTGATAGGACCAGGAGAACACGGCCCGGGTGTCGCTTCGCGGGTCGTCGCCGGTCAGCGCGTCGAGGCGGGCCGCGCTCAGCTCCGCGGCGAGGGCCTGCAGCGGGGTGTGCGGGTTGGTGGCGGCCCTCGCCGCGGCCACGCCGAGTGCCAGTGGCAGGCCGGCGCAGAGTCCGACGATTGCGGCGGTCGCGGCGGGCTCGGCTTCGACGCGGCCGTCGCCGATGCGCGTGGCGAACACGATGTGGGCGGCCGCGTGCGGCAGCGGGCCGAGCGTGATCGGGTGCGCGCCGTCGAGGGCCACCAAGCCGGTGAGCCGGTTGCGGCTGGTGACCACCGCCGTGCACGTGGCCGTCGCGGGAAGCAGCGGACGTACGTGGGCGCTGTCGTAGGCGTTGTCGAGCAGGATCGACACCCGCCGTCCGGCCAGCACGCTGCGGTACAGTGCCGCGGCGGCGTCCTCACCCGCGGGCACCTGCGAGTCCGGCACGCCGAGCGCGGACAGGAATGACCGCAGGGCGTGCGCGGCCGTGACTGCGCGGCCGCTGGGGTCGAATCCTCGAAGGTCCACATAGAGCTGCCCGTCCGGGTACAGCTCAGCGGTCCGGTGCGCCCAATGCGCCGCCAGCGTGGTCTTGCCGACGCCCGCGGCACCGTCGATCGCGGCGATCGCCACGACGCCTGCGGCCTTGGCGTCGTCGACCAGCCTGTCAAGGCACGCCAACTCCTCGGCGCGGCCGCTGAAGTGCCGGGGCGGCGGCGGGAGCTGGCGAAGCACCGGCCGGGCGGTGACGGGTGCCGCCGGGCTGCCGTTGCGCCGGTGCTCATCGATCCGGTCCCGGGCGGTGGCCAGCGCGCCCTGCTCCGCCGAGGTCGCGCCGAGCAGGCACACCAACGCGTCGAGGCGGTCGGTGGGGGCAAGCGTGTGCCCGGTGAAGTATTCGGCGACGGCCGTGGTCGACCATCCGGTACGCGAAGCGATCTCCCGGTAGGTCAACTCGCGATCCCGGCGGTGCCGGGCGTGCCTGCGACGCAGGGTGCGCAAAAGCGCTGCCATCTGGCTGGTCGTGACGGCGACCGCGGCCGTGTCCAGGAGCTGCTCGTCGGGGCCTTGCGTCATCACCGTCCTCGCCCTACGCACCGGTGCCGGCAGCCTACTCGTACGTCCGGCGGCGGCGGAAGGCGTTCGCCGGTGTTCGCAGATGTACGCAGTTCGACGGAGTACCGCGCCTCCAGATGGTTATCCGGGCCACCATGCCCGCGGGGATCGACTCATTTGGAGGTATCTATGCATGTGTTGCCAGCAAGATGGCTCGCGCGTGTGGTCGTCGGCCTGCTGATGGCCGCAACCGCGGTCTTCACGGTGAGCCCGGTGACCGCGGCGGCGGCGCCCGCAAACGTGGCGCCGGCGCCTGGTTGCACCACGTCGGGCGTGCGGGAGGGATTGGTGGCCTGCGTCCGGCTGGGGCTGAGCGCGCCCGCCTCCGTGCGTACGGCTGCCGCGACCGCGGCGATTCCGGAGGGGTGCGGCAATGGCAATTGGGCCAACATGTCGCGCTTCGTGATGTGCAAGTCGGGCGGTGGCCTGTACCAGGTGATTGTGGCGCAGGGCGGCGAAGTCGTGGGCGAGATCGCCTTCAACTTCTCCAGCACGGTGACGATGCAAGCCAGAGACCTGCGGTGGACGCAGTCCTTTGAGTACGCCCCGGTCCGTGCCTGGGGTGTGCTGGGCTCGCCGACGCTCTTGTCGGCGCCCGATTGCATGTTCTACTGCAGCATCGTGGGTGGCAACCCGCCGACCGGCTGGGCGCTCAGCAACCTCTCCGGTACGGCGACCTTCACCTCGCCGCGGTTGCCCGGCCAGTACTGGGGTTCGAGGTCGGACTGGGGATTCTGGTTTGTCAACCCGATAGCCGTCAACCAGGTGACCAACACGTTGTGGACCAACTACCCGGGTCACCGCTGCGACGACGTACTTCCGGGCGGCACCGCGGGCTGCGTCAACCAGGACTTCATCCCGACCCTCGAGGTCCCCGAAAGCCGCTATCCCCTATACGCCTTCCACATCAGAAATGCCATCAACACCACCAACCTGCCGTCGCAGCTGACCCGTACGACCAATAGCGCCACGATCGACGCCAACCGGAATACCTCCTGCCCCACAGGTACGAACTACCCGCGCCCGACCGGCTACACCTGCGACGAATACCCATTCGCCTCCACCACGCAGGGCGCCGCCGCCAATCCCGCCGGCTTCACCTTTGACTTCAACACCAAACGATTGGGAAAGCTCGACTGCCAGGTGCCCTGGCTGACCGAACACCGCAGCACCACCAACCGCGGCTACAGCACGTGCATGATCCCCTCGGCGCAGAACAGCCTCGGCGGCTCCGACCTGCAATCGTTCTTCCTCGACAACCGGGTCATCGACCGGGATAAGTTCAACGTGCACGCCTGATCGGCCATTGTCATGGCGGTTGGTATCCGCGCGGCGCGCACCCGCAGGCGGGCGAGCTGGGCGAGGACCACCACGCAGAAGCCGGTCGCGACCGCGGCGAGGACGCCGGTCGAGG
>NZ_JBFAIC010000149.1:0-5439 GCF_040654515.1 Dactylosporangium sp. NPDC050688
CACAACCGCCTGGAGAACCAGCACACCCAGACCTCGTGCATCCTGCTCAAGGCCGACATCGGCTCGATCAGCGACGTCGTCGTCGACAGCAACCTGATGAACGGCGGCGGCTACTCGTTCTACTGGTACGACGCCAACTACAAGATCACCAACGGCAAGGTCACGAACAACAAGTTCATGCGCCAGTCCGGCGGTGGCTTCTGGCCCAAGGGCGGCTACCACGGCACCCACGCGTTGAATGCCTCGACGCTGCCCACGTGGAGCAACAACACCTGGAACGACAACGGTCAGCAGATCAACAGGTAGACCCCGTCACAGCCAGGAGCGCGACCCGCAACTGCGGGCCGCGCTCCTGGCTGTTTGCATAGTGGTGGACGAGCCGACAAAACACACCTACGTTTGCCGGCCACCGGCAATCACGCGCAGCGGAACGTGACCGGCCACCGGCCTGTTCGCGGACGTCAGCGCACGAGAGGGTTGAAGCAAGCGCGACGGCCGGCTCCAGGTCGTCGAAGGATGCCGGTGCTGGGCAGGCCGTTTCCCGGTATGCCCGACAGGGTGGAAGGCGGTCGAAGATGAGCGACACCAGGTCCGCACAGTCGCTGGCCGCCTCAGTGACCGGCCATCGGCCACAGGTGGTCGGCGACCCCGTCGCAAGGATGGTTGATCGTGCCGTTTGGCCGCGTCGCCCTTCGCTGAGAGATCCGCGTCAAGGCACCGACCGTCCGGGCCCGCAGTAGGTTCGGAACTTTTCCGCACCAGACGCGCTGCCGGCTTGCCCGTCCGGAGCGTCGCACCATGTCACGACAGGCCCGTCTCGGCGGTCTTCTCGTCCTCGACGTTCCGCACTGCAGCAGCCAGATCCCGGCCTGTCCGGCGACCGGCGCGCACGGTGACGACGGATCGGCAGTCCGGACCCTTCGTGGGTTCATCTTCCTGAAGGAGAGATCATGTCGCGGCAACAACCTGCTTCCGTCCCGGCCGTGCGCTCGCCACGCCACGTCGCCGTCATCGGTGCCGGGATGGTGGGATTGTCCACGGCGTGGTTCCTGCAGGAGGCCGGTGTGCAGGTCACCGTCTACGAACGGGATCGCGTCGGGTCCGGCGCCTCGTGGGGCAATGCGGGATGGCTGACGCCGACGTTGACGGCGCCGCTGCCGGAACCCGCGGTGCTCCGCTACGGCTTGCGGGCGGTCCTCAGTCCCCGGTCACCGGTATACCTGCCGCTGCGCGCGGACCGCGATCTGTGGCGCTTCCTCGCCTCGTTCGTATCACACAGCACCGCGCGACGGTGGCGTCGTGGCATGGCCGCCTACGTTCCGCTGAACCAGCGGTCCCTGGAGGCGTTCGACGTCCTGGCGGCCGGCGGTGTCACCGCCCGGACGCACACTGCGGAGACCTTCCTGGCGTGCTTCGCCCGTGAACGTGACGCCCGCGGCCTGCTGACGGAGCTCGAGCAGATCCGTGACGCCGGGCAGGATGTGAGCTACCGGACGATTCTTGGCTGGCGGGCACGGGCCATCGAGCCGGTCCTCACCCCTCAGGTCGGCGCCGCGATCCAGATCCACCGGCAGCGTTACCTCAACCCGCCGGAGTTCATCGACAGCCTGGCCCTCGCGGTACGTTCCCGCGGCGCAGAGGTCGTGGAGCAGGTCAAGGTGACCGGCCTGCACCGCAGCGCCGGCACGGTCGTCGTCGCCTGCGAAGACGGTGGACAACACCAGCATGACGCCGTTGTCGTCGCCACCGGTGCGTCCCTCGGGGACCTGGCCGGCCGCTTCGGCGTCCGGCAGCCGGTTCAGGCCGGTCGCGGCTACAGCTTCAGCGTGCCGGTCGAGCACATGCCGGGCGGCCCGCTGTACTTCCCGAAACAACGTGTGGCGTGCACGCCGCTGAACGGTCGGCTGCGGGTCGCCGGCATGATGGAGTTCCGTCGTCACGGCGATCCGCTGGACCCGCGACGTGTCACGGCCATCGTCGAGGCTGTCCGCCCGCTGCTGACCGGTGTGAACCTGGACGATCGGCGTGAGGAATGGGTCGGTTCGCGGCCGTGTACGCCTGACGGGCTGCCGTTGATCGGTGCAACCGGATGCCCCCAGGTCTTCGTCGCCGGTGGCCACGGCATGTGGGGTATCGCGCTCGGCCCTGTCACCGGGCAGCTGCTCGCTCAAGCAATAGTGAAAGGCGAGACGCCGACGGAGCTGTTGCCGTTCGACCCGCTGCGCTGAGGTGACGTCCGCCGGTCCGGACGTCACCGTCCCGTGTACGCGGGTACCGCGCTGGTCTGCGGCACAGCAGTCTGGACAGCGCCGGGCGGGAGCCTCCGGGCGTTACCTGCGCGCCGCGGCCGTGTCGGCCGGCCGGCGGCCGGCCAGCCGCCACAGCGCGAGCGCACCGACGAGCAGGCCGAAGTCGCGCAGCGCGACGTCGTAGAAGTCGCCCAGGATCAGCAGGTTGACGATGATCCCGGCCAACCACGCGGCCACCACGACAGCGCCGTACTTCGGCCGGACCGCCACGAGGAGTCCGGCCACGATCTCGATCACGCCGACGGCATACATCGCCTGCTGCGCGGTGCCCGGGACGAGCCGGTCCGCGAACGGCGCCAGATAGCCGGGCCACTCGGTCAGCAGATTGACGAACTTGTCCAGGCCGAAGGCGATCGGCGCCACCGTGAAGACGGTGCGCAGCAACAGGAACGCCTGGTGGGCCGGGTCTGCTCCCCAGCCGGTCAGCCGGGCGGTCGTCGACGTGCCGGGTGCGCTGACGATCATGATGTGCTCCAACCTTCTAAAAACGTCATCTCCGTACGTTAGAAACGTATGCCTGCGGCATTTCTAAAGTCAAGAGGCTCGTGTTTTACAATCGGGTCATGGTGTCCCGCCCGTTCCCCGACCGCGTCGCCGCCGTGGCCGCACTCGACGATCCGGCCCGGCGGGCCGTGTTCGACCTGGTCGCCCGGGCCGGGGCGGCGGTCAGCCGGGACACCGCCGCGGAAGCCCTCGGCGTCAGCCGGCGGGTCGCCGCGTTCCACCTCGACCGGCTCGCCGAACAAGGACTGCTCGTCGTCGAGTACCGCCGCCCGCCCGGACGCGGCGGTCCCGGCGCCGGCCGCCCCGCGAAGCTGTACCGGCGCGCCGACGACGAGGTGGCGGTGTCGGTGCCGGAACGGCACTACGAACTGGTCGGCCGGCTGCTCGCGGCGGCCGTGACCGAGTCGATCGACACCGGCGCCCCCGTGCAGGAGGTGCTGCGCCGCACGGCCTACGACACCGGCAAGACCATCGGCGCGGCGGCCGGCAACCTGCCCGCAGCCTTGGCGGACGCCGGGTACGACCCACGGCAGCAGGACCATGACGGCGGCGGCATCGTGCTGGGCAACTGCCCGTTCCACCGGCTCGCCCAGCAGTTCACGCCGCTGGTGTGCGGGGTGAACCTGCAGTTGTTGCGCGGCGTCGCCGACGGGACCGGCGACTCCTCCTATCTCGCCGAGCTCGACCCGGGCCCGGGTCGCTGCTGTGTACGGCTGCGTCCGGCCGGTGCAATGACATGACAGGGCACCTGCGCGGGCGGCCAAGCATGGGCCCCGGCGACGGGCACTGCGACGGCGATCCCGCTGGGTGCTGTCGTCGTCCCCAGAGGCGATCGCGGCGGCAGCGGCGCTGAACTCTACGCCGACGATGCTGCCGACTGCCGCATGGCGCCCGGTTCGCTGAGCGCCGAGCCGGCTGGCCGATTCCGCCACGCGTACACCGCGCCGAACGCGCCGACGACCGGACTCAGCATCGCGCCCACCACCAGCGGTGCCCGCCATCCCGGTGGAGGCTTCTCCCGCGCCACCCGCACCAGTCCGTGATCGACCACGCGACCTCGCTCGCCGCGCCCCTTCCTGACCCGCACCCGCAGGGCCACGTCACCCGGCAAATACCCAGCTCAGCCCGCCCACAACCGAAGAGCGCGACGAGCCGGCCGGTTAGCGTGGACGCACCGCCCCAGGCGCGAGTGCTCCTCACCCGCAAGGCGGGCACTCGGACGTTCCAGCGATTTCCGCGAGCCAGCATTGGAAGGGCTTGACATGTCCAACCACTTCACCGGCCTCAGCCTCGGCGCACCCCTCGGCGACCAGCGCCTCGACCTGTGCGACCTCTACGCCTTCGGCGCAGCCGGCGATCCGAGCCGGACCGTCCTCATCCTGAACGCCAATCCCAACGCCGACGCCCTGCACCCCGATGCCGTGTACCGGATGAACGTCGACAACGACGGCGACGACCTGACCGACGTCGCCTTCAGCTGGGTGTTCAGCCCGCCGGCAGCCGACGGCTCGCAGACCTACAGCGTCTTCATGGCAACCGGTGCGGAGTCCCGCCGGCCCGAAGCGGTCGGCACCGAGATCGTGTCGGATGCCGCCGTCTCCTTCGGTCCCCAGGCCAACGTGGTCGGCCGCGGCGACTACCTGGTGGCCGCCGGCAGCCGCAGCGACGCCTTCTTCTTCGACTTCGACGGGATCAAGAACCTGTTCGACACCAGCGGCAAACGGAATTTCACCACCCCGCACCTGGGCGAGAAGTCTCCGTGGACTGGTATCGACTCCAACACCGCGGCCAACGTCTTCTCCATGGCCATCGAGCTGCCGACCGCGGAGCTGGCGCCGCGGCCTGAGCTGCGGATCTGGGGTCGGTGCAGCGTCCGCCGCGACGGCGAGCTCATCCACGTCGACCGGGCCGGGCACCCGTCGATGAGCAGCTTCTTCAACACCGACGACACGAAGGAGGAGTACAACGCCAGCGAACCGCTCAACGACCGGACCCGGTGGACCGACCAGTTCGTCCACCTCCTGGGTCACACCGGCGGCTATACGCGCGAGGAGGCGATCGCCGCCCTCGGCGAGCACGGGCTCCTGCCGGATGTACTGCACTTCGACCCGTCCAAACCGGCCGCCTACCCCAATGGTCGGACATTCACCGAAGACGTCATCGACATCCGCGTCGCATTCCTCACCAAAAATGAGGCACCGCCCACCGGTCTGACGCCGCACACCGACATCCTGGACAAGTTTCCGTACCTCGGCGACCCGCACCCGGCAGCTACCGGCTGACCAGATACCGGCGAGGCAGACACGCACTCCGACGGTAGAACCGGATCAGCCGTCGGAGGCGTTCGCCGATCCGGTGACGGCCACAAGCGACCCACTTACCTCCGAACCCGCCAGCCGACGGTCAGCCGGTCCGTCGGCTGGTGCATCACCGATCGCGGTTCGCCGGCCTGCGGCACGGATGCGGGGCAACCGGCCGAGCGACACAGCACCGCGCCAGTAGCCGGGACGGCGGCCCGTGACACCTCAAGAGTGCTGCGGTTCCGGGTGCTTCGAGTGATCGGCCGGTGTGATGATTTGCGGTTTTTCGGGTGATTGATCGGGTACACGGGGTTATCCAGTCACCG
>NZ_JBFAIC010000150.1:0-5157 GCF_040654515.1 Dactylosporangium sp. NPDC050688
AGAGGCACCGCCAACGGCACGGCGGTCGTCATCTACGACTGCAACGGCGGCACCAACCAGCAGTGGAACCTCAACAGCAACGGCAGCATCACCGGGACGGCTTCCGGGCGTTGTCTCGACGTGGTGCAGAACGGCACCGCCAACGGATCCCGCATCCAGCTGTGGGACTGCACCGGCGGAGCGAACCAGGTGTGGTCCCGCGCGTAACCGACCGCGCGGAACCGCTTGAACAACAGGTGGGAACGATGGTCGACCATCGCGCCGACCACCCGCCACAAGCCCCGCGCTCTGAGGGGGGCCACGCGCAGCAATGCGCGTGGCCTACCCGGCAATACAGTGCACCTGATCTTGCTGGAGACGGCATGGAACCCGTAGCTTATCGGCTCATCGCGGCGCGGCCTCGTACTCCACCGTGACGTACACCCGGGAAAGGTCGCTCGTTCCCGTTGCGGGGACGATGTCGTGGCCGGCGGTGCCGACGCGGCCGACCGTCAGCGTGCCCAGCCGGTCAGAGTGCTGGGCTGGGTCGATGGCCACGATCCGGTTCGTGGCGACCACGTTCGCGTCCGCGGGCACCTTGTCCAGCCGGGCGCTGCCGCCAGCACCGACCACGCGGAGCGGCCGGTAGGTGATGTCGGTCAGCGCGTCGATGCCGAACGAGGCCGCGGTCACCAGTTCCACGTCGGCCTCCCCGCCGCTCGCCGCAGTGATCCGGCCGAGCAGCCCGTCCGGCGTCGCGACCAGTCGGCCTGGGAGGAGGGCCCGCGGCGAGCCCTGGATCCGGGCGTGGTCGGGCGATCGGGCGACGACCGTGACTGGCACGGCGACCGCGTCGCCGATGGCGCCGCCGTCGGCCGGGCCGCGGAAGACGACGGTGCCGGCGTGCCGTGCGATGACGGTGGTGTTGATCGGCGTACTGCCGGGTGGCAGCGACACGAGCAGCCGCCGGCCCAGGTCCGGGCCGCCGCCCTCGACCAGGTCCTGGTCCACCGCCGTCGAGTGGTAGCCGAAGCCGGTCACCCCGGGCGCGCCGAGCGCGAGCAGCCAGGCGGAGGGGCGGGAGCCGGGCGGCTCGGCGCCCGTCGCGGTACTCAATCGTCCGCTCACCATGCTCACCACCCGGGTCGTGACGGGGTCCGGCGCCGGCCGGTCCACGCGCAGACGTAGCCTGTCGCGGTCCTCGGCGCTGCCGGTCAAGATGGCCAGCCGAGGCTCGCCCTGCGCGTCGCGGCCCTCGAGGACCACGACCGGGCCGAGGACCGCTGGATCGCGGTCGACCAGCAGGGGATGTACGTCGGTGTGCGGGCCTGAGGCGCGGGTGTCGTCCCAGACGCGTACCGCCTCGGCCAGCAGGCCGGTGCCCGTGGCGTTGCCGGTGACCGGCCAGCCGAGGAACGGCCCGTCTGGAGCGGTGACGGGCATCGGCGCCGGCCGCGCCGCCAGCGCGACGCCGACGGTCACGACCGCGACCGCGGCGGCGACCGCGGCCAGGCCGCCCGCACGGCGCCGGCAGCGGAGCTGGCGGGTGCGGCGGCGGATCTCCTCATACGGCACCGACAGCGGGCCGAGTTCGCCGGCCAGGTCGTACAGCCGCCGCTGCAACAGGTCGTTGCCACCGTTCACCGGTCCACCTCCGCGGGTTGAGCATGGGTCTCCTCGGCGGGCAGGTCGCGGCGCAGTCGCTGCAGCCCGCGTGAGGTCAGGCTCTTGACGGTGCCGAGCGAGCAGCCGAGCACGGCGGCGGCCTGGTGCTCGGACATGTCCTCGTAGAACCGCAGCACCACGGCCGCGCGCTGCCGGGGCGGCAGCGCGGCGAGTGCCCGGCGCAGCAGGTCGCGGTCGTCCATCGTGGACGCCGCGTCTGCCAGGCTGCAGTCGGGGACCGCGTCGACCGGGATCTCCTGCCGCCAGCGACGTCTCCGGCTGCTGCGGAACACGTTGACCAGGATCTTGCGCACGTACGCATCCGGCGGCGCGTCGAGCCGATGCCAGGCCAGCGCAGCGCGGGCGAGCGCGGTCTGGACGAGATCCTCGGCCTCGTGCCGGTCGCCGCACAGCAAATACGCGGTACGCGTAAGGCGCTGATAGCCGGCCAGCACGAAGTCGCGGAAGTCGACCTCGCTGTCACGATCCACCCGCAACCTCCGGTCGGCCGCCGAACTCTTGTCACTCTCCCTACCCGCGACGTCCCTCAAAAGGTTGCCGCGCCGCGTTGCACAGGATCACGCAATGCGTATCCGTGCCCTGCAACCGGCTCAGCTACCTGGAGTCCGGGCTGATGACCACCTACCCGGAGCGGCTGACGCTGACCGCGCCGTTCGAGCACCGGATCCAGTTCCTCGACGGCAACGACGTCTGGCGCCGCCTGTACCTCGGTGAGACGTCGGCCAGGAACAGAACGCGTGCGGCGCGCCACCGACGCCGATGTCCTGGAACCTGCCGAACACCCCGCCGTACTGTTCCACCAGCGCCGTGAAGTCCGTCGACGGGGACGGCGTCACGAACCTCGACGTCTACACCGTTGCCAAACCCGCGACCGGCGCCCTCGCCGCGGTCCCGCCCGCCCCGGCGCCGACCATCGCGGCGACGATGCATAACGGAGTCGACCAGCGCGCGATCGCCGGCTGCCTGGCCCAGGACGCCAGCCAGTGCCTGCGCACCGTGCCCGGCCTGGCAGCGTGCGTCGCGGCCCGGAAGGTCTGCAACGTGACCGTGGCGGCGAGCCCCCGTGCCGACGCCCGCGCTCTTTCGCCTGGCGCCGTCCGGGCTGCGACCGGCTCGGTGCTGGCGGCCGACGTCATTTCGCGCAGCTCGTCGAAGACGGTCACCGCGGCGCAGTACCGGAAGGTCGCGCCACGTGCCCTGGGCTCGCTGCCGGGCGACGAGCCGGTCGTCGTGATCTCCGGCGACGAGACGGTGACCCGCATCCACGGCCGTGCGATCCGGGCGGCCCGCGGTTACGTCCTGGCCTACGACGCGCGCACCGGCGTGCTGCTCCATGCGTGCCTCGGCGCGCCATGCAAGCGGCCCTAATCCCTTTCCACCCCTCAGCGCGGCGGGGCGCCGCGGTGCGTCCCGCCGCCGCGAAAGGACACCATGAGAATTCGCAGGATCGTGCTCGGTTTCGGGCTCGTGCTCGCCCTCGTTCCCGTTGCCGCCGTCAGCCCCGCCGCGGCGTCGCCGGTGCCTGTCGCCGCTTCGGCGGCGGTCGCTCCGGCGGCGGCGCCGCGGCTGCAGTTCAGCCGGCTCGAGGAGGACGACTTCGAGACGCAGTGTCTGGCCACACCGTCGGCAGCGGTGGACCCCGGCTGGTTCCCCGACCGGTACGCACACTGTCGGCGCGGGACCGGGATCCACGACGTCTTCGACGCCAACAACGTCAAGGTCGGCGAGGTCCACGTCAGCCTCATCGTCATGGGGTTCGCCGTCAACGGTGAGCGGCGGGTCGACTACGCCGTGCGGGTCCTCGGGATCACCAAGGTCAACGCGCCCGAACTGCTCCTGGAAACGGTGAGCATCGGCATGTGGTTCGCCTGCGGCGTGTCGCTCACGCCTTGTGCCGGGCCGGCCGCGCCCAGCCGCGTCGACACCGTCACCGGCTGGCGCGCCGTCAACTACTTCACCACCACCCTGACGTCACCGGAGACCGCCGACCCTGGCGAGCAGCGGGTGCAGCGGCGTTTCGCCCTCGTCGTGGATCTGACGACACCTGGTCAGCCGTTCCTGCCCGGGCCGCCGATCGAGGCGATGTACTCCAACGTCCGCTACGACTCGGCCAGCTACGTCGGCCGGGCCAGGGGGACCGTGTTCCTCGACCACCGGCTGGTGCTCGTCATCGACGAACGCCTGGACAACCAGGACGAGAGCGCGCAGCACATCCGGCACGCCTTCGACCACCCAGTGCTCACCTTCACCAGCTGGGCCGGAAAGACCGTCCCCGGCAAGGATGACGGGATCCCAAGCGCCGACGATGAGCCCCTGACCCGGATGTACAACGAAGCGCAGAACGACGCCAACCGCGCCCAGTCCGAAAAGATCTGCAAGGAGCTCTACGGTCTGTGGGACAAGGACCTCGTCAACTGCGACGAGTTCCCGTTCGCCTCAACCTATGAGGGCTCCAAGACCGGCACCGAGGCCAACAACGGACTCCAGCGCTTCTCGGTCCGGCTGATCGACGCGGCCGACAACCAGTACGTCGGCAGGCAGTTGCTCGAGGTCGAGTTCTACCGCGCGCTGCGGGTCCTCGACGGCGACAAGTTCTTCGTCCGCGTGGTGTTCTGACGTGACCCGCCGGGGCGGCGGGTCACCCACCGCCCCGGTAGGCTGCTCGTGTGGCGAATCTGCTGGTGCGACGGAGGATGCTCGTGCATCCGACGTACCGGATGTTCGTGCTGCACGACCCGGAGTGCGACGACAGCTCGAATTTCAACGAGGCGATCGTCGCGGCGATCGCGGACTCTGTCGGCTGGGCGTATGGCATGGTCGCAGTCACCACCGTCGCGGAGGTCGGCAGAGTCCCGGTGACCGTCGAGATCTGGGACGCCGCCGCCGAGAACGCCGGTGCGGCCTGGTTCGCCGACCTGGACTTTCCCAGCGGGCGGTACTGCATCGACGCGGCCGTCGAGGCGGAGGACCGGCTCGGCATCGACCTGCCCGGCGGGCCTGCCGTCTATCGCGTCCATCTCACCGCCCGGCGCGACGCCGAGGAGGAGTACCTCTTCCACCTGTGGCGGATCGCAGACTCGCCGCCGTTGCCAGACGACGACGAGTAGGCCGGCGTTTTTGTCATACCCATGTGGGCGCTCGTGCCGGCGGTGTTGACGGCTGGCTCCGGCGAGCACGACGGGCACTGGTGCAAGCAGCTCCCCGCCGACACGGCGCACCTTGACCGGGCCTGAGCCAACTTCTCCGGGCTGGCCCTCCGGCGCTGTTGCGTTGTGGGATCGACGGACGCGGTCAACCGGCGTCGGGCCAAGGTCAGATCTGTACCTGCCGAAAATGTCATCCGGGCAGGTCAGGCGGCATGTTCGTACTGCGCGTGCAGTAAACGTCGCTGGTTGAGGATCAAGGTACGGTCGAGCAGTTCACGCCGGCAGGTCCGCACCCAGCGTTCCATCACCGCGTTCATGCGGGGCATCCGGACGCCGCTGAGCGCGA
>NZ_JBFAIC010000151.1:0-4909 GCF_040654515.1 Dactylosporangium sp. NPDC050688
CACCGCCCACGGCCACAACACCCTCCGGGCACTCACCGACCTCATCACCGGTCGGCCCTGGCTACCCGCCATCAACTGACCACCTGATCAGTCACCCGCACTCATCCAGCCACGTCAACGGTTCGATCAACGTCGTTGCTCGGACTGTATGTGCCGGACTCGGGGTGCATGTCGACGTGACGCTGTACCGCAGCCGGTGGTACGGCTGGGAGCAGCGCGGCTACGGCTCGAACAACAGCACCAGCTCGGTCAGCACGAACGCCGCGGAGAGCGCCGCGGACTGCGACGGCACGCATGACTACCTTGCGAACTCCTACCATGAGGCGAGCGACAGCTCATATGCCTACACCTCGAACTCGGCGAACGGGCTGACGTGCTGAAGAACGGTAACGACCAGGCCAGATGATTGGGGGACGACGGCTGGTCGCCGTGCCGTTGGTGATCACCGCGCTGACAGGTGGTCTGGCCGGCTGCACGGCGAGCCAGCCGCGGTCGCAGCGCCCGAAGGGCATCATCGCAAGCCTCCCACCTGGCCCGCCGTCTCCCGCAGCAGACCAGCCCGTCTGGCTCGGGACCGCACCTCAGGCGGTATTGACAGGCGCGAACGGCGAACGCCAAGCCGGAATCCTGCTGTCGTCGCGCTGGTTTTCACCGTCCGGCAATGTGCAGACCACGGCTCCGGACGGGTCACCGGTCCGGTGGCCAGCGGCCGTAGCAGCACCGGCACCGGCCGACATCGACGTACGCATTCCAACACACTCGCATCCGGCCCGAGTCGATGTCCGGCTGTTCCACGGCGAACTCGACGGCAACGGAGTGCCCACTTCCAATCCCCGCACACTTGCATGCCGGAACGAATTGTCATCGCAGGCCGCCACGGCCTCGGGATGCCGTCTGGGAAACGACCAGGAAGGATTACTGGTTCACCTCGCGGAGCACCGTTTCCCGGTGATCGTTCTGTACGCCGAGTGGTACGTTCCGGTTGCTGACCGTCCACCCGGCGCCCAGGACAACGCGGTGGTGAGCGCCAGTTGGGGATTCCGCATTGTGGTGAGATAGGTACGAAGGGGTGGCCGGCCCATGCAGTGGTCCCGGAACGTTGCAGTAGCACAATGGATCGTCGAACGACTGCACCCGTTCGCGCAGGACGTCGGCAGCCTCGTTCCAGACGGGTTCGCAGCCTATGCACGGATCCGTCATCCCGAAGCAGGCACACTCGACCGACCGCGACTGGACGCGCTGCTCGACATACTCGCCCGGCATACACCCGAGGCGAAGCTGTGCTGGTTCGCCGTCTGGGACGGCTACGCCTGGCTACACGGGCACTCTGCAACCAGCACGCTGACCAGAGACGGCGGCAGACCCGCTCGGCCGCCCGCTGAACTCACCCCTCCACCGGAGCGGGTCCGGGCACCCCGCAGGTCCTTCGCGCTGTACCGCGGCGAACTCCGCTCGGCTCAAGCACTGTGGGATCTGTCGTGGGAACAGAGCCCCAACCTGTGGTGGCCCGACGACCACGGTTGGTGCGTCGCCACGGATGTCGACCAGACATCCACCTACTTGGGCGGTTCCGCAACCCTCATACACGATCTACTCGACGACCGTGAACTCACCACGCAGCCGGCCAGTCCAAACGATGCTATAAGTGACGACGCGGCGCCAGACCAGGCGTAGCGTGCGGGCAGCGTCTGGGCTGGCCGCCAGCGACGACCCCGGAGAATCTCGTTGCGCCCGATAGCCGAGCGCGTCCACTGTCCGGGTCCAGCCCTTTGGCGGGTGAGCGCCTGGTCGGACTACTGGCCGGAGCGAGTCATCGCAGCGGCTTGCTTGCTTTCGGTCAATTGGCACTCGGCGCCGTGCATGGGGCGTCCGCTGCGTGGGTGACGCGCGCGGCCCGGATCGTCGCGTACCGGCCGGCCGGTGCCGAGAAGCCGAGGCGGCAGTAGCCTGCGGTCTGGTCGAGGCGGCCTCTGCACAGGGGGCCTTGATCAGCACGCCCTAGAGCGCTGGAACCCAGAAGACATCCTTCACCCAGCTGCGCGCCCCTAGAATCCGGACACGTGAACAAAGCCGCGACAACCCTCTGGTGGCTCCTTGATCTTGATCCGGCAGCGCCGCTTGCACCGGATTCCGGCGAGTTCAGCGGCTGGGGCTGGCACCCGCGCGGCGACGTCACCCAGTGGGCTGCCGGGCGAACCGACCCGGAGTTGCGGCGGTTCCTGCAGAAGGTCGCGGACCTCCGGAACGCAACTACGGGAAGCGGTGGTGATGTTGGTGAATGAGGCCGGCTGGCCTTCGCGCCAGGACCGTGAAGCCACCGGCCCGTGCACGGTGCCAGTCGACCTGCGGCTGCTCTACACCTGCGGTGACCAGATGCTGGTCGGGCGGCGCCGAGGAGGGTTCGCAGCAGGCCAGTGGGATTCGCCGTCCGGGAAACTGGAGCCGGGCGAGGCGCTCGAACATGGCATGGCGCGGGAGGCGTTCGAGGAGACCGGGCTGCGGCTGCCGCCCGCGCAGCTGCGGGTGGTCGCGATGACGCACTGGCATCCGCCGGACGGGGTGCCGCGTATCGGGGTGTTCTTCCACCTCGAGGCGGACCCGGCGGTGCACGGCGAGCCGGTCATCGCCGAACCGGCCAAGTGCGCCGAGCTGCGCTGGGCACCGCTGGACGCGCTGCCTCGGCCGTTGCTGCGCTACACCGAGATCGGGGTCGAGCTGTTCTGCTCCGGGCGCGTGTACGCGGCGGTGGACTGGCCGACCGGAAGCAACGGACCGCGGTGAACGGGCCGGCGGAACGGGCGTGGGACGCCGGCGTACCGTGCCGGCCGGTACGCCGGCGAAGCGCCGGTGGCGTTCCTCGCCGACGTCATCACCGCAGCGGGAACCGTCGGTGTCGGGCAGGGCCTCCACATCGGGTGCGGCAACGGCCGGCACCTGCTGCCGCTGCTCGACGCCGGGATCGACATGACGGGCCTGGACATCTCCGCGGAGGCGATCGCCCAGCTGCGGGCGCGGCGCCCCGATCGGGCGGACCGGTTCGTCCACGGCGACCTGACCGTCCTGCCGCCCCAGCAGCGGTGGCCGCTGGTCTTGGGCATCCAGGTGTTCCAGCACGGTGACCGCCGCACCGCCCACCACCACGTGCGTGCGGCACAGCAGCGGGTCACGGCCGGTGGGCTGCTGTGCCTGCGGGTCAACGCCGCCAGCACCGACGTGTGGCCCGACCACGAGGTCACCGAACGCCATCCCGACGGTGGGTTCACGGTGGGGTACCTCGCTGGGCCGAAGTCCGGCCTGGACATCCACTTCTTCGGCGCCACCGAGCTAAGCCGGCTGTTCGCCGGCTGGACCCCGATTCTGCCGGTGCGGGCCGACACGTCCTGGCGGCAGCCGCCCGGCGTCGGCCAGTGGACGCAATGGGAAGCTATCTGGCAACACCCCCACCAGCGCCCCGGGCTTGAGTGGGAGGGCTGAAGTCCGTGCGCCGGATCGCGATCGTGGGTGCCGGCGGCGCCGGCAAGACCGTGCTGGCCAACCAGCTCGCCGGGTTACTGGGGCTACCGGTCACGCATCTGGACGCCCTGCGCTACGACGAGGACTGGAAGGTCGTGCCGGAGGCCGCGTTCGTCGCCGCGCAGCACGCGGTCGTGGCGAACGATCGGTGGATCATCGAGGGGAACTCTGCGGCGTCCATGCCGGTCCGGTTCGCCGCCGCGGACACGATCATCTTCCTGGACCTGCCGCCGCTGGTCTGCCTGTGGGGCATCCTGCGGCGGCGGCTGCGCTACCGCGGCGGCCGGCACGCCGACGGCGTGCACGACCGCATCAACGTCGCGTTCCTGCGCTGGGTGGTCGGTTTCCGGCGCCGCCGCGCACCTGCGGTGCGGGCGTGTATCGCCGAGCACGGCGCGCACGCCGTGCTGATCGAGCTGAACAGCCGCCGCCAGGTCAACCGGCTCATCGCCCGGCTGGGCGGCCCGATGCCCCGTGAGGTAGGAGGGGACGCCGGTGACGGTTGACCAGGGCGCCGCGGGCCTTGCCGGGAAGGGCCCGCATCCAGAGCCCGGTGAACGCGTGCAGGCTGGTCCGCACCCTGGCGCCCCCGAGCGCGCGGCGACCGCCGCCGGGCCGCCCGTGCCAGGGTGGCGTGGCGAGCTGCGTCGGTTGTGGGCGGCGTACACGGTCAGCGAGCTGGGTAGCGCGGTCGGCGCTGGAGCATTGCCGCTGATTGCGGTCCTCGTCCTGGCCGTCTCGGCGTGGCAGGTGTCCATGCTCGCGGTGGCGGCCGAGATCGCGAGCGCGGCCGTCGCGGTGCCGCTCGCGCCGTGGATCGAGGTCCACCGCAAACGCCCGGTCATGATCACCGCCGACCTGGTCCGGTTCGCGGCCCTCGCGACCGTGCCGGTCGCGGCGTGGCTCGGCGTGCTCACCTACGCCCAGCTGTGTGTGGTCGCCGCGGTGCAGACCGCCGGTGCGATCGTGTTTAACGCCGCCGGCGGAGCGCACCTCAAACGGCTCGTTCCTGAACCGCACCGCGCCCTGGCGAACAGCCGGTTCGAGACCAGCCTCTGGTCGGCCACCACGGTCGGGCCGCCGATCGGCGGCCTGCTGGTGTCGTGGCTCGGCGCGACCGCCTCGGTCGCCGTCGACGCCGCCACGTTTCTGCTCTCGGCGATCGGTGTTCGCCAGCTGTGCAGCCGCGAACCCGACCCGCCACCCGCCGCCAGCCGGCGGTGGATCGGCGAGGTGACCGGCGGATGGCGGTACATCGCCGCCCACCGCGACCTGCACCTGCTGTTCTGGAACGCCATGGTGGGTCTTCGAAGTTAGCGGGGGTCGAGATGCCCGCGGGCTTTGCGGGTGGTGGCGGTTCGGGTTCGTAGTCGCTGGTTGACGGGGTTGCGGAAGC
>NZ_JBFAIC010000152.1:0-4904 GCF_040654515.1 Dactylosporangium sp. NPDC050688
CCCCCGGGCTTCCCGGGCCGCCGAGGTTCCAGGGCGAGCAGCCCTGGCCGCCGGAGGCACGCTCCGGGTCGTAGGGCCGGAGGCCCTACCCGCCGAGGCAGAGCCTCGACCCGGAGAGCCGGCACGACCCGAATCGCCGGGACCATCGACGGCGAGGTGCCACAGCGCGGACGTCCGGGCTGCAGAAGGGCCGAGTGTCCGCTAGTCGCCGCCGGTCCAGCGGTACCAGTTGCCGCCGAGGGGTCGGAACCATGGCGAATCGACCATGGCGGTCTCGACGTCCGCGGTTGGCCCGCCGGGCAGATAGGCGAAGCCGGCGGCGCTGAAGAGGTCGCCGTGAGCTTCGTAGAAGATCGCGCCACCGGGCACCCAGCCAGCTTCTGCGATGGTGTAGAGACCCAACCGGCGCGGTACGGTGAATCTTTCCAATGCGCTGCCTGGTGGTGGAATCGGGTGTCCGGCGACGACGGCGGCGAACGCGCCTCGGCTGGCCGCCCACCGCGTCTTGATCGGCGCGCCGGTGCAGAGCAGGACCAAGGTGAGTACGCCGATGACTGGTCCGATCAGGAACCATCTTCTCGGCCTGCCGGTGGTGCTGGCGACGTAGATGGTCCAGCCGAGCCAGAAACAGCCAACAAGCACGGACGCGCAGCCGCCGGCCGCGAGCAGGGACAACTGGCTGCCCGGGTAGCTCACGGACCAGAGCACGCCACCTGCCGCCGCAACGACGATCAGGTGGAATGCCCAGATCAGCCGCCGGTCAGGTCCAGCCTTCGGCGCAGCGTCGTCGCTTGTTGCGGTGTCCGACATGGTGACATCCTGCCGACCCGATCGGGCTCGGATCGAGGGCGCGCACTGAATCTTCACACGGGTTCGTCAGCCGACGCAGTGTGACCCGACGTGGCCCCGGTGCTCCAACGCGGAGTGTCGGGGCTTCGGCGTGTCCAGCCCGAGCGGTGCGCAGCGGCCCGCCAGGGCCGCCTTGAAGACGTATGGAAAGTACTCACCAATAGCGATGGTCGCGGCATGTCTGGCACGGCAGAGCCTTCGCAACGGCTACTCTGCCTGCGCGGACATGAGGACCTCCACGAGTGACCCGTAAGGAGTGAACGTGGCCCGATCGCTGAAGCTAAGTCTGAGCCTGAACCTAGGCGTGCTTGTCCTCGCGGCGGCGGTAATGGGAACCGTACCGTTGTCAACGGCGACCGGTGGGGGGCACGACAGCACGGCCCTGCAACTCGCCACCGACCAAAGTTCAAAGGAATACCCCAGCATCAACCTTGTAAGCAAGCCCGCACCTGCAAGCGCGAGCGCGAAGGTTAACGCTCAGGAAGCGGTGCATCGAACCAAGGATCTGGGGTTCAGTACCGAAATGATCCCCGGGTCCCCCATTGTCGAACTACGGTTGATATCGGAGAAATACAACGATCCGACATTAACCCGTGACTACTTCACCGATCGACTAACCTGGGTCGTCACTTATAAAGGATCGAGAGTCATCGTTCATGGACCGTTAAATCTCGACCCGAGTGTCCGTAGGCAAGCGACAGAAAACCTCAGATGCGAAGTGGTCTTCTTCATCGATGCTGCCACGGCCGAAGCCTATAAGGGAGCTCTCCAAACCTGCTGACCGCGACGCCGTGGCAGATCGGCCATGCTGCCGTCGTCGCTGCGTTCGATGTGGGGTCGACTCGGGGGACACCACGCGATCGAGGGCTGGCGACTAAATTGGCGATCGCCCGGACAGTGAGTGTTAGCGCTCGTTGAGCAGGGCCACAATCTGCTCACGAAGGTATGGTGCAGCAGCGACTGTGGCGCGTGATTCGGCTGTGTGGTCGCTGCCGTCGTCATCCATGACCACGGCGCCTGCCTCACGCGCAATGACTACTCCTGCACAGGTGTCCCATGGGTTGTTCGACAGCATGATACTGCCGCCGATCTTCCCGGATGCTACCCAGGCCAGATCGATTGCGGCCGAGCCGAACATACGCACCCTTTGGACTCGGGCGGACAGCTCGGCGGTGATGCTCAGCCGCCGTTTGTTGCGCTCCGGAGCTGTTGGGCCTAGGGCATAGTCGCCGATGGCGATGACGGCCTCATCGAGAGAGTTGACCTGAGAAGCGCGAATGGGTCGGTCATTCTCGAAGACACCCTCACCCTCGACAACGGTGTAGCGGCTGCCGCCGTGGACGACGAGCGGATCGCGAAGAACCCGTGCATAGCCCGGTCGGTCAAGCAGCCCCGGCCGGAACAACGCAAGGTCGTCCCGTGGGACATGACCACCGTCCTGGCGATCCGTGCAGGTCCCGGCTCGGTACCGCCTCGCCGTCGACCTGGGCGCCGGTTGCGGAGTGCGGCAGGGGGAGATCTTCGGACTCGCGGCCGATGACCTCGACCTCGACGGTGGCTGGCTCCACATCCGCCGCCGATCCAAGTCGTGCCCCGGTCGTCCGGACGACCGGGGCACGACTTGGATCGGCGGCGGATGTGGAGCCAGCCACCGTCGAGGTCGAGGTCATCGGCCGCGAGTCCGAAGATCTCCCCCTGCCGCACTCCGCAACCGGCGCCCAGGTCGACGGCGAGGCGGTACCGAGCCGGGACCTGCACGGATCGCCAGGACGGTGGTCATGTCCCACGGGACGACCTTGCGTTGTTCCGGCCGGGGCTGCTTGACCGACCGGGCTATGCACGGGTTCTTCGCGATCCGCTCGTCGTCCACGGCGGCAGCCGCTACACCGTTGTCGAGGGTGAGGGTGTCTTCGAGAATGACCGACCCATTCGCGCTTCTCAGGTCAACTCTCTCGATGAGGCCGTCATCGCCATCGGCGACTATGCCCTAGGCCCAACAGCTCCGGAGCGCAACAAACGGCGGCTGAGCATCACCGCCGAGCTGTCCGCCCGAGTCCAAAGGGTGCGTATGTTCGGCTCGGCCGCAATCGATCTGGCCTGGGTAGCATCCGGGAAGATCGGCGGCAGTATCATGCTGTCGAACAACCCATGGGACACCTGTGCAGGAGTAGTCATTGCGCGTGAGGCAGGCGCCGTGGTCATGGATGACGACGGCAGCGACCACACAGCCGAATCACGCGCCACAGTCGCTGCTGCACCATACCTTCGTGAGCAGATTGTGGCCCTGCTCAACGAGCGCTAACACTCACTGTCCGGGCGATCGCCAATTTAGTCGCCAGCCCTCGATCGCGTGGTGTCCCCCGAGTCGACCCCACATCGAACGCAGCGACGACGGCAGCATGGCCGATCTGCCACGGCGTCGCGGTCAGCAGGTTTGGAGAGCTCCCTTATAGGCTTCGGCCGTGGCAGCATCGATGAAGAAGACCACTTCGCATCTGAGGTTTTCTGTCGCTTGCCTACGGACACTCGGGTCGAGATTTAACGGTCCATGAACGATGACTCTCGATCCTTTATAAGTGACGACCCAGGTTAGTCGATCGGTGAAGTAGTCACGGGTTAATGTCGGATCGTTGTATTTCTCCGATATCAACCGTAGTTCGACAATGGGGGACCCGGGGATCATTTCGGTACTGAACCCCAGATCCTTGGTTCGATGCACCGCTTCCTGAGCGTTAACCTTCGCGCTCGCGCTTGCAGGTGCGGGCTTGCTTACAAGGTTGATGCTGGGGTATTCCTTTGAACTTTGGTCGGTGGCGAGTTGCAGGGCCGTGCTGTCGTGCCCCCCACCGGTCGCCGTTGACAACGGTACGGTTCCCATTACCGCCGCCGCGAGGACAAGCACGCCTAGGTTCAGGCTCAGACTTAGCTTCAGCGATCGGGCCACGTTCACTCCTTACGGGTCACTCGTGGAGGTCCTCATGTCCGCGCAGGCAGAGTAGCCGTTGCGAAGGCTCTGCCGTGCCAGACATGCCGCGACCATCGCTATTGGTGAGTACTTTCCATACGTCTTCAAGGCGGCCCTGGCGGGCCGCTGCGCACCGCTCGGGCTGGACACGCCGAAGCCCCGACACTCCGCGTTGGAGCACCGGGGCCACGTCGGGTCACACTGCGTCGGCTGACGAACCCGTGTGAAGATTCAGTGCGCGCCCTCGATCCGAGCCCGATCGGGTCGGCAGGATGTCACCATGTCGGACACCGCAACAAGCGACGACGCTGCGCCGAAGGCTGGACCTGACCGGCGGCTGATCTGGGCATTCCACCTGATCGTCGTTGCGGCGGCAGGTGGCGTGCTCTGGTCCGTGAGCTACCCGGGCAGCCAGTTGTCCCTGCTCGCGGCCGGCGGCTGCGCGTCCGTGCTTGTTGGCTGTTTCTGGCTCGGCTGGACCATCTACGTCGCCAGCACCACCGGCAGGCCGAGAAGATGGTTCCTGATCGGACCAGTCATCGGCGTACTCACCTTGGTCCTGCTCTGCACCGGCGCGCCGATCAAGACGCGGTGGGCGGCCAGCCGAGGCGCGTTCGCCGCCGTCGTCGCCGGACACCCGATTCCACCACCAGGCAGCGCATTGGAAAGATTCACCGTACCGCGCCGGTTGGGTCTCTACACCATCGCAGAAGCTGGCTGGGTGCCCGGTGGCGCGATCTTCTACGAAGCTCACGGCGACCTCTTCAGCGCCGCCGGCTTCGCCTATCTGCCCGGCGGGCCAACCGCGGACGTCGAGACCGCCATGGTCGATTCGCCATGGTTCCGACCCCTCGGCGGCAACTGGTACCGCTGGACCGGCGGCGACTAGCGGACACTCGGCCCTTCTGCAGCCCGGACGTCCGCGCTGTGGCACCTCGCCGTCGATGGTCCCGGCGATTCGGGTCGTGCCGGCTCTCCGGGTCGAGGCTCTGCCTCGGCGGGTAGGGCCTCCGGCCCTACGACCCGGAGCGTGCCTCCGGCGGCCAGGGCTGCTCGCCCTGGAACCTCGGCGGCCCGGGAAGCCCGGGGG
>NZ_JBFAIC010000153.1:0-4885 GCF_040654515.1 Dactylosporangium sp. NPDC050688
GGTTCGCGGACGCAGTAGCAGCGCTCCGCCAGAAGGGCGCGACCCGGTTCCTGGAGGTCGGCCCGGACGGGGTGCTGTCCGCGCTGGTCGACGGTGTCCCGGCGATGCGCAAGGGTCGGGACGAGCCGCTCACCCTGATGACCGCCGTCGCGCGGATGCACGTCACCGGCTGGTCCCCGGACTGGCGCCGCGTCCTCGGCGGCGGCACCGTGGTCGACCTGCCGACGTACGCGTTCCGCCGGGCCCGGTTCTGGCTCGACGACCCCGCCGCGCACGCCGACGCCGCCGCCGTCGGGTTGCAGCCGGTCGACCATCCGCTGCTCGGCGCCGCGCTCGGCCTTGCCGACGGCGGCGGGTTCGTATTCACCAGCCGCCTGTCGCTGCGCGACCAGCCGTGGCTGCGCGACCACGCCGTCCACGGCGTGCCGGTGGTGCCCGCCACCGCCCTCGTCGACCTGGCCCTGCGCGCCGGGGAGATACTCGACTGCGGGCACCTTGACGAGCTCGCCGTCGAAGCACCCCTCGCCCTGCCCGACCCCAGCGCCGTACACCTGCAGCTCACCGTCGGCGCACCCGGCGACACCGGCGGCCGGCCTGTCGCCGTGTACTCCCGCGCCGCCGACGACCCCGACGCCGGCTGGACCCGGCACGCCACCGGGCGGCTGCACCCCGGGCACCGCTGGGACACCGCCGACCTGACCGCGTGGCCGCCGCCCCGCGCGACCCCGGTCCCCGTCGACAGGCTCTACGAGACCCTCGCCGCCGCCGGACTCGACTACGGCCCGGCGTTCCAGGGGGTGCGCGCCGCCTGGCGCCGCGACGGCGACCTGTTCGCCGAGGTCATGCTCCCCGAGGCGGCCCGCGACGACGTGGCCCGCTTCGGCATCCACCCGGCGCTGCTCGACGCCGTCCTGCACGCGCTGGGCCTCGCCTGGGACGGCGACGGCGACGCCCAGCTGCCGTTCGCGTTCCGCGGTGTCTCGGTGCGCACGACCGGTGCGGTCGCCGTCCGGGCCCGGCTCACGCTCACCGGCGCCACCACCGTCGCCGTGGAGGTCGCCGACCAGACAGGCCGGCCGGTCGCCTCGATCGAGGCCCTCGACCTGCGCCCGGTGACCGCCGCGCAGCTGGCCACGGGCCGCGCCACCGACCTGTTCCGGCTCGACCTCGTCCCGGCCCGCCCCGCCGGCGCCCACCAGCACCGGTACGCCGTGCTCGGCGCCGACCCGGCCGGCGTCGCCGCGGCCCTGACCTCGGCCGGTGCCACCGTCGACGGGTACCGCGACCTCGCCACCCTCCGCGCCGCCGGCACCGTCCCCGGCCGCGTGGTGGCCACTGTCGACGCCGCCGGCGACGACCTCCCGGCGACGGTCCAGGCGAGGACCGCCGCCGCGCTGGCCCTCGTGCAGGAATGGCTCGCCGACCCGCCGGCCGGGGCCGCGCTGCGGCTCGTCGTGCCCGCCACCGGAGCGGACGCGGTCGCGTCGGCCGGCGTCGCCGGGCTGATCCGTGCCGCCGACGCCGAACACCCCGGCACGTTCGGCGTCGTCGAGGTCCACGACGCGGAGCCCGCCGGCGCGGCGCTCGCCGCCGCCGTCGCTCTCGACGAACCTGCCGTGACGGTGCGCGGCGGCGAGGTCCTCGTCCCGCGGCTCGCCCGCGCCGGCACCGCCGTACCCGGGGCGACCCCCGCGGCGACCTTCGACGGCGACGGGACCGTGCTCGTCACCGGCGGCCTCGGCGGGCTCGGCGCGCTGATCGCCCGGCACCTCGTCACCGTCCACGGCGTGCGGCACCTGCTCCTCACCGGCCGCCGCGGCCTCGACACCGAAGGCGCCGCCGCGCTGCGCGACGAACTGGCCGGGCACGGCGCCACCGTCACCGTCGCCGCCTGCGACGTCGCCGACCGGGCCGCCGTCGCCGCCCTCCTCGCCGCCGTGTCCGCCGGGCATCCCCTGACCGCCGTCGTGCACGCCGCCGGGGTCGCCGACGACGCCGTCGTCACCGACCTCACCGCCGACCGGGTCGCCGCGATCCTGCGCCCGAAGGCCGACGGCGCCCTGCACCTGCACGAGCTGACCAGGGACCTGCCGCTGACCGCGTTCGTGCTGTACTCGTCGCTGGCCGGCATCCTCGGCGGCGCCGCCCAGGCCGGGTACGCGGCCGCGAACAGCGTCCTGGACGCCCTCGCCGCCCACCGCCGCGCCGAAGGGCTGCCGTCGCTGTCACTGGCGTGGGGGCTGTGGGACACCGCCAGCGGGATCACCGCCCACCTCGACGACACCGACCGGCGGCGCCTCGCCCGCAACGGCGTCGCGCCGCTGCCGCCCGCCGCCGCGCTCGGCCTGTTCGACCTCGCCTGCGCCGCACCCGCCCCGCTCGCCGTCCCGGCCCGGCTGCGGCCCACCACGGCGTACCCGCCCGTCCTGAGCGGCATCGCCGGTCCGGCCGGCCCGCGGGCGAGCCGTGGAGAGGACGGCGACACGCTCCGGCAGCGGCTGCGCCGCATGCCTGACGCCGAGCGGATCCCGGCGCTGCTGCGGTTGGTGCGCGCCGAGGCGGCGACGGTCCTCGGCCACGCAGCCGGCGACGACGTCGACCCGCACCGCGGGTTCCTCGAGGCCGGCTTCGACTCCCTCACCGCGCTCGAACTGCGCAACCGGCTCGCCACCGCGACCGGCCTGACGCTGCCCGCCACCGTCCTGTTCGACCACCCGACGCCGGAGGCTCTCGCCCGGCTGCTGCTGTCGCAGTTCAGCGGGGCGCGGACCGTCGAGGCCGTCCGGGCCGCGGTCCCCACCGACGAACCGGTCGCGATCGTGGCCATGAGCTGCCGGTACCCGGGCGGCGTCGGCACCCCCGAGGACCTGTGGCGGCTCGTCGCCGACGGCATCGACGCGGTCGGGCCGTTCCCCGACGACCGGGGCTGGCCCGTCGACCGGCTCTACCACCCCGACCCCGACCACCGCGGCACCAGCTACGCGCGTGAGGGTGGCTTCCTGTACGACGCGGCCGCGTTCGACGCCGACTTCTTCGGCATCTCGCCCCGGGAGGCCCTCGCCACCGACCCGCAGCAGCGGCTGCTGCTGGAGTCCTCATGGGAGCTGCTGGAACGCGCCGGGCTCGACCCGGTCGCGCTGCGCGGCAGCCAGACCGGGGTGTTCGTCGGCCTCATGTACAGCGACTACGCCGCCCGCGTCCACGACGTCCCCGACGGCCTGGAAGGACACCTCGGCAACGGCAGCGCGCCGAGCGTCGCCTCCGGCCGGGTCGCGTACACGTTCGGGTTCGAAGGACCCGCCATCACGGTCGACACCGCCTGCTCCTCGTCGCTGGTCGCCCTGCACCTGGCCGCCCAGGCGCTGCGCCGCGGCGAGTGCTCCCTGGCCGTCGCCGGCGGCGTCACCGTCATGTCGACGCCCGGCACGTTCGTCGGCTTCTCCCGCCAGCGGGGGCTCGCGCCGGACGGCCGCTGCAAGGCGTTCTCCGACGATGCCGACGGCACCGGCTGGGGCGAGGGCGTCGGCCTGCTGCTCCTGGAGCGGCTCTCCGACGCGGTCGCCAACGGCCACCCGGTCCTCGCCGTGGTGCGCGGCTCCGCCGTCAACCAGGACGGCGCGTCGAGCAGCCTCACCGCCCCGAACGGCCCCTCCCAGCAGCGGGTCATCCGGGCCGCGCTCGCCGCCGCGGACTTGGAGCCGTCCGACGTGGACGCGGTGGAGGCGCACGGCACCGGTACCAGCCTCGGCGACCCGATCGAGGCGCAGGCGCTGCTCGCCACGTACGGGCAGGGCCGCGCCGAGCCGCTGTGGCTCGGGTCCGTCAAGTCGAACCTCGGCCACACGCAGGCCGCGTCCGGCGTCGCCGGGGTCATCAAGATGGTCCTCGCGATGCGGCACGGCACGCTGCCGCGGACGCTGCACGTCAGCGCCCCGTCGTTGCACGTCGACTGGTCAGCGGGCGAGGTGCGGCTGCTCACCGAGGCCCGGCCGTGGCCGTCCGCCGACCGTCCGCGCCGCGCCGCCGTGTCGTCGTTCGGCATCTCCGGTACCAACGCGCACGTGATCGTCGAGGAGCCGCCGGCCCGGATCGCCGCGCCGGGGGAGCGGACGGCGCTGCCGGTGGTGCCGTGGCCGGTGTCGGCCCGTACCCCTGAGGCCTTGGACGCGCAGGTGGTCCGGGTGCGGGCCGTCGCCGACCTGGACCCGGTCGACGTCGGGTACTCCCTGGCGACCGGGCGGGCGGCGTTCGAACACCGGGCGGTCCTGCTGGGTGACACGGTGGTCCGGGGCCGGGTCCGCGACGGTGGTACGGCGATGCTGTTCACGGGTCAGGGTGCGCAGTGGTCGGGGATGGGTCGCGGCCTGTATGCGGCGTTCCCGGTGTTCGCGGCGGCGTATGACGAGGTGTGCGCGCACATCGAGGGTCTGCGGGACGTCGAGGGCGAGCTGCTGGATGAGACCCGTTGGACGCAGCCGGCGTTGTTCGCGGTCGAGGTGGCGCTGTTCCGGTTGCTGGAGTCGTGGGGTCTGCGGCCGGATCACCTGGTCGGTCATTCGATCGGTGAGCTGGCGGCGGCGCATGTGGCGGGCGTGTGGTCCCTTTCGGATGCGTGCAAGGTGGTGTCGGCTCGGGGCAGGTTGATGCAGGCGCTGCCGGAAGGTGGCGCGATGGTGGCTGTCCAGGCGTCCGAGTCCGATGTGCGGGCGGTGTTGGTCGAGGGTGCGGAGATCGCCGCGGTCAACGGCCCCGATGCGGTGGTGGTGTCCGGTGATGAGGACGCGGTCGCGGCGGTGGCCGCGCGGTTTGCGAAGACGCGCCGGTTGCGGGTGAGTCATGCGTTCCATTCGGCGCGGATGGACGGGATGCTGGCGGCGTTCCGTGA
>NZ_JBFAIC010000154.1:0-4733 GCF_040654515.1 Dactylosporangium sp. NPDC050688
TCGTCATCCCCATGGGGAATTACGTGAGCGACCAGGGTGAGGAATTACGTGAGCGGCAGACCGCTACAGCTGGGGAATTACGTGAGCGCCGACACCTGTCCGCCGTCATCGACGCCGACGCCTGGGCAAAGACCGAGGCGATGCCATCGGACACCGAAATCCAGCGCATCCGCCACCTCATCACCCGCATGCAGGCTGACATCACCGACCTCACCGACGAGGACCGCGCCCAGATCGCCGACGCCGTCGCAGTCGTCCGCCAGCACCGGCAGCGCATCACCAGCCTCGGTATCCCCCGCACCCGCCAACCGCAACCACATGACCTGCCGGAGCACACCCCATGACCCGCACCTCGATGATCGAAGGACGCCAGTCGGCCGCGGCCCGCCGTCGGCAGCGCGTCGGGCACGCCATCGACTCCGCCCGGCGCAGCAACGCGGACCTCAGCGTCGCTGCGATCGCACGAGCCGCTGGCGTCGACCGCACCTTCCTCTACCGACACCGCGACCTACTCGCACAACTCCACGCCGCCCAGACCGACGCCCGCAACCCCGCCAACGCAGCGGTGGCAACATCAGCCGCGAGCCGCGCGTCCTTGGAGGCCGACTTGGCCAACGCCCAGGGCCAGCTCACACGCCAGGCCAAACACGTTCGCCAGCTGGAGCACCAGCTGTCGCAGTTGCTCGGCGAGCACGCTTGGCGGCAGGCTGGCCTGGGGCCACCCGCCGACGTTGACGAACTCCAGCGTCGCATCACCCACCTCGAGCAGCGGCTCGTTGACCTCGAGGAGCAGCTCAACGAGCGAGGTCAAGAGCTCGCCGCGGCCCGTGCAGCCAACCGGGAGCTGATGGCGAACCTGAACCGGCGAACCACCTGAAGGTGCCACCATAGGCAGCAAGGATGCGGCCGGTGGGGTGCATGCATCGCAAGTGCGGTATTCCAGTCTAGGCGTGCCGGGACCCGGCCCGTTGGCAACGGGCCGGGTCCGAGGCGCGAGTTCAGTGCTCGAGGGCCCAGGTGATGAATGCGCGAACGGCGCCGGAGATGGCGCCGCGGACGGCGGCGAGGGTGAGCTTTTCGCGCCAGGTCTGGTTGGTGGGTTCGGTGGTCATCGGTGGCTCCCTGTAATTCGTCGGGGTGGGGAGCCGGCCGATCTCCCGCGGTGACGCCTTGAGGGAAGCGCCTGGTCGCGGGGTTCGGCATGGAGTGCGAAGGAAGCCGAAGAGCGCTGCCGGTCACCGATCTGGGTGACCTCGGCGGTCGCGCAGAATGCGGTCGGGCTCTACGGTGGTTCGGCAGTGTTCGGCGGTACCGCCGAACAGCCGGGAGGGCGCCCACATGGCCGACAACCACGTTCCCGCCGCCGACGACGGCAACCGATCCGACCTCGACTCGGTACAGTCCCTCGCGGACTTCGCCCGCGCATGCGACCGGCTACGCGCCGGGCGCTCCTACGCCGCTCTCGCCAAAACGGCCCGGCCATGGCCGCTGCCGCCGGCGACGCTCAGCAACCTGATCAACGCCAAGACAACGCCGACCCGCGACACGGTGATCACCTTTCTGATCGCATGCGGCCTCGACGGCGAGGCGCAGCGGCCGTGGCTGGCCGCGTGGGAGCGGGTGGCCACGGCCCATCAGCCACGCCCCGCCGGTGCCGTGCGTGTCCGGCAGGCCCGGCCGCGGCTGCTCGGCGTGCACGCCGCGATCCAGATCCCCGGCGTTGCCGGGGAGCTACCGCCGTACGTGCCGCGGGACCTCGACGCCGACCTGCGCGCCGACCTCACCGCCGCCGCGACAGAGGGCGGGTTCGTGCTGCTCATGGGCGGCTCGTCGGTCGGCAAGACCAGAGCCCTGCACGAGGCGGTCAGCGACGTGCTGCCGGAGTGGTGGCTGCTGCACCCAGCTGACACCCGAGCGATCACCGCCCACGCCGAAGCGTCGACGCCCCGCACGGTGCTGTGGCTGGATGAGCTGCAGCGCTACCTCAACCCTGCTGGCGGCCTACCTGTCGCGGTCATGCAGCAGGTCATCAATGACGGGACCGTCGTGGTCGCCACCCTGTGGCCCGATGAATACAGCATGCGCACAGCCCGGCCCCGCGCCGGCCAACCCGACCCGTACGCCAACGACCGTGAACTGCTCGGCCTCACCCGGCTCATCGAGGTGCCCGAGACGTTCAGCCGGGATGAGCAGCGACGCGCCAATTCCCTCGTCGGCACCGACCCGCGGATCCGGATCGCGCTGGACACCACCGACGCCGGCTTCACCCAGGTCCTAGCCGCCGGCCCAGCCCTCATCCAGCGCTGGGAGCACGCTCCGGCTGCTGACTGCTACGGCAAGGCGCTCATCACCGCAGCGCTGGACGCCCACCGCGTCGGAGCCCACCAGCCCGTCACCAGCGAGTTTCTCGAAGCCGCCGCGCCTGCCTACCTCACCCCAGCACAGCAAGCCACTGCACCGCGCGACTGGTTCGACTACGCTCTGACCTACGCCACCGCCCCGGTACACGGCGCCGCCGCCTGCCTCACGCCCGTCCCCGCCAGGATGGGCGTCATCGCCGGCTACGTCACCGCCGACTACCTCCGCCAACAGGCCCGACGCACCCGCCGCACCGCGGCCCTACCCGACCTCGTGTGGCAAATCCTCGTCACCCACCATCACCCCGACGACAGCCGCAGATTGGCCTACAACGCCAAACGCCGCGGCCAGCCCGAACACGCCATCGCCCTCTACCAACGCGCCGCAGCGACCTCCAGCGACCCGCACGTTAACGTCTATCTGGCCGAAACGATGGTCAGCCAGGGCCGCGTCGTCGAGGCGCTGCAGGCGCTGCACGACAGCGCTGCCACCGGAGACGGCGCCGCCCGGCAGCTTACCGACATGCTAGATAGGCAAGGCCGCCTCGAAGAGCTGCGCGACCGCGCCGCCCACGGAGACAAGTACGCCGCCTCGAAACTGGCTGCGGCGCTGGCCAGGCAGGGCCGCGCCGACGAGCTGCGCGACCGAGCTGCTGCCGGAGACGAACACGCAGCCGGTTGGCTTGCCGAAGCGCTGGAGAAGCAGTGCCGCGTGGAAGAGGCGCTTCAGGTGCTACGAGTCCGCGCTGCCACCGGCAAGCAGTACCGCGCCGTCGAGCTGGCCGATTCGCTGGTCAGGCACGGCCGCATCGGCGAGGCGCTGCAGGTCCTACGTGATCGAGCTGCCACCGGAGACGAACACGCCGCCCGCTGGCTCGCGGACATGCTGGCCGAGCAGGGCCGCGTCGATGAGCTACGTGACCGGGCTGCCACCGGAGACGAACACGCCGCCCGCCGGCTCGCGGACATGCTGGCCGAGCAGGGCCGCGTCGATGAGCTACGTGACCGGGCTGCCACCGGAGACGAACACGCCGCCCGCCGGCTCGCCGACGTGGTGGTCGACGCGCTGGCCGAGCAGGGCCGCGTCGATGAGCTACGTGATCGAGCTGCCACCGGAGACGAACACGCCGCCCGTCAGCTGGCCTGCGTGCTGGCTATGGATGGACTGGTCGACGAGGCCCTGCAGGTCCTGCGCAGCCCTGCTTTGCTGCACGCGCTGCGCCAACAGGCCGGCACCGACGAGTTCGCCGCCGGCATGCTGCACGACGTGCTGGCTAAACGGGGTCAATTCGACGTCGACAAGGCGGTGCAGATTCTGAACGACCACTCTGCCGCCCAAGTCGAGAGTGACGCCCGAGTCCTGACGCAAGGCGGCAAAGGCGATGTCGATAGAGCGCTGCAGATACTGCGCAGGTATCACTTCACTGTGGACGAGTACGCCGCCCACCTGCTGCACGACGTGCTGGCCGAACGGGCCCATATCGCTAAGGCGCTGCAGGCGCTGCGCGACCGGGCTGCCGCCGGAGACGAGGACGCCGCACTTCAACTTTCTAGAGTGCTGGTAGAGGACGGCCATGTCGACGAGGCGTTGCTGGTGCTGCGCGACAGCGCTGCCACCGGAAAACGCGGGTCCGCCGCGATCCGGCTAGCCAAAATGCTGGCCGAGCAGGGCCACGTTGACGAGGCGTTACTGGTGCTGCGCGATCGGGATGCCACCGGCCACTCGCATGCCGCCATCTCGCTGGACGATCTTCTGGCCGAACACGGTCGCGTCGATGAGCTGCGAGACCGAGCGATCACCGGACACGAGCACGCCGCCCGCCTGCTGGTTAACTCGCTGGCCAAACAAGGCCGAATCGACGAGCTTCGCCACGAGGTGGCGGCTGGCACGCTGTACGCGGCGGAAGCCCTCGCCGCCTTGAGCGAGCAGGCTGATCAGGATTCCGTTTGATGCAACATTGAAGCTTTTACTGGTGGAGTGCATGTATTCGAACGTGCGGTATTCCTCGGGCTGGCTGCGCCACGGGCCCGACCCACGTGCAGCGGGCCGGGCGGACAGGGGCGTTCAGTGCTCGATGAACCAGGTCATAAGTGCGCGGACGACACCGGAGACGGCGCCGCGGACGGCGGCGAGGGTGAGCTTCTCGCGCCAGGTCGGGTTGGTGGGTTCGTTGGGCATCGGTGACTCCCGGTGATTCGTCAAGGTGGGGAGCCGGCCGGTCTCCCGCGGTGACGCCTTGAGCGAAGCGCTTGGTCGCGGGGTTCGGCATGGGGTGCGAAGGAAGCCGAAGAGCGCTGCTGGTCACCGGTGTGGGTGACCTCGGCGTTCGCGTCGAAGGTTGTGGCGGTCTACGGTGGTCCGTCAGTGTTCGGTGC
>NZ_JBFAIC010000155.1:0-4429 GCF_040654515.1 Dactylosporangium sp. NPDC050688
GAGATCCTGCAAGACGCCGGGATCGACCCGGCACCCGAGCGGGCGTCCAGCACCTGGGCCGACTTCCTACGCTCCCAGGCCGACGCCCTGCTGGCCTGCGACTTCCTGGAGACAGTCACCCTCACCGGAACCCGGATGTACGTGCTCGCGGCGATCGAGCACGCCACCCGCCGCATTCACATCCTCGGCGCCACCCCGCACCCAAGCACCGCATGGGTGGCACAGGCCGCGAAGAACCTCGCCATGGACCTCGAGGACACCGGTTCCAAAGCCAGATATTTGATCCGCGATCGGGACGGCAAGTTCCCCGAACTGTTCGACGCCGTGCTCACCGACGCTGGCACCAAGGTCGTGCTCAGCGGCATCCAAACACCCCGCATGAACTCGATCATGGAACGGTGGGTACGGACCTGCCGCCACGAACTGCTGGACCGAACGCTGATCTGGAACCAACGACACCTCCTGCACGCCCTGCGCGAATTCGAACACTTCTATAACGAACATCGACCACACCAAGGCCTCGCCAACGCCCGACCGCTGCGCCCACTGCCCACACCGATCGCTGATCCGGACCAGATAGCCAGGCTCCGCGTCCGACGACACGATCGCCTCGGCGGCATCCTCCACGAATACGAACACGCCGCTTGACCTGCACGGATGAGGTTTTCGGCAAGCACAGGTGTGGCGGGCGGCGATCCTGCGCCGGTTCCACCCCTGACAAAAGACGACGACCATCTACCAATGCAGCACCTCCGCCCCGTCCGGCCTGATGGCGGTGGCGCCGCAGTTCAAGGCCTCCGAGGGTAGCGACCCGAACTTCTGAGCGCCGAACCTTCCTCAGCCTGACCACGGACGGTGGTTCCGCTGGCGACGGCCGGAACCACCGTCCCACCCGGCGACAACCGGCCGCGACGGTTCACGGCCGGGGGATCACGCCGGTGGGCAACTGGATCGCGCCGGGCCGGCGGGCGCGCTCGCGGAGCAGGATCCATAGCGCCTGCACGCCGTCCCGCCAGGTGATCTTCTTGCCCTCCTCGCGGGAGCGCGCCCGGTAGCTGATGGGCACCTCGTACGGACGCACCTTCCGGCGCAGCAACTTGCCGGTCACCTCCGCCTCCATCCCGAACCCCCGGCTGGATACGTTCAACGACCGGTACAACGCCACCGGCATCAACTTGTAACACGTCTCCAGGTCGCCGATGTAGCAGTTGAACAGCACGTTGGCCGCCGTCGTCACCGCTTTGTTGCCCATGACGTACCAGAACGAGAAACTGCTGTGGCTGCCGAACGTACGGTTGCCGTACACCACTGTCGCGTGCCCGTCCAGCACTGGCTGAATCAGCCGGGGAATGTCGTTCGGGTCGTATTCCAGATCCGCGTCCAGAACTACCAGGTATTCGCCCGTGGCATTCTCCACCGCCGTCCGGATCGCCGCGCCCTTTCCCTGGTTGCGCTCATGGAAAATCGCCCGCACCCGTGGATCCTGAACCCCTCGCAAAATCTCCGCCGTCCGGTCCCGGCTACCGTCGTCCACCACCACCAGCTCGATGTCGGTGGTGTATTTGACATCCAGGGCCTGAGTGAGAGCGTCGGCCAGACGGGCCTCCTCGTTGTATACCGGCATCAAAATCGACAACTTCACGAATGGCCTCCAGAAACGAATTCCTCAGGGGCGCGGCGCGGCTGCGGGGGTCGCTGCTGCGGCGGGTGGTCGTGACAGGGAATGGGCGCCGACGATGCCCCAGAACACGGCGCTGACGACGGCAAGCAGGCAGAGCGGCCCGATGATTCGGTTGGCCGAAGTGGACAGGTGCCAGTTGATGTCGTTCGGGCTGGTCAGGTACGTGATGAAGAGGGTGGCCAGGAACAGGGCGTAGGTCAGCCAGAGCCAGCCGTCGCCGCCCAGGCCCAGGACGGCCCGGCGGCCGCCGAGGAAGACCGCGCCGAGGACGGCGGCGGCGAGCGCCGGCACGGTCACCGGCCACAGTAACGACCAGAGCGAGTCGACCGTGGGTGGCAGCCGGTTCCAGACGGCCGGGTCGCCCTGAAGCAGGCCGGTGAAATGGCCGCCCGCGACCAGGTCGCTGGTCGCGCCGAGCCGTGCGGCCAGGCGCGACCAGCACTGGCCAGCGATGACGGGAAGCCACACCGGCCAGATGGCGCCCAGCCGGCGCCGGTACCGCAACGTCGCGACGACGGCGAGTTCCGTGACGGCTACCGAACCTTCGGTCTTAACGAGCGCGGCGACCGTGAGCAGCAGCACCGGCAACGCGAGCCGCCCGACCGGCGCGACCACCAGCCGGCTCAGCCGGCTGGAGCCTTCCGGGACACCGCGCCCGTCCCCGCCGGCCCGCGGCTCCGGGCCGTCCCGCGGTTGGCCGTCCCGCTCTGTCCCGTCTCGGCCGACCAGCAGAAACACGGCACCGGCCGCGAAGGTCGCCGCCCACAGCGAGTCCGCGAGGCCCTCGACGACCCCGACCGGGTAGAACCCCCAGGCCGCCAGGGCCACCACGGCGGCCGCGAGGCGGGACGCCCACGCCGGCACCAGTCCCGCGGTGTTCGCGCGTACCGCGTAGGCCAGCAGCGCGAACCCGGCGGCGGTGACCAGGGTCGAGGTGAACTGCGCGACCCGCAGGTCGGCGCCGCCGACCCGCCACGCGCCGGCGACGACGGCCGACAGCAGCGGCGGGTAGTCGGTGTGCGAGAACGCCAGCCTGGAGTCACCGATGGCGCTGCGGGCCGTAGCACTGTCGAGGGCGAAGTATCCGGCGTGCAACCACCAGATGGCATGCGCGTCCCACTGCACCGGCACCAGCCGTACCGTCGTCAACGGCGGCAGCAGCGGCACCACGTAGCACAGGGAATCGAGCCAGCCGGCGTGCGGCAATGGCCGTCCCGGCCCGCGGTGCACCGCCCGGAGCAGGAGAACGCACTGGCCGGCCACCAGCAGCAGGGCCCACCAGACCAGGGCGCCGCCGGCGACGAGCATCAACAGCACGGCGGCGGTCGCGGTGAGCCCGGCCGTGAGCGGTACCAGCAGCAGCGCGAGTGGGAGCCGGCGGGCCATGAGCCAGGCGCCGGGGAATCCGGCGACGAGCACCGCCGCGCCGGCCGCGAGGATGTCTGTCACCGGCCGGTCCGGGGCTGGACCACGAGCGTGGCGCGCCCGCCTTGTTGCACCACGCTCAGCCAATATGCCGCACGGTCGGCACCGGTCAAGGGGTGTCCGGCCATCAACGCGATCTCGTTGAGATGCATGCTCCACATCAACGATGTGGCGTCCGCCGGGTCGGCCGCCCACGGAACGAACACGGTTGCTCCAGCTGGCACCCGCTCCTGGACCTGTCGGAGGATTTCCTTGAGGTTCAGGTACAACGCCACGTCCTGCGGGTTACGCACCCCGTCGACGTTCGCGTCATAACCGGCCATGGTGGCGCACCAGGCCCCTTGCATGCCGATGGTCCCGACAACGGCCGCCAAGATTGTCAATGCCGGGATGACCACCTGTCGAACGAACCGGGACGGTCTTGGCTGACGTGGCTCAAGCGCCTGAACCAAGCCATGGGCATCCGCTGTCACGCGCCCATCTTCGTCGGCGCCGCCGGCCGCGTCGAGGCCCACCGGCGTCAGTTCGATCACCTTATTGTTTAACCTGCGCGTTGTTTGTGTGCGGTGACTGTGAGTTCTCGTTTGGTGAGTTTGCCGACGTCGTGGCGTGGTGCGGATCGGCGGTTCCTGGAGCCTGGTGGGCGTCCTGGGCCGGGTGTGCTTGGTTTCGGTGCTTGTGTGGGGTGAGTGGTCTTCGGGCGGAGGTTGCGAAATCCGCGGCGTACTCGTGCCGGTGTGAGCCGGCCGTCGGTGGTGGGTCGTTCCCAGGGGCGGCGAAGGTCGGTGGTGAGGGTTCGGGCGAGCCGGAGTTGGGTGTGCGCGGCGATCACGAGCCAGGTCCAGCGGTCGGCGGCGGCCGGGTCGCGCAGTTTCGGTCTGGTCCAGCCGAGGGTCTGTTTGAACAGTCGGAAGGTGTGTTCAAGGTCGAACCGGCGAAGGTATGCCTGCCAGAGTTTGTCCACATCGGACGGTTGCGCGCCGGTGTGGGAGGACCAGAGCCAGATCGGGTCTGGTGTGCGGTCGCCGGGCAGCCATTGGACGGTGAGCCGGATCAGGGTGCCTTCGAGGATGGGTAGGTCGCCGTCGTGGTCGAGCCAGGCGGCGCGGCGGGTGAGCCGGGGGTGCAGCCGGTCCCACGCGGTGGCGTGGGCGGTGCCGTAGCGGCTGGTGCCGGTACTGGTGGCTGCTGCCGGGATTGGCCAGGTGGTGGGGTCGGTGAGGTGGAACTCTGCGCCTGCCGAGAATGCCATCCATGCAGGTGGTGGGCTCTGCCCGCTTCCTCTTGGCCAACACGTTGCCCGGCCGTCAAGATCGGAGCGGA
>NZ_JBFAIC010000156.1:0-4330 GCF_040654515.1 Dactylosporangium sp. NPDC050688
CGAGGGCGCCGAGTTGGACGAGACGCGGTGGACGCAGCCGGCGTTGTTCGCGGTCGAGGTGGCGCTGTTCCGGCTGTTGGAGTCGTGGGGTCTGCGGCCGGATCACCTGGTCGGCCATTCGATCGGTGAGCTGGCGGCAGCGCACGTGGCCGGGGTCTGGTCCCTGGAGGACGCGTGCAAGGTGGTTGAGGCCCGGGGCAGGCTTATGCAGGCGCTGCCGGCCGGTGGTGCGATGGTGGCAATCCAGGCTTCTGAAGCGGACGTGCGCAATGCGCTGGTCGAGGGTGCGGAGATCGCCGCGGTCAACGGTCCCGACGCGGTGGTGGTGTCCGGTGATGAGGACGCGGTCACCGCGGTGGCCGGTCGGTTCGCGAAGACGAAGCGGCTGCGGGTGAGCCATGCGTTCCACTCGGCGCGGATGGACGGGATGCTGGCGGCGTTCCGTGAGGTGCTGTCGTCGGTGGCGTTCCGCCCGCCGGTGATCCCGATCGCGACCACGTCCACCGGCGACGTGACGGACCCGGACTACTGGTTGGACCAGGTGCGGGGGACGGTCCGGTTCGCCGATGCCGTTGCGGTGCTGCGTGCCAGGGGCGTGACGAAGTTCCTGGAGGTCGGCCCGGACGGGGTCCTCTCCGCACTGGTCGACGGTGTCCCGGCGATGCGCAAGGGCCGGGATGAGCCGCTCACCCTGATGACCGCCGTCGCCCGGGCGCACGTCACCGGCTGGTCCCCGGACTGGACGCTGCTGCTCTCCGGCGGGCGCCGGGTCGAGCTGCCCACGTACCCGTTCCAGCGGCAGCGGTACTGGCCGACGGTCCGCCACCGCGCGCAACCCGACAGCGAGTTCTGGGCCGCCGTCGAGGCCGGGGATCTGGACGCCATCGTCAGATGGCGGCACGGCAGGTCCACTGTGGACCGGTGGCTCTACCGCGACGAATGGGTACCGCTGCCACACCGCGACGCCGCGCTCCAGGGCAGGTGGCTGGTGCTCGGCGGCGGATCCGACGAAGTTGCAGCGGCGCTGACCGCGGCGGGCGCGGACGCGGTCGGCGTGGACGGTCTGCGGGAGGGGCCGTTCGCCGGGGTGGTGGCGCTGCCCAGGGACGCCGTCGAGGCGCTCACGATGGTGCAGACCGTGGCTGTCGACGCGCCGTTGTGGTGTGTGACCCGGGGTGCGGCCATCGACCCGGTGCAGCGTGCGATCTGGGGTCTCGGCCGGGTGGTTGCCCTGGAGCATCCGGACCGTTGGGGTGGCCTGATCGACCTCGCCGACGCTGACCCGGCGTTGCTACCGATACTGCTCGGTGGTGTCGAGGACCAGGTGATGGTCCGTGACGGTGTCGCTCATGGGCGGCGTCTGGCCCGGGCCACGGCGGCGACTGGTTGGCGGCCGTCGGGGACGGTGTTGGTGACCGGTGGCACGGGTGCCCTCGGTGGGCATGTCGCGAGGTGGCTCGCC
Organism: Dactylosporangium sp. NPDC050688; assembly: GCF_040654515.1. Classification (NCBI taxonomy): domain Bacteria; kingdom Bacillati; phylum Actinomycetota; class Actinomycetes; order Micromonosporales; family Micromonosporaceae; genus Dactylosporangium; species Dactylosporangium sp. NPDC050688. Next base: position 1,463 of record NZ_JBFAIC010000156.1, read on the forward strand.
GCGGAGGGTGCGGCCAGGATCGTGTTGGTCAGCCGGCGCGGCCCGGAGGCCCTGTCACTCGACATCCCGGGCGTGGAGGTGGTGGCCGCCGACGTCACCGACGCCGCAGCGGTGACCCGGCTGGTCGCGGAGTATGCGCCGAACGCGGTCATCCACGCCGCCGGCGTTCTGGATGACGGGACCGTCGACGCGTTGACCGCGGAGCGGATCGCCGCGGTGATGGCGGCCAAGGTGGACGGTGCGAGGCACCTCGACGCCGCGACCCGTGACCTGCCGTTGGATGCGTTCGTGCTGTTCTCCTCGTTCGCGGGGTCGGTGGGCTCGGCGGGGCAGGCGAACTACGCCGCCGCGAACGCTGCCCTGGACGCGATCGCCGAGCAGCGCCGCGCCGCCGGGCTCCCTGGTGTTTCGATCGCCTGGGGGTCGTGGGCGGGGGACGGCATGGCCGGGGATCTCGGCGACCGGCACCGCCGCGGTGGTGTCCGGCCGATGCACCCCGCCACCGCGGTCACCGTCCTGGGGCGCGTCACCGACGGCACCGTCGTTGTTGCCGACATCGACTGGGACACGTTCGGCCCCGCGTTCACCGCTACCCGGCCCGCACCGTTGCTCGACGGGCTGTACGCGCCACCGGTACCGCTGCCAAACCGCGAAACGTGGGACCTCGCCGGCATGCTCGACCTGGTGCGGCAGCAGGCGGCGGCCGTCCTCGGGCACGGCGGCACCGAGCTCGTCGGGCCCGGGCACGCGTTCCGGGACCTCGGGTTCGACTCGCTGACGGCCGTCGAGTTCCGCAACGGGCTCGCCGCCCGGACCGGGCTCAAGGTGCCCGCCACCGCCGTCTTCGACTACCCGACACCGGCCGCGCTCGCCGCCCACCTGCACGCTGAGGCGACCGGCGGCGTACCCGGAAACCCCCAGCTACCGATCCTCGCCGACCTCGACAAGGTCGAATCCCTGATTTCGGTGATTTCCCCAGAGGATGACCTTCACGCTGCCGTGCGCACCCGGCTGCATGTGATGCTTTCGAAGCTCGACAAGGCGCGCACAGCGGAATCAGAATCGGCCACCTCACTGCAGTTCGATGCGGCGACGGACGACGAGCTCTTCTCGTTCATCCACGAGGAACTCGGTCGGTCATGAGGTGAGCCCGGGGCGACGGGTGGGGTTGTCATGAACGAGGACAAACTCCGGGACTATCTGAAATGGGTGACCGGAGACCTCCACCAGACCCGCCTACGGCTGCGGGAACTGGAGGCCGCCCAGCAGGAGCCCATCGCGATCGTGGCGATGGGCTGCCGGTTCCCGGGCGGTGTCGCCGCACCGCAGGACCTGTGGCAGCTGCTGCTGGACGGCCGGGACGCCATCGGCGACTTCCCGGCCGACCGCGGCTGGGACCTCGACGCCCTCTTCGACGACGACCCCGACCGGCCGGGCAGCACCTACACCCGCGTCGGCGGGTTCCTGGACGACGCCGCCGGGTTCGACGCCGGCCTCTTCGGCATCTCGCCGCGTGAGGCGCTCGCGATGGACCCGCAGCAGCGGCTGCTGCTGGAGACGTCGTGGGAGGTGTTCGAACGTGCCGGCCTCGACCCGCGGGCCATGCGCGGCACCCCGACCGGCGTGTTCGTCGGCACCAACGGCCAGGAGTACCTGAACCTGCTCACCCACGCCGAGGAGGACGTCGAGGGGTACCTCGGCACCGGCAACGCCGCCAGCGTCGTGTCCGGGCGGCTGTCGTACACGTTCGGGCTCGAAGGACCCGCGGTCACGGTCGACACGGCGTGCTCGGCGTCGCTGGTCGCCGTGCACCTCGCGACCCAGGCGCTGCGCCGCGGCGAGTGCTCCCTGGCCCTCGCCGGCGGCGTCACCGTCATGTCGACCCCGGGCGTGTTCGTCGAGTTCTCCCGCCAGCGCGGCCTCGCGGTCGACGGGCGGTGCAAGGCGTTCTCCGAGGATGCCGACGGCACCGGCTGGGGTGAGGGCGTCGGCGTCCTGCTCCTGGAGCGGCTCTCCGACGCCGTCGCCAACGGCCACCCCGTCCTCGCCGTGGTGCGCGGCTCCGCGGTCAACCAGGACGGCGCCTCCAACGGCCTCACCGCCCCGAACGGTCCCGCGCAGCAGCGGGTCATCCGCGCCGCGCTCGCCGCCGCTGGGGTCGCGGCCACCGAGGTCGACGTGGTCGAGGCGCACGGTACCGGCACCAGCCTCGGCGACCCGATCGAGGCGCAGGCGCTCCTGGCCACGTACGGGCAGGGCCGCGCCGAGCCGCTGTGGCTCGGGTCCGTCAAGTCCAACATCGGCCACACGCAGGCCGCCGCCGGTGTCGCCGGGATCATCAAGATGGTCCTCGCGCTCCGGCACGGCACGATGCCCCGCACCCTGCACGTCACCGCACCCTCGTCGCACGTCGACTGGACGGCGGGCGAGGTGCGGCTGCTCACCGAGGCCCGGGACTGGCCGGCGCTGGACCGGCCGCGCCGCGCCGCCGTGTCGTCGTTCGGCGTCTCGGGTACGAACGCGCACGTCATCCTCGAAGAAGCCGCACCGGTCGACCCGGCCGCCGAGCCGGTCGTGCCGCCGGTGGTGCCGTGGCCGGTGTCGGCGCGTACCCCTGAGGCTCTTGAGGCGCAGGTGGACCGGCTGCGGGCCGTGGCGGACCGCAACCCGGTCGATGTCGGGTACTCCCTGGCGACCGGGCGGGCGGTGTTCGAGTACCGGGCCGTGCTGCTCGGCGACACCGTGGTCCGGGGCCAGGCCACCGACGGTGGTACGGCGATGCTGTTCACGGGGCAGGGTGCGCAGTGGTCGGGGATGGGCCGTGGCCTCTATCAAGCGTTTCCGGTGTTCGCGGCGGCCTATGACGAG
>NZ_JBFAIC010000157.1:0-4088 GCF_040654515.1 Dactylosporangium sp. NPDC050688
GACGATCTACGGCGTGGCCCTCAAAGGGCTCGGTCCGGCGACCAAGTTCGGCGCCGCCGGCCTCGTGATGGCCATCGTGGGCGGCGCGATCATGCGACCGCCTCAACTGGCGCAGCGCGCAGGTGCGGACAGCGCTGCGGACCTTCGGCGACATCCTCGCCTACGCCGATCCCGAAGCCGGCACGTTGACCTGGGACGCGGCGACAAAGAAGCTCGCCACAGGTGGTTGCGCCTTCGAGTCCATGAACGACTCGGCGTACGGCGAACTGGTCACCTCCGGCGCACGGGAGGGCAAGGACTTCGGAGCTGTGGCGTTTCCCGGCACCGAACGCGACGACGAACACCGATCGGACCGGCTGAGCGGGGTCAGGCGGTCGCGGGGTTCTTGCGGCGGCGGGGCTGCTTCGCGGGCGGTGCCAGCGGCCGGCGCCCTACCAGGACGGCGGCGGCGGTCGCTGCGGCGAAACCGGCGTACGCCACCAGCGCCGCGATCTCGAACGCGCGGGTCTGCAGGTCCACGGCGAGCCGCGGGCCGAGGTAACCGCGCGGGTCGGTCACCACGTCGACGGCGCTGCCTACCGGGTACTGCGCCGTGTCACGGAAGTCGCCCGGCAGCTCGGCGCCCTCCGGGCCGGTGAGGGTGTACGCGTACAGGCAGCGGCCCTCCTTGGTCTGCATGCACGACGCGTCCTGCACGGTGGCGGTGACCCGGGTACCGGCCTCGCGCAGGTACCAGTCGCCGGGCACCGCGTACGCGGTGAGCATCAGCGCGAGCGTGAATGGGAAGGCCACCCAGCTCGGCCACGTCCGGCCGCCGCTGAAGCGGGCCAGTGAGAACGGCGCGAACAGCAGGCCCAGCATCGGCACCGCCGCGATGATCCACCACAGGGTGGTGCTCAGGGCCGCCGCGACCCCGACCACCAGCCAGGTCGCCGCGGTGGCGAGCAGCAGCCCGCCCGCCGTGGCCCACACCCGTCGTTGCATGATCCGATTGTCGGGCGAGGGCCCGCCGGCCGCTGTCGCGAACCGGCCACCGCCGCTGCTGGGCAGCGGGTTGCCCACCGGCGACGGGCAATCATCTGTGATGGGCATCTCGCTGTTCATGGTCGCCGAAGGAGTGACCTGGTGGCGCAGGGCGATTGGGTGCCTGACGAACTGGATCTGCCGTGGCTGACCCAGTTCGACGTGCGGACGCTCGTGGCGGGTGTCCCGGCCGGTCCGGTGGACGCGGACGACCCGGTGTGGGAGACGTTGCATGACAACGGGCGGCTGCCGTCCAGGGTGCGTGATGCCATCGAAGGTGTGCGATCCCCGCGGGGGCGATGAGGACCACTGCGGCGCCCGCCGCGACGCGGGACCAGTTGGCGTTGCGATTCCCGCTGGGGGCGATGAGGACGACTGAGCAGCTGTGTCCGCGGCCAGTGAATGCCACGGGCACGGACACCCGTCCTCCCGGGACTGCCGGAGCCCGCTCGAACGTCGACTACACGCGCGATCACCCAGGACGGTTGCAGTCGAATTCGCGGTCGCTGCTGACACTTTCCTGACTGAAACCGTTCTGGCCTGCCGGGGGTGTTACCCGCAGTTGACCAGAGCCCGACACCGGGCACATCACGGGAGGTATCAATGAACACAATCTCGCGACGGGGCATGCTCTGCGCGGTCGGCGCCGCGGCCGCCGGTGTCGCGCTGGCGTCTGGAACCGTCGCCACGGCATCGGCGGCGCCGGCCGCCGCCACGGCGACTACGACCTGCGCCATGCAGACACTGCCGGTACCGGCCGACACCTACCGCAGCGACGCAGCTGCGATCGATCCGTCGGGCCGGTTCATCGTCGGCTCGGCGATCGTGCGCCGCGGCACCGACACGTACCCGCTGCTGCTGTGGGACCGTGACCAGTTGACCACCTTCGACGCGCCGGTCCTCGGCGGGACCCCGGTCGACGTCAACCGCAACGGCGTGGTCATCGGCAACGGCTCCACCGGCCTGCTGTCGACGCCGTGGCGGTACAGCCACGGCGTCGGCACCCTACTGCCCGTGATCGACCCCGCCGACCAGACCACCGTCGTGGCGATCAACACCCGCGGCGACATCGCCGGGGTCGGCCTGACCCCCGCCGGCCAGCGGTACGGCATGATGTGGCTCGCCGACAGACCCGGCACCGTCCGGGTCATCAACACCCCGTCCACGGATTCGGTGCTGATCGGTCTCACCGACGACGGCACCATCGTCGGCTCCTCCGGCGGCCTTCTCGAGCCGACCTCGTGGCTGCGCACTCCGCACGGCGTGCTGCGTTCCCTGACCGGCCCCGACGGCGCCGTGGGAACGTCCGTGCACGCGGCGGCCGGGCACTGGGCGGTCGGCCAGGGCTACCAGGCCGGCACGCCCGTCGGGCTGCGGTGGGACCTGCGCACCGGCCGCCTCACCGTGCTCGCCCCCTCCCTCGGCAGCAGCCCGACCGACGTCAACACGCAAGGCATGGTGCTGGCCGGGGACGTGCTCCAGCGCGGCAACACCGTGGTGACCCTTCCGCCACCCAGCCCGGACCACATCATCGGCGGCCGCGCCATCGCTGACAACGCAACCGTCATCGGCTTCCACAATCCCAGGATCCCCGGTGGGGTACGAGCGGTGCGCTGGACCGGCTGCTGAACAACACACGACCCGAGGGCCCGGCTTCGTCCGGGTCCTCGGGTAACCACATTGAGTCATTTTCGTGCGCCCAACGACCGAGCGGTCCGTAGCGGGAAGCGAAGCCTGCGGCGTCGTTACTCAGCTGCCCGTGAGGGTGGCGAGGAGAGTGCCGAGCCCTTCGAAATCGGGGTGACCGCGGCTCGCCGAGGCCGGCCTCGCCGACCACGTCCAGATCCGCGAGTTCGCCTCCACACAGCCCGACCAGCCGTCGCCCTCGTGGCGCACGTTTTCGCCGAGTTCCAGTGACAACCAGACGTACTGCGCGGCGGCCGGTCCCGCATTGCGGATCGTGACAGTGGTGGTGCCGTGGCGCGATCCGTCGTCCGCCGGCGACCACCTGCCGGCTGCCTCTCCATCCAGGGCAGTCTCGCGTGCTCGCCGGAGAGCACCCAGATCGCCCAAATCCTGGCTGCCGGCCGGGCGGCCACAGAGTCCGCCATCGCCGATCGGCTGTCCCGTGCGGCGCGGGAAGGTGACCTTCCGGCCGGTGTGGACGCCCGGGCGCTGGCCCGGTTCATGATGGCGCTCAGCGAGGGTCACGCGGTCCATGCCGCGGCCGGTGCGAGCCGCGAAGACCTCCACGCCTCCGTCGACATCGCCCTGCGGGCCGTCGCGCTGCGTCCGTGAGCGCTGCGCGGCACGCCGGGCATTGCGTTGCATCTCGCAACCAGCCAGAAATCCGGATCAGATTCGATGACAAACGCCCCGCTATGACCCGGAAGCCCCAGCCGAAGGCACCGACCGGTCCCTGCCATCGCATCTGATCCTGTACCGTGCCAAAACTGTGTTTCAGGGTGTGAGCTGCGGATTTGTCGGGTGGATCAAGCTGCCCGGTGATACTCGTTGATCACGCCGCCCAGGACGCGGTGTCGCCGGATCGGCTTGTCGATCGCGACGACCACGCCGGGATCGTAGTCGGGTGGATGCTGGTCCAGGCTCTAGTGCGGCCGATGCCGGCTGAAGTGGTCCTCGTAGTCGCGTACCACCGTGCGGGCGTGCTGTTCGTTGTAGATCAGGACCCGGTCGGTACACTCGGCCCGGATGCTGCGCACGAAGCGTTCCGCGAACGCGTTCGCCCTGGGTGTGCGTGGCGGGGTCTTCACCACGTCGATGCCTTCGGCAGCGAACACGGCGTCGAACGACGCGGTGAACTTGGCGTCGCGGTCTCGGATCAGAAACCGGAACCGTATCGCGCGTTCACCGAGGTCCAGCACCAGGTTGCGGGCCTGCCGGGTGGTCCAGGCGGCGGTCGGGTGGGCGGTGACGCCGAGGATGTGGACCCGCCGGGTCGTGACCTCCATGTTGAGTCGGCCTGGGGCGCGGTTTCGGTGTTGCTACCGGTCCGTTTCCCCAGGCCGCTCGCCGAACCGGACGTGCGACTTTCATCGCATCCG
>NZ_JBFAIC010000158.1:0-4013 GCF_040654515.1 Dactylosporangium sp. NPDC050688
CCCCCGGGCTTCCCGGGCCGCCGAGGTTCCAGGGCGAGCAGCCCTGGCCGCCGGAGGCACGCTCCGGGTCGTAGGGCCGGAGGCCCTACCCGCCGGGGGCGCAGTTGCGAACGGCGGACCGGGTGGCGCGTTGATGTTGGACGTTCGGCCTACCTTGTCCGTTGGTGCGGACAGTGCCATCCGTGGACACGGATGGTCACAATGACTGTCGTGCGTTCTCCGAGGCGTTGGTGGTTGGAACGACGGACAGCTCGCCCGGTGGTGTCGGACGATGCGCCGTTGCGCTGGAACTGGCTGCTGAGCGATAGCGGCGTGGTCACGGTCGTGATTGCCGTGGCGGGGTTGGGCGTGGCGGTGCTGCTATGGATGCTGAATGTCGCAGGTCACGCCCCTGACACCGGCGCCGCCAACAAGTCCATGCTGCGGATCGAGGCGATCAAGTACGGGCTCGGGTCCATCGCGGCTGGCGGCGCAGTCGCTGCCTTGCTGTTGGCGCTCCGACGCCAGGCGTTGAGCGAGCGGGCGCAGCGTCATGCGGAGCGGGCGCAGCGATTCTCCGAGAGCGATGCGTTGGAGCAGCGAGCTACAGCATTGTATGTCGCGGCGGCGAACCAACTCGGCAGCGACAAGGCTGCAGTGCGGCTCGCCGGCCTGTATGCGTTGGAGCGGCTCGGGCAGGACGAGCCGAAGCTTCGTCAGACGGTGGTGGACGTCTGGTGCTCGTATCTGCGGATGCCGTACACGCCTCCCGCCGAGGTGCTGCAGCGCAATGACGAGCGCTCCCCGACTCGGCCGGCTGAGGGCGCAGAACCACCGGATGGGGCGTTGGAGAGCGAGCGTCGGCAGGAGTTGCAGGTTCGACTGACCGCGCAACGTCTGTTGGCGGCGCACATGAGCCGTGATCTGGCCGAGGCGGGCGAAGCCACGTACTGGCTGGATCACAGAGGGAACCGCATGGTGGTTGATCTCGTCGGTGCGGTCCTTGTTGGTTTCACGCTGAACTCTTGCGATGTCGGACGCTGCGACTTGAGCGACGCGCAGTTCCATGGCATGGCCGACTTCGTCGGCGTTCAGTTCCGCACCGCTGCCTATCTCGCCAGGACACATTTCCACGGTGAAGCCGTCCTGCGCGGGGCGCAGTTCCACGGTGAAGCCGTCCTGCGCGGAGCGCAGTTCCACGGTGAAGCCGACCTGAGTGTGGCGCAGTTCCACGGCAACGCCGACCTGTTCGGGGCCCGGTTCCACGGTGACGCCGACCTGTCCGGGGCCCGGTTCCACCGTGCCGCCTTCCTGCGCAGGGCGCAGTTCCACGGTGACGGCTTCTTGCGTGGGGCGCAGTTCCACAGCAATGCCGTCCTGCGCGCGGCGCAGTTCCACGATGTTGCCGACCTGCGCGGGGCGCAGTTCCACGATGCTGCCGACCTGCGCGGAACGGAGTTCCACGATGCTGCCGACCTGCGCGGAGCGCAGTTCCACGGTGACGCCGACCTGCTCCGGGCGCAGTTCCACGATGTTGCCGACCTACGCGGAACGGAGTTCCACGGTGACGCCGTCCTCCGCGGGGTGCAGTTCCACGGTGACGCCAACCTGTCCGAGGCTCAGTTCCACGGCCGTCTCGACATGCGGTCGGCCATGGCCGTAAGCAGCGTCGTCGTGCCGGCAGGTTGGGGGTTGTCGAGCGCATTGGTTCAGCAAGATGAACTTCGAGCCGTGATCGAGGCTGACAGAGTCTCTGCGGAGCAGCATGGCTCGGACGAACCCAACGTCGCGTCTGGCGAATCGCTTAACGAATGAGCAGTTGACAGGTGCGTTCAGCCCGGCGGTCCGGTTCCTCGTGGTGAGGATGTCCGGGGCTTCGGCGTGTCCGCGGGTGCCCGCGCGCTGCCGGGGTCGCCGCGCCGGGAGCGAAGCGGCAAGGCGCGGCGTGCCCCGAGCGGTGCGCAGCGGCCCGCCAGGGCCTTGAAGACGTACAGAAACTTCTCACACGCTGGTTGGGCGCCGGTTGTCGCTGGCATCCTGGCGGCCATTGTTGGCTGTGACGGTGCGGGAACTGGGCCCCGCTGGTTGCTGGCTAGCTATAGCCCTCCGACCCGCAGTAGGGCAGCCGGACGGGGAGAGGGGGGTCACCCATTCGTGCACCAAGAACTTCTTGGTCCGGACGTATTGGGTATATAACGGACATCGCTCTTGACGGAGTGTTGAGCATTCGACACCCTCGGCTGCGCGGTCGGCTGCGTTTCCACGCCGGAGGGTTTACAGTTGGCTAAAGTGCGGCGCAAGATGCTCGTCGAAGGTCGCTACTGCACGATCGAATGCGCCGTACGGCAGGACGGCACCTCGCCTGCTGAGTGGTTCCTTGATCAACTTAAGGACGGGGTCTGGGAGGACGACCCCGACATGACGAAGTTGCCCGATGATGCACAGATCAGCGACTTTTACAAGTTAATGAGTTGGCTTGAGGTCTTTGCGGAAGAGGGTCTTCCTCCGTACCAGCATGCAGTCAACTATCTAGAGGAGGGTATCTGGGAGTTCAAGATCGGCGCGAAGAGATTGACCTTCTATGATACGCCAGGCAATGGAAGCTTCGTGCCAAAGCCGAAAATTCGAGACGAAGATGTAACGGAGTACAAAGACGAGTTCTGGTGGTTTCCGGAGTTCGACGAGTTCGTTCGCCTTGGTCACTTTTTCCCGAAACTAGGGCGTTGGGCCTTGGACAGCGACATCGACGAGGCGGTTGCGGTAAGGAAGGAGGACATTCAACATGACAAAGAGGTCGAGTGACGATCGTTCGCTGAACGAAGAAGTAATGTCAACCCGCAAGGGTGCGCAGTCAATGTCTGCTGCTCGCTTTGCGCTGCAAGTTGTTCGTCTTCTGCTTGCTGCGAAGGGTGAATCTCGACTGAGCAGTCGCGATTTGGCGCAAGAACTTGACGTTACGGAAGGGCGCGTTTCTCAGGTTCTGAATGGCGATGGCAATGTCCATGTCGGCACCCTTGCTCGGTTCATGCACGCCATGGGTTATGACCTAGAGATTCGTGCGACGCCGAATATGCCTGGTCGAGAGCCAATCCAGGTCTCCACGGGTCGTTCGCGCCGAGTACGGTCGGGTGCGCCGGCATCGGTGGAACCTTCGCGCGCGTCTCGTGAGACGCGGTCGAATCGTACGCACGTTGAGCTGTTCGAGCAGCGGTTCCTCACGCCTCACGGCGTGATGGAGTACCCCATGTATGTGCCATCCGATGACGTACTTGGTTGCACTCCTGATGGTTCGCTGATCGCCCGTGGCAAGGTTCGAGTCTCGTCTGACACCGCCGTGACCCCCCGTATGCGACCCGTTCGTGTCCGCAAGACAGGTTGGAAAGCACGGGAATCAACCCCCACGTCAACTGCTAGCTAGAGGTGCCTGGTGGCGAAGTCCCAACAGATGGTCGTGTCGGACATCCTTGAGCTGCAGGCCATTGTGCTTGACGAATGTGCAGTCAAGCGTGGCGAAGGCGAGGTGTCCGAGCCAGGCAGCGTTGACTCATCGATTGAAGTGCAGAGTTTTCGTGAGGATGACGATCTGCAGTACGTGGTTAAGACTAGTCACACCTTTCAAAATGAGAATAACGAACTAATAGTGACCATTGACGTTTCTTTTGCGGCGCTTTATCAAGTAAAGGATGCTGAGAGAGCAACGGAGAGTCACTTGCGTCGCTTCGGTGAGACCCGCCTTATGCTGCACGTGATCCCTTTTCTTCGGGAGTTCCTGGCCAATATGACGAATCGTCTAGGTATTCCTACATTTTATCTACCGCTCCTAAGTCGCGCGGTGGACGTGGAAACAAAGGGCGCGTCATAACATTGTGGCTGCTTCGCGGCTATATCGACGGCTGGCGGGCACCCAAGTGATGGCGGTGGCGCGCTAGGCGATGTTGCTTCGTGACTGGTCAGGTGCCCGGTCGGCGTGCCGGTTTGACTTGGGTCGATTGATGTCTGGATCATGGTGGGGTGTCTGGGATTCCGTCGGTCGA
>NZ_JBFAIC010000159.1:0-3891 GCF_040654515.1 Dactylosporangium sp. NPDC050688
ACCGCCCACGGCCACAACACCCTCCGGGCACTCACCGACCTCATCACCGGTCGGCCCTGGCTACCCGCCATCAACTGACCACCTGATCAGTCACCTGTGATCAACACAAGTGGCGCTCGCAACTCGCGGAGAAAACCAAGACGGTGACCCAGCTCGCCCGCGACGGGGTGCGAAGGACGTCGGACTGCTCGTGTTGCGGCATCAGGTGGCAGTCCTGCACTGGCAGGTGCCCCGCCCCGACCAGCAACCGGCCGGCCGGGTCGTGCTCGCAGCGCTGTCGCGCCTGCACGGCTCGAGATCGGTCACGGCCCGACTGTCTCGTCCGCGCCGCACGCAGCGCTTCCCGGCGCGAAGGGTCGGTGTAGCGCGTCCTCGCCGACTTGCGCAACCGGCGCCGGCGACGTCGAGAACGTCAGTGGACAGCACGCCGCGACACCGGCAACCCTTGATTCCGCGCCAAGTGCGGCATGCCCAAAAGTGACAAACCAGGCGGGCCGGAGAGATATTTGCCCGGTTTCGACCAATTTTCTGTTACCACAGCCGTTGCCACGTGGTAACAGAGAATGTCCAATGTGTACATCATGAGCTTGAATATTCCCAGCTCACAGTGTCGGGACGGCGGGATTCGAACCCACGACCCCTTGACCCCCAGGGTCGTTGAAGGCCCCAGCGACGTGCTCAAGCACGTTCTCCCAGGTCATCACCAGCATAAACCTGCCGAGTAAAGGGGTCCACGAATTACCTCGCCACCGAAGCCCAGTCATTGTCCGGAACTGGCGTTGTCGTTCATGCTGCGCTCAGCGTCTCGGCGGCCGGGGTGAAGTCCGGCGCGATGAGCTCCGCAAGGTCGTCGGCACTCTGCCGGCGGCGGCTGGCGTTGACCCGGGAGTAGTAGCGCATCAACGTCGCCGGATCGTGACCGAGACGCTCGGCCACCTCGGCAATGCCGTACCCGAGATCCAGCAGATTCGAGGCGACCAGGTGCCGATCTGGTGCGGGCCGAGCGGGCGGACCCCTGCGGCGACCGCGAGCTGGTTGAACCTGTCCGTGACGTTGTCCGGCCGCAGCGGCTGGCCCTGCCGACCGGTGAACATGTACCGGACACAAGTGCCCTCCTCCTCCCCCGCTGCCCCGCACCGGTCAGGACGGTGAGCGTCGCCGGGTCGAGGACCAGACTGCGGGTGCCGTTGTGCGACTTGGGCGCCTTCTCCCGCACCCGACCCGTCGGCTCCTCAACCACCCGCTGCCGACGAACCGTCAACATCGCAACATCCGGCTCCAGATCACACCAGCGCAGACCGCACAGTCATCCACGATTCCAGGGGATTGACACCGCCGAAGCCGACCACCGCGGCATCCACGTCACGATCATCATCGACTTCATCCACGTCCTCGAATACCTCTGGGACGCCGCGTGGAGCTTCCTGCACGGCGACGAGACCAACTGACTCCCCCGCACCCAGCTGATCGCCGCCCACGGCACCGGCCGTACCTTCGAGCCCTTCGACCGGGTCGTGATGCTGTCGTGGGGACCGCGAGCCGGTCGCCTCGCTGCTGGACCGCTTCCGGGTAGTGAGGGAGCGGTCGCTGGAGAGGCTCACCTTCCTCACGCCGCGACCGTCAGCGGGGTGGCGAACACCTCGGCGAGCTCGACGTCGTCGAAGCCGACCAGCGCGACCGGCCGGGCGTGCCGGTCAGCCTGACGCAAGTCCTGTCCGCGTGGATTATGTACGACCTGCCAGCCGGTCACAACTCATACTTGATCTCAAGCCACAAACGTATCTCCGCAGCGGTCTCTTCGTCCTTGACAGACGAAGAGACCCACTGGAGGGCAGAAATAATCAGCTCAACATCCCGCAGCGCCGAGTAGTCTGTTACGCCCGCAGAGTTCTCCGTACGGACGGGCGACGCGTAAAAACTTTCGTCGGCATGCAGGTACTCACTCCTCCGGCTCTTGGCTTGCCTCAGCGCCTGCTCACGAGTGAGAGTAATGCTGCGCAGCCCCCACCTAGCCGAGCCGTCCGGCGAAAAGATCTCCGGAACGCTCGGCACTGGAGGCACGCACCGAGCAACGAGACTTGCAATTCGAAGTGCCCAGTGTGCGCAGACCGCGCTCCCGATATTTCCACGACTTTGCGCCAGCTTCATGAATTCTGCCGCAAAGATGAGATCTTCCGCGCGCCTTTCCGGGGTCAGGTTCCGAAGGGGATGGGCACTGGCTTCCAGCGACTCAAAGATTGCAAGCCACCACTGCGGTGAGCCGCCGTCAGGAAACCGGCGATCGACCCAGTCGGCAAGCCGCCCTTCAGGAATGCTGCGCATCTCGCGGAGATCAGGATCCATTGTCGCCGTCTACCTCCCAAACAAGTTCGTTTGCACCGAGAGCGGAACTCTGATGCCCGCCCGACGGAATGCATCGACGCCTGCCGTCATGAACGAGGCAGCGCATTGGGCACAACCCGGCCGATAATGTCCGGTGCGGTTGTTGAAACGTGTCGCCGCACGCGTACCGGCTCCGATCGTGATCTCTCCGCCTCCGATGATCGGGGCGCCGCCACTCGCAATCGAATGATAGATGCCCGGCCTGTTGGGAACGATGTTCAGATTACCTTCCACGCCAACCGTCCAGAGGAAGTTACCGCCCTGACTGACGGCTTGCTCGAATTCCGGCGAACCGGCAGCCATCGGAGAGACCCCCTCAAACTCTGCCGCCAACTGTTCGAACGGCAGTTCCTCCGGCCTGCGATTTTCGACAACCCCGTTGTTACTTTCCCCGAGTTCGTCATTGCAGTTGTGGACGAGGACGGGAGAGGTTCCCGCCAGCACATAGTACGTGTGGACATCAGCCACGGTGAGGTCGTACATCACGTGCGAGGCATCGACAACCTGCACATCCAGAACCGTCATCGTCGTGCCGTCGAGGGTGTGGACCTGCTCGGCCGACTGCAGGTTCGCCGCGTCGACCCAGGTCTGGCGAGTCTCTGACCAGAACGGGTGGTGCTGGGTCGTACGCACCACATCGATGCCGTCCATGCCGGCGAGAATGATGTCGACCAGGTCGCTGTCCAGGTTGACGTACTGACGTTCGACCACGCGTGTCGTCGTCCGACCCGTTTCCGGGTCCGTGGCTACGACCTCGTCGCCTTCCTTGACGTCCTTGATCGGCTTGGTCGACCTGTCGGCCATCTGGACCTGGGTGTCGGGATCGAAACTGTGAGGCTCTGTTGCGTTGAGCGTTGGCGTGATCGAGGCAGACTTGATCGGTGAAGTCGTTGATTCGCCCGCGCCCGTGGCTGCCACCGAAGTCGGCGTTCGCCGGGTTCCGGTTCCCGCCGGAGGTGATCATCGTCGCGGTGCGCTGGTATCTGCGGTTCAACTTGTCCTATCGCGACGTTGAGGAACTCCTGGTCGAGCGCGGCGTCGAGGTCGATCACGTCACCGTGTTCCGACGGGTGCAGCGGTTCACGCCGCTGTTGGCTGACGCCGCCCGGTTCTGCCGTCACTCGCCGGGCGATAGGTGGCACGTCGACGAGACGTACGTCAGGGTCAACGGAGTCTGGCGGTACGTGTACCGGGCGGTCGACCAGTACGGTCAGGTCATCGACGTGCTGGTCTCGGCGCGTCGGGACGCCGGCGCGGCCCGGCGGTTCTTCCGCCGGGCGCTGTCGGTGTTGAAGGTGAAGCCAAGCGAGGTGGTCACCGACGCCGCCGCGGTGTACCCGGGCGTCCTCGATGAGCTCATCCCGTCGGCGTGGCACCACGTCGAGCAGTACGCGAATAATCCGATCGAGGCTGATCACAGCCGGCTCAAACACCGGTTGAGATCGATGCGCGGGCTGCGAACGGACAACACAGCACAGGTAATCATCGCCGGACATGCCTTCATGCAGA
>NZ_JBFAIC010000160.1:0-1277 GCF_040654515.1 Dactylosporangium sp. NPDC050688
TTTTTTGTGGTCAAGTTGCTGAGGGCGTACGGTGGATGCCTTGGCACCAGGAGCCGATGAAGGACGTGGGAGGCCGCGATAGGCCTGGGGGAGCTGTCAACCGAGCTGTGATCCCAGGGTGTCCGAATGGGGGAACCCGGCACCAGTCATGTGGTGTCACTCCCGCCTGAACACATAGGGCGGGTAGAGGGAACGCGGGGAAGTGAAACATCTCAGTACCCGCAGGAAGAGAAAACAACAGTGATTCCGTGAGTAGTGGCGAGCGAAAGCGGATGAGGCTAAACCGTGCACGTGTGATACCTGGCAGGGGTTGCGTGTGCGGGGTTGTGGGACATGTCTTGATCGAGCTGCCATTCGGTCGCACAGTCAGAAAATTCGTGGTTAGTCGAAGTTCGCTGGAAAGCGGCACCGTAGACGGTGAGAGTCCGGTAGGCGAAAATCGCGGGTCTGTGTTGGTGTGTTCCCGAGTAGCGGCGGACTCCTGTAATCTGCCGTGAATCTGCCAGGACCACCTGGTAAGCCTAAATACTCCCTGGTGACCGATAGCGGACGAGTACCGTGAGGGAAAGGTGAAAAGTACCCCGGGAGGGGAGTGAAATAGTACCTGAAACCGTGCGCCTACAATCCGTCGGAGCGTCCTACCCTTTGGGTGGGGGTGACGGCGTGCCTTTTGAAGAATGAGCCTGCGAGTTAGTGATACGTGGCGAGGTTAACCCGTGTGGGGGAGCCGTAGCGAAAGCGAGTCTGAATAGGGCGTTCAGTCGCGTGTCCTAGACCCGAAGCGGAGTGATCTAGCCATGGGCAGGCTGAAGCGCGGGTAAGACCGCGTGGAGGGCCGAACCCACCAACGTTGAAAAGTTGGGGGATGACCTGTGGTTAGGGGTGAAAGGCCAATCAAACTCCGTGATAGCTGGTTCTCCCCGAAATGCATTTAGGTGCAGCGTCACGTGTTTCTTGCCGGAGGTAGAGCACTGGATGGCCTAGGGGGCCTACAAGCTTACTGAAGTCAACTAAACTCCGAATGCCGGTAAGTGAGAGCGTGGCAGTGAGACTGCGGGGGATAAGCTTCGTAGTCGAGAGGGAAACAGCCCAGATCACCAGCTAAGGCCCCTAAGCGTGTGCTAAGTGGTAAAGGATGTGGGGTCGCATAGACAACCAGGAGGTTGGCTTAGAAGCAGCCACCCTTGAAAGAGTGCGTAATAGCTCACTGGTCAAGTGGTTCCGCGCCGACAATGTAGCGGGGCTCAAGCACACCGCCGAAGCTGTGGCATTCACAC
>NZ_JBFAIC010000160.1:1375-3464 GCF_040654515.1 Dactylosporangium sp. NPDC050688
TGATAACCCCGCCTGAGGATTCGTCTGAGGGTGCAGGTGTGTGGATGGGTAGGGGAGCGTCGTGTCACCGGTGAAGCGGCGGAGTGATCCAGCCGTGGAGGTGACGCGAGTGAGAATGCAGGCATGAGTAGCGAAAGCAGGGTGAGAAACCCTGCCGCCGGATGACCAAGGGTTCCAGGGCCAGGCTAATCCGCCCTGGGTGAGTCGGGGCCTAAGGCGAGGCCGAGAGGCGTAGTCGATGGACAACGGGTTGATATTCCCGTACCCGCGTAGAAGCGTCCATGCTGAACCTGCTTGTACTAACCTCCGGAGATTCTGAAGCCTTCGGGTGGAGGGGTTGATGTTGGGAACTTGGGTGGTAGTAGGCAAGCGATGGGGTGACGCAGGAGGGTAGCTGGACCCGGCCGGTGGTTGTGCCGGGGCAAGCGTGTAGCCCGTGCTGTAGGCAAATCCGCAGCACTTGAGGGTGAGACGTGAAGCGGAGCCGTTTCAGGCGAAGTCAGTGATCCCATGCTGCCGAGAAAAGCCTCTAGCGAGTTTCGAGCGGCCCGTACCCCAAACCGACACAGGTGGTCAGGTAGAGAATACCGAGGCGATCGGGCGAACTGTGGTTAAGGAACTCGGCAAATTGCCCCCGTAACTTCGGGAGAAGGGGGGCCACCGATGGTGAGACCACGTGCTGGTGGAGCGGTTGGTGGCCGCAGAGACCAGGGGGAAGCGACTGTTTACTAAAAACACAGGTCCATGCGAAGTCGTAAGACGATGTATATGGACTGACGCCTGCCCGGTGCTGGAACGTTAAGGGGACCTGTTAGTCCGTGAGGGCGAAGCGGAGAACTTAAGCGCCAGTAAACGGCGGTGGTAACTATAACCATCCTAAGGTAGCGAAATTCCTTGTCGGGTAAGTTCCGACCTGCACGAATGGCGTAACGACTTCCCCACTGTCTCAACCACAGGCCCGGCGAAATTGCACTACGAGTAAAGATGCTCGTTACGCGCGGCAGGACGGAAAGACCCCGGGACCTTCACTATAGCTTGACATTGGTACTCGAATTCGATTGTGTAGGATAGGTGGGAGCCGGTGAAGCGGCCACGCCAGTGGTTGTGGAGGCAAGCTTGAAATACCACTCTGTTGGATTTGGGTATCTAACTTCGGACCGTGATCCGGTTCAGGGACAGTGTCTGGTGGGTAGTTTAACTGGGGCGGTTGCCTCCTAAAATGTAACGGAGGCGCCCAAAGGTTCCCTCAGCCTGGTTGGCAATCAGGTGTTGAGTGCAAGTGCACAAGGGGGCTTGACTGTGAGACTGACAGGTCGAGCAGGGACGAAAGTCGGGACTAGTGATCCGGCACTGGCAGGTGGAAGCGGTGTCGCTCAACGGATAAAAGGTACCCCGGGGATAACAGGCTGATCTTCCCCAAGAGTCCATATCGACGGGATGGTTTGGCACCTCGATGTCGGCTCGTCGCATCCTGGGGCTGGAGTAGGTCCCAAGGGTTGGGCTGTTCGCCCATTAAAGCGGTACGCGAGCTGGGTTTAGAACGTCGTGAGACAGTTCGGTCCCTATCCGCCGCGCGCGTAGGATACTTGAGAAGGGCTGTCCCTAGTACGAGAGGACCGGGACGGACGAACCTCTGGTGTGCCAGTTGTTCTGCCAAGAGCACGGCTGGTTGGCTACGTTCGGAAGGGATAACCGCTGAAAGCATCTAAGCGGGAAGCTCGCTTCGAGATGAGGTATCCCACCCCTTGAGGGTTAAGGCCCCCAGTTAGACCACTGGGTTGATAGGCCGGAAGTGGAAGCCTGGTAACAGGTTTGAGCTGACCGGTACTAATAGGCCGAGGACTTGACCTCAATATTCAAAGTCTTGTTAAGAGGCTTCGCATCCACTGTGTGATTCTGAACCAACACCAGAACGCACCCCACCCTTGGAGTTTGGGTGGGTGTGCGGTGGTTGACAGGTTCATAGTGTTACGGCGGCCATAGCGGAGGGGAAACGCCCGGTCCCATTCCGAACCCGGAAGCTAAGCCCTCCAGCGCCGATGGTACTGCACCCGAGAGAGTGTGGGAGAGTAGGACGCCGCCGGACAAA
>NZ_JBFAIC010000161.1:0-3306 GCF_040654515.1 Dactylosporangium sp. NPDC050688
TGCCGAGTACGAGGCACTACACACGATGACCCAGCCGGTCACCGTATCCCCGAAAACCAGCTAACCAACTCTCCATCAAACCCGGGGCTTGACATGGTGTGGGTGCGGGTGGTGAGGCCTGTGGGACTCGACATCCACAAGCACGCGGACCTCACACTCACGGACGAAGCCAGCCGTGCGGTCGCGGCTGTGCTCACGCGCTGCGCCGGCTCGCGCCGCCGACTCCGAGGCTGACAGGACCGGCAGAACCGGAAGGACTGGCAGAACCGGAAGGACCGGCAGAACCGGAAGGACCGGCAGAACCGGAGGGACCGGAAGACCGGCAGAACCGGAGGGACCGGAAGACCGGCAGAACCGGAAGGACCGGAAGACCGGCAGAACTGGAAGGCGGCGCCGGCGTGTGCTCGGCCGTTGGGCCGGCGGCGTTTGGGCGGCGGGCCCCGCTGCAGCGGCTCCTGTCACGCTGGCCTGTCGCACGACCCCGGCGGTTGGGCCCGTCGCACAGCCCCGGTCGCACAGCCCCCGCCGCACGGCCCCCGTTGTACTGGCCCGTCACAGTGGCCGCGGTCCGGGCGGCGCGCGGTGGTGTGTGCACGGCGCTGTCCGCGAGGTGGTGGGTGCGTCAGGTGTCGTAGAGGCCGTCCCAGGGCGGGTCGAAGCCGAGATCGTCGGGCAGGAACTCGGCGTGGTCGGCGTCGTATATGTGGGACTCGTCGACGAGGCCGAACACGTGGCCGTCGACCGTGACGTGGAAGAGCTTGATGGAGATGTCGTCGAACCTGTGGTCAGGCAGTGCCGCGATCCACGTGTCGAGGCGGCGCACGGCCAGGTCGATGGAGGCGCGCTCGTGCTCGCTCGTGCCGGCGAACCAGATGTCTGAGCCGGTGTGCGTGCCGTCGGCGGTGAAGCGGTGCAGCACCGCATACCAGCGTTTGCGCCGGAACCAGTCGGTGTCGCCGCCGGCCGGGGCGTCGTCGAGGGTTGCGGTGACCGAGCCGAAGAACTGACCGCCTGCGTAGTGGCCGATGTGACTGGTGCGGTAATCGGGCTCGTGCGAGATCGGCACGCGCTCTGGGATCGCCATGGCCAGCAGCGTAACCGCGGGGTATGACAGAAAACCGTTGCTCAGGAACCGCTGCAACCCGCCGCCCAGCAACCGCAGTGCAGAGCCGTCGGCGGCGACCGCCGTGCATCGGCAGCTTGAAGCCCGCCGCGATCAACCACGCCAGCCCTGCGATCAATGGTTCACTGAGGTGAAGTGTTCAGTACACTAGCGCTGTGGACAGTCCCGGGCAACCGCCGCAGGGTGCGGCGTTTCTCATCGCGCAGGTCGGCGCACACGCCGCTGGTCGGTTCGCCGAGCGTGTCGAAGCGCTCGGCCTGACGCCGCCGGAGGTGGGGCTGCTGCGCATGATCGCCGGGGAGCCCGGGCGCAGCCAGCAGTCGGTCGCCGCCGACATGGGGGTGGTGCCGAGCCGGGTGGTCGCGATCCTCGACCTGCTCGACCACAAGGGGCTCGTGGAGCGGCGGCCGGGGGTGAGCGACCGGCGCCACCACGCGCTGCACCTCACCGACGACGGCCGGCAGGTGCTCATGGAGATGCGTCAGCTCGCCCGCGCGCACGACGACGACGTCTGCGCCGCGCTCGACCCGCAGGAGCGCGCGCAGCTCGCCGGGCTTCTGCGGCGCATTGCCGACCAGCAGGGCCTCACGCCCGGTGTGCACCCCGGCTACCGCCCGTTAGGCAGGCGGAAGCGCTGAGCGCCGGAGAGCGAAGCGCCGGGAAAACGGAGGACGAAGTGTCGGGAAAAACGGTATACGCCCTGGCTGGACGACCAGCCCGGTGCATCCACTACGGTCTACGACCATGACCGCACCACAGCGCGCCGACTTCACCTCGGCCGGCATGGGAGCCCGCGTCGTCGCCCTCGTCGGTGCTTTGGGCGCGGTGTTCGCCATGAGCATGCCGTGGGCCAGCGAGGACAACACCGGCGTCGCGGAGAGCGGCGAGGTGCTGCTGCTGCGCGGCGGCGTCGAGTGGACCGGCTGGGGCATCTACGGCGCGAGCCGCCTCGACGGGCACCGGCCCGTGTCGCTGACCGTGGCGATGATCCTGATCGCCGGCACGGTGCTGCTCGCGGTCGCCGCCTGGGTGGCGTTCGAGCAGACCCGCCGCCGGTGGCTGCCCCCGGCGACCGCTGCCGCGGCCGCGGTCATGGTGATCGTCAGCTACCCCGGCCTGGAGGGTGTCAACGGCCGCTTCGGCGCCGGTCACATCACGGTGACCGAGTTCGGCGTCGTCGTGTGGCGGCTCGCCGTGACCGCGGTCGTCCTCGGCTCGGCCCGGCTCGCCGTGCTGCAGCAGGCCGCGCGGCCACCGCACCCCGACGCTGCCTGACGTTTTTCGCCGGTACGCCCAAATCCCGCAACACAAAGTAACCGCGGCTCGGCACGACCCGGGGCGGGTGTCATCCGACCGGGCCGGTCGGGTGCCACTCGGTTGCTGACAACCTTGCCGCACCCTGGCGGCTACCTTAAGTGGACCAGCCAATCAGGGCTGGCGGGGAAAGCGATGATCCACCGGGCGTCCTTGGTCGCCAATTGGTCCGGTGGGGAGCCAGTGGCGAAACCGGACCCGTTTTCAGGTGACTACCGCGGGAGAACCGGTGTGCGTATCAACGCGCCCTCAGGCGTATCCATGAGTCGCTGAACCAGCGCATTCTTTTCCTCGCACCAATTCTTCGCCCTCGGGTTGCGAGGGTTTCTCAAGCATGCCGTGCCACGGCGGAAACGGGGGTCTTCCGTGCTGAAGAAAGCAGTGTTCGGCGTCGGGGCCGCGCTCGCCGCGGTGGCGCTGGCGGCCGTGATCTACCTGGCCGCGGCGCACCGTACGCCGGCCGCCGACGCCGGAGTCGTCTCCCGGCCCGCGAGCCGCAGCGAACTGCAGCCGCCGCCGAACCCGGAGCAGCTCAAACCGTCCGAACGCGTCGTCGTCATCAGCGAATAGCGAAGCAAGTCGTCACCGATATACGTACCGCCCAGATTAGGAGAACTGCGTGTTCCGCTCGAAGAA
The DNA here is from genome assembly GCF_040654515.1 of Dactylosporangium sp. NPDC050688. NCBI lineage: Bacteria > Bacillati > Actinomycetota > Actinomycetes > Micromonosporales > Micromonosporaceae > Dactylosporangium > Dactylosporangium sp. NPDC050688. The sequence goes on from NZ_JBFAIC010000161.1 coordinate 3,074, forward strand.
GCAGAAGATCGCCGCCATCGGTGCGACCGCCGCGGCCGTGCTCGTCGGTGTCGGCAGCGCCGCTTTCGGTGCCATTCCGGCCAGCAACACCGGGGTCATCACGGGTTGCCGCGACAAGAACACCAGCGCGCTGCGGGTCATTGAGGTGATCTCAGCAAGAATTGCTGAGGTAGCGGTGCTCGAAGTGGGTGAGGACGAGTGCCGCCCTGACGAATTCGCTGATTCTGGTTGGG
>NZ_JBFAIC010000162.1:0-3148 GCF_040654515.1 Dactylosporangium sp. NPDC050688
ACCGCCCACGGCCACAACACCCTCCGGGCACTCACCGACCTCATCACCGGTCGGCCCTGGCTACCCGCCATCAACTGACCACCTGATCAGTCACGATACTGTTGCTCCGCGAAGATGCGGCTGGCCGCGAACAACCATGTGTTGCGCCAGTGCGCGGAGGGGCCGAGGAGACGCAGTCGTGCGACGACGTCGTCCGGAGCGGCTTTTGTGATCGCACGCGCGGCCATGAGCTCTTGAAGGCTCCGAATCTCGAACCCGACAGACCCAACGGCTCTGGGGACGAGCAGCACTAGGCGATCGGTAGCGGCCTTGACCAGTCGCGCGGCGAGGCCGGACGCCTGCTTTTCAGAGATTCCTTCGTTCGTCAGCCGGGCGACGCCGAGCTGCTCCAGCTCCTCCGACGGCAATGCCGCGTCGGCGTCTCCTGCGCTCTCGGCCCGGGCCTGGAGTATCACCCCCACCCGCTCGTGAAGATGGTCTACATGCCCGCGATTCTCGTCCAGTAGGCGCGCCACGTCCGTGCCCTTGCCCACCTCTCGGTCATACAGCGTGGAGTAGTACGCCTCAAACAAGCCGTAGCGATCCTGAGGCGCACGCGGCCGTCGTTCAAGCAGCAGCGACATGATCGTTACCTGAAGCGGCGTTCGCATCAAACGGGCGGTCAGCACTTCGCCTGCGGCACTGCCCACGCGCGCCAGGACCCGCTCATGTAGGTCTGGATCAGCTCGATGGCGCACGTCCACGAGCCGCCGTGCATAGTCCAGCGCCTCGGCAACCGTCAAGGGCAGCAGTTCGAAGTGGTCGAAATTCTCCGGTGATAGCTCGTGGGCGTAGCCCTGCGGCCGGGTCGTGGCTACTACCAACAGGTCAGCGTCAGCCGCTGCGGCATCAACCAGGAAGTCCGAGATCCGGCTGATTAGGGTTTCCCGTACGGACGGCGCCGCCACCTCATCGAGCCCATCGAGTACCAGTAGCCAAGGCCACTCCCCGAGCCATGACTTCAACTCCGCCGGTGTGATCTCGGTGCGCGTGCTCATCGTTTGGGCGATGAACCTCAGCAGGCTGATGTCCTCGCCACCCGCGATCGCATCGCCGTACTTGCTGAGACTGACCTGTATCGGCCAACGGCGGCAGCCTGGCTGGGGCAGGCCAAGTTTGGACAGCTCGCCCTGCAGGTGGCTTCGCAGACGGGCGGCCTCCGCACCCAGCACAGCATCCGGACGATCGCTGAGCAAGGCAACGCGGTACGCCTGACACAACAACTGTCCGACCGTCGACTTGCCCTGGCCTGGGCCACCGACGACCACCGCGTTGCGACGGAACCCACGGACCTTGCTTGGCCGACGAACCTCCTCGCCAAGTTCGAGGATGTGAGCCACAATCCCATCGGTCTTCTCTTCAACGGTCTTGCTGTCGCCGTCATTGTCCGTCGTCGGATACCGCGATGGGAGGTCCACGGCAACATCGCCCAGGGGAAGCCGCTGATTCTCGGTATCGCCGGACTCGCCCAAACGCACCCACTGTTGGGCGAGAAGCTCCTTGGCGGCGTGACTAGCCATGGTCGAACCGAGTGTCGCGGCGGTTCCTCGCAGCATCCTCTCCAGTTCGGCGAGGACATCACCTGGTGTGACAAATCCGGCGTACGTGCGCCGTACCGTTTCGTAGATGTCGAGGTACGTGCAGAGCTGCTTGTGATGCCATACCGCGAAACCCTTTAGTGGCAACTTGCTGCGATAGCGATCGATCAGCGCGCTGACGCTATCGACGCCTCCTCGTCCGGGGTCGGCCGACAACGTCACGTTCGTGGCGAAGATCAAATACTCCGGAAGTCGTCCCTTCTTAACCCTATTCTTATCGGGATTTGTCCAGTCATTCAGCTCCTTGGTGACCATCCCGACAAACCAGGCGGTGTCCTCGGCGGTACCCGCCAGCGATCTCTTGTACTTGGCCTGCACCACCCCATAGCCGTTCCACGGGCCGCCAGGACCCGGATCCGGATAGTTGACCTGGCCTTCAAACGTTGCCTCCCGCCCGCCGTCCGGCCCGTCACCGAACACGCTGACTCCCGCACCCAGCACGCAAACGGCGAGGGCCTGCGACATATCCTCGAACTCATGCTCGCCGAGGCGGGACAGGTCATAACGCATGCTGCTCATACTTCCGCAACCGAACCTCAGCCTGCTCCGAGGCGCGCCGGGCCCTCCTCGGGCCGCCGACAATCCGGGCATGCGTTTTCGGCCGACAGGACCTATGGACTGTCGGACGGACACGAAGGGCGTGGAGCCTGGCCCGTGCACTCGAAAACCTATGGCCTTGATCGGATGTCGCCTGCTCGCCGCTGACGGCGGTCCCCGGACGACTCGAATTGCCCACCGTCGATCATCTCCTTCCATCAGAGTTTCTGAGCCACCGACGACGTTCTTGTCAGCGGTACAGGCGCGACCACGGGCTGAAGATCGTTTCCACGCACAGCGACCGCGGAGCGATCGACGCCCACTGCCGTACGTTCCCCATGCCCACGCCCACGCCCAAGGAGCACGCTGGCCTCGCCATACGACGGGTGCCTAAACCTACGCGGAACGAAGGGCCGGATGCCTCAAGTCGGCGGGATTGCCTCAGATCAAACGGAACGGACACCGGCGGCCGAGACTGTTCGCGCGCTGGTGCGGTGAGTAATCCGAGCCAGGGCCTGCACGATGTTCAGGGTTCGCCGTGCCGGTCAGTGTCGCGGACTGGGGGCTCGCCCAACGGACGCCGGACGGACAAATGATCAAGGGCGTCTTCTCGACAGTCGAGAAAGCGCCCTTTGACCTGGACTTATCCTGTGGAGTTGAGGGGACTCGAACTCCTGACCCCCTCGATGCGAACAAAGCCAACCGGTGACGATCAGCCTTAGCTACGAGCATCGTGCCAGGTCAGCGGGATCTGGTATCGGAATCCGACGCCGTTGGACCGCACCTAACGAAGCCTCTCCGCTCCCAGTCTTGCTCCCGCCGCATCCGAGGTGGGGCTCCGGGTGGCCGGGACCTGCTCATGGGCCATTCGTACCGCCAGCCTCGATCCGTCAGAGCGGTTTAGTCCCTCATAAGTGATTCGGCTTGCCCGGTTTGTCCCGTGGTGTGGGGTGCCGGGCTGGCACGTGTCGCCG
>NZ_JBFAIC010000163.1:0-3020 GCF_040654515.1 Dactylosporangium sp. NPDC050688
CAGGGTCCGGTCCAGTAGTTCGCGGCGGCAGGTCTGGACCCACCGTTCCATGATCGAGTTCATTCTCGGCAGCTGGATGCCGCTGAGGACGACGTCGATGCCCGCGTCGGCGAGGACAGCGTCGAACAGTTCGGGGAACTTGGCGTCCCGATCGCGGATCATGTACCGGGCTCGGGAGCCGTTGTCTTCGAGGTCCATGACGAGGTTCTTCGCGGCCTGCACCACCCAAGCGGTGCTTGGGTGCGGGTGGCGCCCAGGATGTGAATTCGGCGGCTGGCGTGCTCGATCGCCGCGAACACGTACATCCGTGCTCCGGTGAGGGTGACTGTCTCCAGGAAGTCGCACGCCAGCAGGGCGTCGGCCTGGGAGCGTAGGAAGTCGGCCCAGGTGCTGGACGCCCGCTCGGGTGCCGGGTCGATCCCGGCTTCCTGCAGGATCTCCCAGACGGTGGACGCGGCCACTTTGATCCCCAGTACGAGCAGTTCGCCGTGCAGGCGCCGGTAGCCCCAGCTGGGGTTTTCCCGGGCCAGGCGCAGCACCAGGGTCCGGACGGAGTGCACGGTCCGCGGCCGGCCCGGGCGCTTGGGCCGGGAGATGGCCGCGTGACGGCGGGCGAGCAGGTCGCGATGCCAGCGCAACACCGTATCGGGGCGCATCAACAGCCGTACTCGGCGCAGCACGTCGCGTGGCAGCCGGTGCAGCAGGGCCGCCAGGAACGCCCGATCGCTCGCGTCGAACCGCACCTTCTGTTTGCCCAGTTGGCGTTCCAGCACTGTGATCTGATGGCGTAGGGCAAGGATTTCCACGTCCTTGTCCCGATTGCTCATCGGCAGCAGCCGCAGCACCGCGAACGCGTTCGTGACAGCCAGGTACGCCAGTCGCAGCAGCACGGCAGAACATCATGCCGCATCGATCACCAGCTACGCCCAGGCCCAGCAACCGGATCAACATCTCCGACACCCCACACCGGCCTCACCAGGGCGGATGGGGTTTTCGGCAAGCGCAGTGCCGGCAGAACCTGGCCGCGTCGGCCAGCAGCGGCGTGAAGCGTTGCACCCAGCGGAAAACGGTGACGTGGTCGACCTCGACACCACGCTCGAGCAGCAGCTCCTCGACATCACGGTAGGAGAGGTTGTACCGCAGGTACAGCCGTACGGCGACTATGATGACGTCGGGCGGGAACCGGAACCCGGCGAACGCCGACCGCGGTGGCAGGACTGGACGCCGACGGGTCGAGAGCTTCACCGTCCAAGCCTGCCTCACCAGGGCAACGCTCAACGCAACGGACCCGTACGGACGTATTTCTCGGCAGGAACAACCCCCGCCACGAAACAGCAGCTCACGCCACGTGCGATGAGCATCGGCACGGTCCTTGTTCTTACCGAACCGGCGCAGCGTCGACACGGTCGCGGCCTCGGGGTCGTCTTGGTCGTCGCTGCGTCAGGCGGCGCGTTGTTGCAGGCGGCTGGCTGCGTGGGTGATCATGGCGACGCCGCGTTGTAGTTCGATTGCTGGGTCAACCTCGGTGCCGGTGGCGTGTCTGGCGGTGACGATGCCGTCGATGACCCATTGCCGGACCAGGGTGGACCAGGCGACGCCCTGGGCTGATGCGAGTGCGACCAGTTCCTCGAACACATCGGCGGGCAGGCGCAGGGATCGGCTTACCATCACCTCGGGGATGACTTCGATCGGTTCGGTGTTCGCGCGGGCGTTGGTGTCGCCGGTCTCGCCGCGCCGGTACCGGTCGATCTTGTCTCGATCCTCAGCCTTCATCGGAACCTCCAAAGACGTGGGTCCACTTCAATTCGGTGGCGAACCCGGCCTCGAACGCGATCACGAGTTCCCACACGCCGTCGGCGCCCTCGGTCAGCCATACGGTCACGAGGCGCCCGTCGACCCGGCCGGTGACCGCCCGGGTCGACGCGTCGATGTCCTCGATCAGTGTCGGCTGGGCGGCGAGCGCGGCGTTGATTGCTGGCAGGGTGACACCCTGTTCGGCTGCCGCGTCGATGCCGTCGACGGTGAGAATCACGCGCACGACCTCAGCGTAGCACGCTGCGTGCTACGCGACAGTGTCGTGACGGCAACTCCCCGCTCGGGCATGAACGGGCTGGACGGCACGACCGGCGCTCGACCGACCGGGGTAACGACGGTGGTGACAGTCGGGTTCCGGTTAGCGCTGGGACGCGATTGGACCGGGGTGCGGACGCAGGCTAGCCAGCCGAGTTTGCTATGGAGAGGACGGCACGATCGTCCATTGTGGGCGTGATGCGGTCCGGTCGGGCTGGATCGCAGACTCCTTTACTCGGCCGGTTTATGCTTGTGGTGACCTGGGAGAACGTGCTTGAGCACGTCGCTGGGGCCCTTCAACGACCCCCCCTGGGGGTCAAGGGGTCGTGGGTTCGAATCCCGCCGTCCCGACTTTGCAAAAGGCCAGCTCGGCTGGCCTTTTTTGTTGACTAGGTTCAATGTGATGATTGTGTCGTGACACGCGTTTTTGCCCGTACGACCGTACGGTTTGCGTCGTCGACGGCCGCCCGAAGCGTTCGATGAACTCCTCGCTGTTGTGCTGGGCAGAGTCAAGGGGTCTGTGAGGGCCTGTCGGTGCTTGCCGTGAGAGCGCGGTTGAGCAGGCGTTATGCAGATTGGCTGCGATTGTGGCGACACGTGGTCGACACCTTGACTCGGGCGGTCCTCACTCGCCAAATCCGCGTGTCCACTGTGGATGGTCGTGACACATCTTTGACACGAACGCCCGTACGGTGATCTTCCTGGGAGTGCTCCGCTCGCCGGTGGTCATTTCGGCTCGGACATGATCGAACGCGTTGTGCTTCGTCCTGGACGTCGTCGGCGCTGCAGGTGACGTTGCGTAGTTGGCGTCCGCCAAGCCTGCGCGCACTCATGCCGAATTGAGGATGCCTGCTAGTGACTGGTCAGGTGCCCGGTCGGCGTGCCGGTTTGACTTGGGTCGATTGATGTCTGGATCATGGTGGGGTGTCTGGGATTCCGTCGGTCGAGCA
>NZ_JBFAIC010000164.1:0-2926 GCF_040654515.1 Dactylosporangium sp. NPDC050688
TGTCGTCGCTCACGAAATTCCCCGGGGCTGCGCTCAGGTAATTCCCCAGGTGGTGGGCCTCGGGTGTAGTTCTACTTGGTGGTGTCCTTGGTTGTCGAGCCGGCTCGGCCGGGGCGTTTGTTGGGTCGGTAGCTGGGTCCGTTCATGAAGACCTGGTGGCTGGTGTTGATGAGCCGGTCGAGCAGGGATTCGGCAACGACGGGGTTGGGGAACAGCGGGTACCAGTCGGTGGGTGACCGGTTCGAGGTGGCGATCAGCGACCGGCCGGCCTGGGCGCGTTCGGAGATGAGTTCGTAGAGGTCGTCGGCTTGCTGGGCGGTGAGTTCGCGCATGGCGAAGTCGTCGAGGATGAGCAGGGCTGGTCGGGCGAGTTCGGCGAGGCGGCGGGGCCAGGTGCGGTCGGCGTGGCCGCCGGCGAGGTCGGCGAGGGCGCGGCTGGTCTTGGTGAAGCGGACGTCGGCGCCGCGGCGGACGGCGAGGTGTCCGAGGGCTTGGGCGATGTGGGTTTTGCCGACGCCGACGGGTCCGTGCAGGACGACGGATTCGCCGGTTTGCAGCCAGCGCAGGGCGGCGAGGTCGCGGATCTGCGCGGCGGGGAGTTTCGGGCTGGCGGTGAAGTCGAACTCTTCGAGGGTGGTGGTGTGTTCGAACCGGGCGCGGCGCAGCCGCCGTTGGATGCTCATGGTGTCGCGTCGGGTGATCTCGTCGTGGCAGAGGACCTGCAGGAAGTCGAGGTGGCCGAGTTCCCCGGCCTGGGCTTGGGCGAGGCGGGCGTCGAGGGTGTGCAGCATGCCGGAGAGCTTCAACACGCGCAGGCTGTCGCGTAGGGCGGTGTCCACGATGGTCATGACGTCTCTTTCTGGTAGATGAAGCGGTGCAGGGCAGTCGTCAGGTCGGCCCAGTCGGTGCCGGACGGTCGGGGAAAGCCGTTGCGTTGCAACGCTTCGGCGATGTCGTGCAGCAGTCCATAGGTGAAGCGGGGATCGGCGGCGGTGGGGCGTGGCAGCGGGTAGGCCGGCTGCGAAACGCCGGTGTTGGTGGCGTCCTCGTTCATGCCAGGGCCGCCGTGTCGGGCGTGGTAGGCCGTTCGTCGTGGCCGGGGTCGCGGTGGTCGCTGTTCGTGGTGGACGGGTCCGTCAGGTCCGCCGCGTCGGGCCCGGCAGCGCTGTGTCGGGGTGTGTTGCTCGTGGTGGGCAGGGGGATGACGTTCGCGAACAGCTGCGAAGGGCCGTGCAGGTGCGCGGCGGCGCCTCCGTCACCGGCTGCGGGTGGCGGCGGGTCGGTCTCGGCGCCGGCGGTGAGGATGCCTTTGACGGTTCGGTAGGACGGGTCGCCGACCGTGATCGCTTTGACGCAGGCGGCTTCCAGCCTCGCCGGGGTGTGTTTGTCGGCCAGGCCGAGGACGCCCTGGGCGGCGCGTAGCCGGAACAGGGCGTTGACCTCGAGCAGACCGGCGATGACCTGGGTGCAGGCGGGGCCGATCTCGGCGGCGCGGGTGCGGCACCAGGTCGGGGTCCGCATCCGGAACGCGATCTTCTCCGGCGGGTAGTGCCCGAAGTCGGTCTGCTTGCCCTGTGGTTTGCGGCCGTGCGTGGCAATCAACTGTCCATTGTGGAAGAACTGCACCGTCGTGGTGGTGGAACGGGCGTCGACCCGCTGTCCCAGGTAGCGCCACGGGACCGAGTAGATCGTCTTGCCGACCTTGGCGTGGATGTCCGGCCCGACCGTCGCGGTGGACCACACCGCGAGGACGAACGGCTTATCGGGCAACGGTTGCAGTGCCTCGGCCTCGACCGCGGCGAACACCGAACCTGGTGCGGCGCCGGCGAGGGGGCGGCACGAGCGCCGCCCGGCGACGTCACGGCACCAGCCAAGGGCCGCGGACTGCATCTGGGCGAGGGAGGTGAACTCCCGACCCCGCCAGAACGAGTCCCGGACATACGGCATCGGCCGCTCGACCCGAGCCTTGTCCCGCGGCTTACGGGCCCGGGCCGGGTCGACCAGCACCCCGTAGTGCGCGGCGAGCTCGGCATACGAACGGTTGATCTTCGGGTCGTAGAGGTCGGGCCGGTCCACCCCGGTGCGCAGGTTGTCCGGGACGAGGCGGCGCGGCACCCCGCCGAAGAACGTGAACCCGGCCACGTGCGCGGCGGTCCACGCGGCCTGGTCCATGACGAGCACCGGCCGCACGAACATGTGCCGGGAACAGGCCAGGACCATCACGAACGCCCACACTCGCCGCCGCAGCCCCGAGGTCGGATCGGCCCAGTAGCCCAGGTGCCCGTAGTCGATCTGCGCCTCCTCGCCCGGTGGGGTGTCGGCCTCGTCGCGCAGCACGACCACCCGGTCGCGGCGCACCTCCTCCGGCAGGTTCGCCGCCACATACCGCTTCAACGACGCCACCGACGCGCCCAGACCGTGTTCGTCACGCAGCCGCTGATGGATCGTCGCCTGGGTCACCCCGGCCTTGAGCATCGCCACGATGTAGTCGTGATGCCTGGCGATCTCCGGCCACGTCACCTGCCGCAGCCGAGTGTCGGCCAGCTGCGGGAACCAGCGCAGCACCAGCGCCGTCCAGTCCTGCTGCGTCATCGCCGGCCCACCCGGCGTCAACCCCGCCGCCACCGCTGGGGCCAGGTACTTCCGGATCGTCTTGCGGTCCACGCCCAGCGACAGCGCCACCTCGCTGATCGAGCGGCCCGCATACCAGTGAATGAAGATCTCGGTCACATCGACCACGTCGAACGTTCTCCTCGCCATCGGCTCCCCCGCACGTCACCCGGACGAGGGAGGACTCTGCATGATCGCGAGGACCACCACCGGCAAAACCGCTCGTCATCCCCATGGGGAATTACGTGAGCGACCAGGGTGAGGAATTACGTGAGCGGCAGACCGCTACAGCTGGGGAATTACGTGAGCGCCGACA
>NZ_JBFAIC010000165.1:0-2905 GCF_040654515.1 Dactylosporangium sp. NPDC050688
CCTGCTCGGCGAGGGCATCATCGACCCCGCCAAGGTCACCCGCTCCGCCCTGCAGAACGCCGCCTCCATCGCGGCGCTCTTCCTCACCACCGAGGTCATGGTCGCGGACAAGCCGTGACAGGGCCCCACCGCATCGTCGAGAGGGACCGGCCATGACCACCATCGACCCGCGCGTCACCGTCGTGCCGCCGGGACCACCGAGCCGGCCACGCATCACGCTCGCCGCGACGCACGTCCTGCGCGCCGTCCTCGACGGTGGCTGGTGGCCCCGCTCCCGCGATCCGGTGGCGGAGCTGCCGGGCCTGATCATCGCTCTCGGCGAGCGGTACGGCCCGATCCGCCAGGTGCTGCTCAACAGTGAGACCTGGGACGGACGCTTCCGGCGCCTCGCCGTCGGCGACCGCGTGGTCCGGGCCGGGTGGTTCAGCACGGTCGACCCCGCCGTACTGATCGCCACCACCGACCGGGGCGTGCAGATCGACCTGCTGATCGTGCCGCCCGACACCGACGCCGTCGCGGCGGAGGCCGCGATGGCGGCGGCGGCCGACCCGGCCAACCGGCTGCGTGCCGCTGGCGTCCTCGCCGCGTCCGTCGCGCCACGACCGGCAGCGTAAGCCGGTCCGACCGCTCCGGATCCCGGCGGTACCCCCTCATGGCGGGCATCGCCGGGCCGTGCGCATGGCTCAGGAGCGCGCGTCGAACTGGGCTCGGGCCTCGAAGACGCGGTCCATGTGGGACTCCGCCCAGTCCTTGATCGCGAGCATGACCGGGAACAGCTCGTGGCCGAGCGGGGTCAGCTCGTAGTCGACGCGGACCGGCACCGAGGCGGTGACCGTGCGGGTCACCAGGCCGTCGCGTTCGAGGGTGCGCAGCGTCTGGGTGAGCATCTTCTGGCTGACGCCGGCGATGCGGTGGGCGAGCTCGCTGTGCCGCTTCGGGCCGTCCGCGAGCGCCGGGATCACCAGCGCGACCCACTTGTCGGTGAGGCGGCTGAGCAGCTCGCGGGTCGGGCAGCCGTCCAGGAACGCGTCGTAGTCACGCCTGGCCTGTGCACGGCGTTGCGCCGCGGTCGTCGTCGCCATCTCGCCTCCTCCGGTGCCATAGGCACTTTACGGTACCTACTTTCTCGTGGTGCCCGCGGTTCGTACGGTCGAGGTGATCAGTCCGCACGAAGGAGACGGTGATGCGCGCAGTCAGGTATGCACAGTTCGGAGGGCCGGAGGTCCTGCACGTGGCCGAGGTGCCGGTGCCCGCGCCCGGGCCGGGGCAGGTCCGGGTACGGGTCGCCGCGTCCGTGCTGCACCCGGTCGACCTGATGATCCGCTCCGGCCGGTTCCCGGCCCCGCTGCCGACCGGGCTGCCGTACACGCCCGGCTGGGACGTGGCCGGCGCCGTCGACGCGGTCGGCCCGGCGGTCGAGGGGTTCGCGCCCGGCGACGAGGTCATCGGCTTCTCGCCGTGGCTGCGGACCACGGCCGGCGCCCACGCCGAGTACGTCGTGCTCGACGCCGCCTGGCTGACCGCCGCGCCCGCCGGCGTGCCCGCCACCGAGGCGGCGACCCTGCCGGTCAACGGCCTCACCGCCGCCCAGGCTCTCGACCTGCTCGCGCTCCCGGCCGGCGCGACCGTGCTCGTCACCGGCGCCGCCGGGCAGGTCGGCGGGTTCTGCCTGGCGCTGGCCCGGGCGGCCGGCCTGCACGCCACGGGACTCGCTGGGGACGGCGACCGGGCGTTCGTCGAGTCGCTGGGCGCGACCTTCCTGCCGCGCTCCGACGACCCGGCGGGCAGCGCGGCGGGGACGTTCGACGCGGTCGTCGACCTGGCGGTGATCGGCCCCTCGCTGCTGGACCTCGTCCGAGACGGCGGCGGATACGTGGCCGCGTCACCCCCGCTGCGCCCGGCGCCGGTGCGGGGCATCCGCACGGTCGCGCTGGAGGTGCTGCCCGACGGGTCCCGGCTCGGCGCGCTGGTCAAGCTCGTCACCAGCGGCGACATCCCGCTGCGGGTCGCCGGCGTGCACCCGTTCGCCGACGCGGCGGCCGCCCACGAGCGGCTGGCCGGTGGCGGCGTGCGCGGCGGCGTGGTGCTCGTGCCCTGACCCGCGCCGGCGTGGTCGTGCCCGATTCCGCGGCGCGCGGCCCGGTCGGCGCGGTCCGGGGTGCTCGCGTCAGGCGGCGAGGACCCAGCGGCTGCGGCCGGAGCGCTTCGCCTCGTACATCGCACCGTCAGCGCGCAGCAGCACCTCGTCCGGGGTGGCGCCCGGGCCGGCCGGTGCGATGCCGATGCCGGCCCGATCCGGTGCACCTGACCGGCGTCGGGGATCGACGCGTGCAGCGCCTCGGCGAGGGTCGCCCGGTTCGCCAGGCCGGTCAGCACGTCGTGGGAGGCCTGGCACTGCAGTTGCCGCTGGGCGCGTTCCTGCTCGCGCACCGCGGCGGTGAACCGGGCCAGGACGAACCCGCACGCGGCGGCGGTCGCGGCCAGCAGCAGCCACGAGCGGGGACCGGCCGAGCCGACGCTGAGGACCGCGAGGGTCGGCGCGGTGAGCAGCCCGGCGCCGAGGAACAGCACCCGCGCCGGGTGCAGCGTGCCGGGCCGGACCGGCACCGCGCGGCCGAGCTCGCCGGCGTCGGGGCGCGGTGCGCTAGTATGTCCATGGGTAGAGCGCCTGCCTGCGCCACGAATGGCTGCCCACGTCGACCATGTGACGTGGCCAAGGGTCTCCGACTCAGCGCGAAGTCTCCGCTGCGGTACGTGTGTGCCGTCCGTCGGGCGGGTGACGTGGGCGCCCGCTGAGGGGCGTGATGGGCATGTTCGAGCGGTTCACCGACCGAGCACGACGGGTTGTCGTCCTGGCGCAGGAAGAAGCCCGGATGCTCAACCACAACTACATCGGCACCGAGCA
>NZ_JBFAIC010000166.1:0-2739 GCF_040654515.1 Dactylosporangium sp. NPDC050688
ACCCATTGCCGAAGGCGACGCTGAGCGACCTCCTCAACGCCAAGTCAACGCCCACCAGAGAGACCGTGATCGCGTTCCTGACGGCGTGCGGTCTCGACGATGAGGCGCAACATCTGTGGTTGGCGGCGTGGGAGCGGGTCGCCACCGCTCACCAGCCGCGGCCCGGCGGTGCGGTCCGGGTCCGCGACGCCCGGCCGCGGCTGCTCGGTGTGCACGCCGCGATCCAGGTCGCGGATGTCGAGAATGAGCTGCCGCCGTATGTGCCGCGGGATCTCGATGCGGACCTGCGCACCGCGGTTACCGCCGCCGCGGCGAGCGGTGGTCTGGTGCTGCTGGTCGGTGGTTCATCAGTCGGCAAGACCCGCGCGCTGCTCGAAGCGGTCCGGGCGGTGCTGCCGGAGTGGTGGCTGCTACACCCCGCCGACACCCCGGCAATCAGTGCTCACGCTGCCGCCCCGACACCGCGCACGGTGCTGTGGCTCGACGAGCTGCAGCGCTACCTCAACCATCCGGCTGGGCTCACGGTTGGTGCCGCGCATCGGCTCATCACCGCTGGTACGGTCGTGGTCGCCACCTTATGGCCGGACGAGTACCGCATGCGCACCACCCGCCCCAACGCAGGCCAACCCGACCCGTACGCCGAGGACCGTGAGGTCCTCCGCCTAGCCCACATCATCCGGGTCCCGGACGAGTTCACTGCTGCGGAGCGCCGCCGTGGCGAGGCCCTCGCTGGGACCGACCGGCGGCTGCGGATCGCGCTGGACACCACCGACGCCGGCTTCACCCAGGTTCTGGCCGCCGGCCCAGCGCTGATCCAACGCTGGGAAGCGACCGACGACTGCTACGGCCAAGCAGTCATCACCGCCGCGCTCGACGCCCGCCGCGTCGGCACCCAACACCCAGCCAACCGCGACTTCCTCGAAGCCGCCACCCCCGCTTACCTCACCCCCGCCCAGCAGGCCACCGCCCCACCGGACTGGCTCGAGCATGCCCTCGCCTACGCCACCACCCCCGTCCACGGCGCCACCGGCTGCCTAACCCCCGTACCCGCCGGCATGGGCACCATCGCCGGCTGGACCGCAGCCGACTACCTCCACCAGCATGCCCGCCGAGCCCGCCGAACCACTCTCCTCCCTGACCCTGTCTGGAAAGCGCTCGTCGCCCACCACCACCCCGACGACACCACCACCCTCGCCGACAACGCCCAACGCCGCGGCCGGCCTGATGACGCCATCACCCTTTACCGATACGCCGCGCATCGCGGCGACGGGGCCGCCGCCGTTCGGCTGGCCGACATGCTGGTTGGCCAAGGCCGCGTCGGCGAGGCCCTAGGGGTGTTACGCGAGCACGCCGACGCCGGAGACCCGTATGCCACCAACCGGCTGGCCGACGTCCTGGCCGAGCAGGGCCGCGTCGATGAGCTGCACGAGCGCGCCGACGCCGGCGACGGGCTTGCCGCCTCCCGGCTGGCCGACGTCCTGGCCGAGCAGGGCCGCGTCGATGAGCTGCACGAGCGCGCCGACGCCGGCGATGGGTCTGCCGCCTCCCGGCTGGCCGACGTGCTAGGTGACCAAGACCGCCTTGATGAGGCCCTAGGGATGTTGCGTGAGCACGCCGACGCCGGCGATGGGTCTGTCGCCTCCCGGCTGGCCGACGTGCTGGCGAAGCAGGGCCGCGTCGATGAGCTGCGCGAGCGCGCCGACGCCGGCGACGGGTCTGCTGCCGCCCGGCTGGCCGACGTCCTGGCCGAGCAGGGCCGCGTCGATGAGCTGCACGAGCGCGCCGACGCCGACGATAGGTTTGCCGCCGCCCGGCTGGCCGACGTCCTGGCCGAGCAGGGCCGCGTCGATGAGCTGCGCGAGCGCGCCGACGCCGGCGACGGGTCTGCTGCCGCCCGGCTGGCCGACGTCCTGGCCGAGCAGGGCCGCGTCGATGAGCTGCGCGAGCGCGCCGACGCCGACGCCGACGACTGGTATGCCGCCTACCGGCTGGCCGACGTGCTGGCCGAGCAGGGCCGCGTCGACGAGTTGCGCGAGCGCGCCGACGCCGGTAACAGATATGCCCCCTCCCGGCTGGCCGACGTCCTGGCCGAGCAAGGCCGCGTCGACGAGCTGCGCGAGCGCGCCGACGCCGGCGACTGGTATGCAGCCCTTGGACTGATTGGTGTACTGGCAGAGCAGGGTCGCATTGAAGCCATCAGGGATGAAATGACTGCAGGTACACCGGGAGCAGCCAATACTCTTCGAGACATGCTGCGATCGAGTTGATGAGGTAGATCGGCCGCCTTGAGTAAGCAGGCTGATCAGGATTCGTTCTGATGCAACATTGAACGATTTTACTGGGGGAAGGCATGTATTCGAACGTGCGGTATTCCCCAGGGTTGAGCAGCCAGTCGGGCCCGTGGTAAGCGGGCCCGGCCAGCGTCGGATCAACGTTCGAGCATCCAGGTAAAGATGGCGCGGACCGCGCCGGCAATGGCGCCGCGGACGGCGGCGAGGGTGAGCTTCTCGCGCCAGGTCGGGTTGGTGGGTTCGTTGGGCATCGGTGGCTCCCGGTGAGACGTCGGGGTGGGGAGCCGGCCGGTCTCCCGCGGTGACGCCTTGAGCGAAGCGCTTGGTCGCGGGGTTCGGCATGGGGTGCGAACGAAGCCGAAGAGCGCTGCTGGTCACCGGTGTGGGTGACCTCGGCGTTCGCGTCGAAGGTTGTGGCGGTCTACGGTGGTCCGTCAGTGTTCGGTGC
>NZ_JBFAIC010000167.1:0-2688 GCF_040654515.1 Dactylosporangium sp. NPDC050688
TCTGCATGAAGGCATGTCCGGCGATGATTACCTGTGCTGTGTTGTCCGTTCGCAGCCCGCGCATCGATCTCAACCGGTGTTTGAGCCGGCTGTGAGGCTCCGTTGCATTGAGCGTTGGCAAGATCGAGGCAAGCTTGAGCGGTGATGTCATCGATCCGTCCTGGCCCGTGGCTGCCTGCGAAGTCGGCGTTCGCCGGGTTCCGGTTCCCGCCCGAGGTCATCGTCGTCGCCGTGCGCTGGTATCTGCGCTACAACCTCTCCTACCGCGACGTCGAGGAGTTGCTGGTCGAACGCGGCGTGGAGGTCGACCACGTCACCGTCTACCGGTGGGTCCAGCGGTTCACACCACTGCTCGCCGACGCCGCCCGGTTCTGCCGGCACTCACCAGGCGACAGGTGGCACGTCGACGAGACGTACGTCAAAGTCAACGGGGGTCTGGCGGTACGTGTACCGGGCGGTCGACCAGTACGGGCAGGTCATCGACGTGCTGGTCTCGGCCCGCCGTGACGCCGACGCGGCCCGGCGGTTCTTCCGCCGGGCGCTGTCGGTGTTGAAGGTGACACCCAGCGAGGTGGTCACCGACGCCGCCGCGGTCTACCCCGGCGTCCTCGACGAGCTGATCCCGTCGGCGTGGCACCACGTCGAGCGGTACGCCAACAATCCGATCGAGGCTGATCACAGTCGGCTGAAGCACCGGTTGAGACCGATGCGCGGCCTACGAACGGACAACACGGCACAGGTGATCATCGCCGGACACGCGTTCATGCAGAACCTCCGCCGCGGACACTACGAACTCGCTGTCGACGCCCCGCCGGCTACGCGGGTCGCGGCAGCGTTCGCCGAACTCGCCCACGCGATCTGACCGCGGACCCGACACGGGTTCAACGCGTCCGCCGATCCCACAACGCAACGGCGCCGATGCTGTGGATGATGAATCTTGACAAGATTGGAGCCTTGGCCGCTGTCACAAAGTAGGTGTCTGCTCTGTCATAGCTGCTGACAGCGAGAGACAGGGGACGATGGTGCGGACGGTCCTGATCGTCGGCGGCGGGTATGCCGGCTTCTACACCGCCTGGAAGCTGGAGAAGAAGCTCCGCCGGGGCGAGGCGCGCGTGATCGTCGTTGACCCGCGGCCGTACATGACCTATCAGCCGTTCCTGCCCGAGGTGATGGCCGGCTCGGTCGAGGCGCGGCACGCCGCGGTCTCGCTGCGCCGGCACCTGAAGAAGACCGAGCTCATCGCCGGGCGGGTTACCAGGATCGACCATGCGCACAAGACAGTCACCGTGCGTCCCGCGGTGGGAGACTCCTACCCGCTGGAATACGACATCATCGTCGTGACCGCGGGCGCGGTGACCCGTATTCTCGCGATCTCGGGCGTGGCCGACCACGCGATCGGCATGAAGCACGTCGAGGAGGCCGTCGCGATCCGCGACCGGCTGCTGACCGCCTTTGACCAGGCCGCCGGGCTCCCGCCCGGCCCGCTGCGCCGGAAGCTGCTCACCGTCACGTTCGTCGGCGGTGGCTTCTCCGGCGTCGAGGGCTTCGGCGAGCTGCTGGCGCTGGCCAAGGCGCTGGTGCGACGCTACCCCGAGCTGAGCCCAGCTGATCTGAGCTTCCACCTGGTGGAGGCGCGCGGCCGGATCCTGCCCGAGGTGACCGACAAGCCCGGCGCATGGGTGGTGCGCTCGCTGGAGAAGCGCGGCGGGCACGTGCACCTGAACGCCCAGATCCTCTCCGCGATCGACGGCCACGTGGTGCTGTCCACCGGCGAGGAGTTCGACTCCGAGCTGATCGTCTGGACCGTCGGCAACGCCGCGAACCCGATGGTGCACAACCACACCGACCTGCCCATCGACCAGCGCGGGATGCTCGTGGTCCGGCCCGACCTGCGGGTCGGCACCGACGAGGCGCCGGTGCCGGACGCGTGGGGCGCCGGCGACGACGCAGCTGTCCCCGACCATGCCGCGGAGAAGCCCGGCGCGGCGACCGTGCCCAACGCGCAGCACGCGGTGCGGCAGGGCAAGTTGCTGGCCAGGAACCTGATCGCCACGCTGCGCGGGCGGGGGCCGAAGCCGTACGTGCACCACAGCCTCGGCGTGGTTGCCACGCTCGGCCTCGGCCGCGGCATCTTCCAGTTCCACCGCCTGGTCATCAAGGGCTTCCCGGCCTGGCTGATGCACCGCGGCTACCACGTGCTGGCGGTGCCGACCTGGGAGCGGAAGTTCCGGGTGCTCGCGGTCTGGGTGACCGCCGTGCCGTTCGGCCGGGACATCGTCTCGCTGACCGCGGTGCAGCACCCCCGGGAGGCGTTCCTGGCCGGTGCCGGCCCGCGCGTACCCGCACCCGCCGCGGCATCACACGAAGCGGGGACGGGTGCTGTGGACGCGAGTGTGCTGGCGGGCGATGCCCCGCGTTCATGACGACGTCGTACGCCGGCTCGCCGCCGCCTGCCACACGGGTGACGTCATGGCGATCGAGGCCGTCCTCGATCGGGACGCCGTCGCCGTGTGCGACGGCGGCGGCGTACCCGCTCCGATCGGTCCCGTGCGCGGAGCAGCCGAGGTCGCCTGGCTGCTCTGTGCCCTGCTGTCCGGAATCGATCTGACGATCGAGAGTGTCAACGGCGCGCCGGCTTGGCGGTCCGCAGGGTCGGCACAGCCGTGGCAGCCGTGATCGCCGTCAGCC
>NZ_JBFAIC010000168.1:0-2308 GCF_040654515.1 Dactylosporangium sp. NPDC050688
CGACCGACATGGCGCCCCGGCGGCACAGCATGTCAGGGCGGAGCCTGCGCAACGGGAAGCCTCTCCGGGTCCGGAGCATGCTGCGGAAGCAACCGGAGAAGCTCAGCCCGAAGGCCGTCTGAGTTGATCTTCGCCGGGCCGCCCCTGGGCCGTCCGGGCCGTCACCGGGCCGTCAAACAGCACCCAGTATCGACCGACGTAGACCAGAACTGACGTACGAAACACCAGTTCAGCGGCCACGAGCAGGGCCGTGACCAGCAGGGCGACGGACGAGTCGACCTGTACGCCGGGTCTTGCCGGGCAATAACGCGCTGACCTGCGGATATACACCCTATGCCTCTTCCTGGGACGTCGCCGGGACGTGGCCGGCCGCCTGGTACATAGCGGCGCTGCGAATGAAGACAGCGGGACAGGTACCAAACACCGGCGAGCAAGCGGACACTGAACACTCTGGGGAGGGTGTGTAAATGGTTGACAGCCACCGTTCCGCTAGGGTGTTCGACCTCCGGTCACACAGCAGTTTTCGCCCTGACGTCGGCGCGTTCGCGCGAGGACAGATCGCAAAGGCCAGAGAAAGCCTGCAACTCAGCCACGCCGAGTTCGCCGACCTCCTGTCCCCTTTGCTGGGATGGAGTCCACCGGCGGAAACCATCGAGTCGTGGGAAAACGACGTGACACCTCCGGGCGACGTCCTGGTTGCTGCGAATCTGGCCACCTACGGAACCATCGGCAACGCGCCGGGCAACCACGCCACCGATCTCATCGGCGGAGTAATCGCGGAGAACTTTGCTGACGTAACCGCTGTCTACGCCAGTCGCACCGACTTCACGGCGCACGTATCGCTCCCGAAGCTTTTCGACGGCGCGCGAGAGATCCGGGCGATGGGCCTGTCGTTGAACATGCTATGCCAACAATATTCGGATCAGCGCCTACGCGACTTGGTCGAACAAGGTGTCAGTCTGAAGTGCCTTTTCCTCGATCCGGCAGGCCACGCAACCCGTGCGAATGAGACCGAGGAGGGCTACCCTCCTGGCCACTTGGCGTCGCTAACCGCACTCAACATCCAAACGATGCTAAACAGAGTGCGCAAGAGGGTGTCCGAGGATCGCCAGCGCTTGGTGCAGGTGGCAACCTACGACGAAACCATCCGCTTCAACCTAACCTTCATCGACAACGAGATCTGCGTTGCCCAGCCTTATCTGCCGGGATTCCGTGGTCTCGAATCTCCAACCTTCGTCATAAATCGCCGATGGCCGACCGCCGGGCTGTATCCTGTATTCGACCAGGTTTTCAATTCGATGTGGGAGCGACGCACCGAACTATGACGGATTATCAGCACTTGCTCCCCATTGCGATCCAGGCAATCGAGCTAGCACACGACCTCGTCAAGCAGCCCGTGAAGACGGTGACCGTAAAAAGTGACCGCGACATGGTGACCGATGTTGACTATAACATCGAGCGGACCGTACGACGGTTTCTGCAAGAGCGGACCCCGGACATCGGATTCCTCGGCGAAGAAGACGGCATCGACTACGCAGCAACGTCCTTGATGTGGGCGCTAGACCCGGTCGATGGCACCGCGAACTTCACGCACGGCCTACCACTACACGCTGTCTCACTCGGACTCATGCACGGCACCAGGTCTGTTCTCGGTGTCATTGACCTGCCACAACTGAACAGCCGGTACACCGCCGCCGAGGGAAGCGGCGCTTTCGAGAATGGCCAGCCGATTCACGCTTCCCAGGTCAGCGCTCTAGACCAGGCAGTAGTCGCAATCGGTGACTACGCCCTGGGCCCAACAGGAGCCGAACGCAATAAGCGGCGCTTGCGCATCACCGCTGAACTCTCGGCACGAGCCCAGAGGGTCAGAATGTTCGGCTCCGCTGCAATCGACCTCGCCTGGCTCGCAGCCGGAAGGATCGATGGCAGCATCATGCTGTCGAACAACCCTTGGGACACCTGTGCGGGAGTAGCAATTGCGCGCGAGGCAGGGGCCGTAGTCATGGACGACGACGGCAGTGAGCACACCGCTAAATCACGGGCCACAGTTGCTGCTGCGCCACACCTTCGCGAGCAGATTCTGGCTTTGGTCAACGAAAGCTGCCTTTCCTAATGCTTGACGGAGCGCCGGAGCTATTGGGTCGCGAGAACCCTAAAGGCAGGGAAAACCGTCATCCGCGAAATCTCGTCGAATCCGCGACCCGTAGAAGCAACGTGACTGATCAGGTGGTCAGTTGATGGCGGGTAGCCAGGGCCGACCGGTGATGAGGTCGGTGAGTGCCCGGAGGGTGTTGTGGCCGTGGGCGGT
>NZ_JBFAIC010000169.1:0-2245 GCF_040654515.1 Dactylosporangium sp. NPDC050688
TGCCGAGTACGAGGCACTACACACGATGACCCAGCCGGTCACCGTATCCCCGAAAACCAGCTAACCAACTCTCCATCAAACCCGGGGCTTGACAAGGACCACTTCGCCACGGCTCGCAACTGGCGGATCAGTTACAGCGAATGGCCGCAGGGGCGGCTGATCCGCATCGCATTCCCTCCGACCGAGCAATCCACCGCCCGAGCCATGGTCACGGACGTACTCCCCAGGCTGGGCCACACGCTGCGCCACGCCCAGACAGCGCGCGGCGCCCGCGTATGGGCCGACTGACCGACGATGTCCGGATCTGCCGCTGGTCTCGCGCGGCACCGGCACCGTGGTCGTCACCGCGAGCGACGCGCCCCGGCGACGCCGACGCTTCCCGTCGTGCCGATGACAGTGCGCCGGCAGCACCCTCAGCCGGTTTGATCGGTGTAGCCGCGGTCGAGGTAGACGGTGGCCCAACGGCCGGGTCCGGTACCCGAGGCCATGAGTTCGCCGGTGCGGGTGTCGAACAGCAGCGCTTCGGAGCCGTTGTCGCCGGGGCTCGGGTGTGGCCCCTGGCCGATCGGCGTCGTCACCAGTAGCCCGGTGCCCAGGTCGGTCTGCGTCTCGCCGGCGCAGGTGACGCCGTCCGTGGTGGCGAGGAAGCGCAGTACCGCGGCCCGGTGCGCCGCGTCGAGGATCCGTGTCGCGTTGAGGTCCGCGACACCGGCGAGCGCGGCCGAAGGTCCGTTCTCCCGCGGCTGGTACAGCTGCTCGGCCATCGCCGCCGGCTCTGCCTTGGGCACCGGGCGTAGCTCGCGCTCGCCGGCGGCGAAGGTGCGATCCTCGTGCGCGGCGCGCAGCATCTTGGGATGTGCCGCGAAAAACGTGCGCGACGCCTCGTCCCGGTACTGCACCGGTCCGCGGTCGGCGACCCGCCGCCCCGAACCGTCGGCGGCGTTCCACAGCTTCACCTCGACCTCCCACGCCGCCGACGCGAAGGTGCTCTTGCCAGGAACCTCGCTGGTGAAGCCGCCCCGGCTGCGGGTGTGCAAGTATTCGTACCGGCCCGTGCCGCCGTCGTACGGTGCCGGGGCGAGGTGGTCGGCGAGCGCGGCCAGGCAGTTGGGCGCTGTGCCGGATGAGCCCTGGACCGCTGGAGGCCCCGGCATCGGCCCGGGAGCGGGGCGGTGGCCGGGCAGCGTGAGCCCTGCAGCGCCCGCGACGACGGCGACGGCCGCGACTGCCACGGCGAGCACGGCGCGGCGGGTCGTGCGGCGCGGCGGGACGGCTTCGTAGGATGTGATGTCGGTGGCGGCGCGGCGCAGGACCGCTTCGGCGTCGCCGTGACCGACGACGACACCCCGGGCCGGATCGGCGTTCTCCAGTAGCGCACGGACCTGCTTGCTCATCGTGTTCCTCCGATCCGGACGGGTGCGGCTGCGGGCTGTTCACGCAGCAGGGCGGTGAGTCGCCGGCGGGCAAGGTGCAGCCGGACCTTCGCGGTCGCGGTGCCGCAGCCGAGGACCAGGGCGGCCTCGCTCATGGAGAGTTGCTCCCAGCCGACGAGCCGCAGGATCTCCTGGTCGTCGTCGGATAGCCGCGCCAGCGCGGTGCGTACGTCGACGAGGCGAGCGATGCCGTCGTGCCGGTCGGCCGCCGGCACGTCTCCCAGCTCGAGCGCTGGTGGGGCGGCCCGCTCGGCGCGCCAGTGGTTGGCGAGCAGGCGTCGCCCGACGCCGTACAGCCAGGGCAGCGTCCGTGCCGGCACCTCCCACCGCCGCCGCCAAGCGACCAGGAAGACCTCCTGGGCGAGTTCCTCCGCTGCGGCGGTGCCGCCGAGCCTTCGCACGCCGTAGCGCACGACGTCCTGGTAGTGCCGGGCGTAGATGCTGCGGAACCAGTCGGCGTCGCGTTCGTGGACGACGTTCATGTCCCTCTCTGTGTGCGCCGGCGGCGAAAGGTAACAGGGCGCAGATCGCGTTCTCAGCATGCCGATCAAGCGGGCGACCTGGCGCGTTGAGCGACGTTAGCGTGCGGGGTGTCGCCTCCTTCGCAGAGCGGGAAGTGCACGGATCTGCCGCCGAGCGCGCGCTACAGCCTGCCCGAGACCGTCACGCTCCGTACGCCGTTCCGGCGGGACAGATCCGCGGTCGGCTGAGCGCTCGTGCCGAATTGTGCGCACCCGATCATGTGGGCGCGAACGGTCCTACAATCCTGCCGATGCCGGCTCGAAGGTTAGGTTCGGCGGGCGGCCCGGTCA
>NZ_JBFAIC010000170.1:0-2231 GCF_040654515.1 Dactylosporangium sp. NPDC050688
GGCCGATCGCCGGCTGCGGCGAGGTAGCTGGCAAGCGTGGACAGCAGCATGTCGGGGCGGCTCTCGATGCGGCTGATCTCTGACTGTGCGACGCCCATGGCCTTGGCGAGGTCGACTTGGGTAAGATCGGCCGCCTTGCGTACCGCGGCGAGATTCTCAGCGTAGACGCGATCGGCTTCCGCCATCTCGGCGCGGATGACGTCGACACGTTCTGCCGCGCCGCGCCGCGCTCGCAGGCGGGCGATCCGTGTTTGTGCAGTTCCGGTCCCGACGAACGTGGTGGGTTCGGCGTTAATGGGCTGGCTAGTCATTATTGCCTCCGTCGGTCTGCCTGAGATACGCGGCGATCACCTGGTCGGCGCGGCTGCCGACACTGCTGTAGAACACGTCACCCATTTGAGCCTTGTCGTTGGCGAACAAGAGGATCATCGGCGGCGCGTCGGGTGGGAACCAGACGATCAGGCGGATGGCGATGCCGTCCCGGAAGGGGTGCGACACTCGCCAGACCTGGTATCTGCCGGACTGTCGGACGCGCCGCAGTGTCGGTGTGTCGTCCGTCGGTGGCTCTTTGAGATCTTGCAGGTATTCCAACTGTGCGTTGACGAGGTCGAGTTGCTCCTGCGCTCGGTCGTGGCCTTCGTCCGCTCGGCGTTCGAGCTCAGTCAGCCACCTGTCGAACTCGCTCGACCAGTCGATCAGCACGTCTCCAATATAGCATCAACAGCATATTAGAGTCTCTGGTGCAGTTCGCGGTCTCGTCCTTGGGCATCGACCGTTTCAGGGCGTTCTGCCGGATCCGTACAGGTCGCCGGTCGCGTCGCGCGCCCGAGTGTCATGCCAGATCCGTGCTGGACCGCACGGTGGATCGCGGGAACCTGCGGGGGTCGCGGTCAGGCGACGTCGCGACGGGAAACCACGAGCCCGCAGCTCAGCGGGATCGTGACCTCAGTCCTGGCAGTGTGGGGGTCAGGGGTTCGAGTCCCCTCGTCTCCACCCCATCAATCGGCGGACCCTGCTCACGGCGGGTCCGCCGTTTCGCGTTGGTGATGTCGTCATTCCCCGCGCACGGCTTCGCCGTGCTCCCGGTGGGGGAGCTTCGCTCCACCCACACCCCCTCAAACCCCGTACCGGGCCCGTCTTGTCGGTGCGGCCGCTCCTTTTCTCGTTGCGGCGTTGGTACGGAGTAAGCCGGCGTGAACCCGTCAGTAGTGGTAGCGGCAGGAGATGATCGTTACCTCGTCCGGGGCGACTGCATAGACCAGGCGGTGTTCGTCGTCGATGCGGCGCGAGCGCAGGCCTGCCAGGTTGTTGCGCAGGAGCTCCGGCTTGCCAATACCAGGACCGTCCGGGTCGCGTTTGATGTCGGCGATCAGTGCGTTGACGCGCCTGAGAGTCTTGCGGTCCTGTGTTTGCCAGTACAAGTAGTCGTCCCAGGCGGCGTCGGTAAAGCTGAGCTTCACGCGTCGAGGTCCAGGTCCCGTTCCGACGCCTGCCCGGAGCGCCACTGGTCGACGCTTTCCATCAGGTGCTTTGCGTTGGCGGGAGACCGGAGCAGGTAGTTGGTCTCCACGATGGCGTCCCAGTCCTCCTTGCTGACCAGGACCGCGTTGCCCCGCTTGGAGACGATCTCGATCGGCGTGTGGTCGTTGTTGACCTGCTCGATGAGCGGGAACAAGCTCTTGCGTGCCTCGCTGGCACTGATCGCCGCTGTCATGTCATCCTCCCCAGGAGGCTCTCGTACCGGATATGGTACCAGCTTGGGTGGCCATGTGTACCTGCCGTGGTACAAGAAGTTCCGCGTGGTCAAGCACTGTGAGACCGGTCCTGGCAGTGTGGGGGTCAGGGGTTCGAGTCCCTCATCTCCACCCATCGATCGGCGCTCCCTGCTCAAGGCACGGAGCGCCTTTCGCGTCTGCGATGGGTGGGTCATTCGCGCATGACTGCGTCATGCTCCCCAGCGGGAGAGCTCCCTCCAACCCACACCCCCTCAACCCCGTGCCCGGGGTCCGACGTCGCTGGATCAGTGCTCTGGTCTCGTTGCGGCGTTGGTACGTGGTGAGCCGGCGTTCGCCGGGCGCGGGGGAAGGCCGTCGTGGGTTCTCCTGCCGCGGCAGTCGGTCCCGGCTTTGCGGGCGGCGTGGAGCGGCGGGATGTCCGCCGTCAGCGCCTGATCAGGGATGTGAGGTCCACCTCGACGTCGTGGCCGGCGATGGTGACGACCACGCGTGGCC
>NZ_JBFAIC010000171.1:0-2185 GCF_040654515.1 Dactylosporangium sp. NPDC050688
ATGTTGAGTCGGCCTGGGGCGCGGTTTCGGTGTTGCTACCGGTCCGTTTCCCCAGGCCGCTCGCCGAACCGGACGTGCGACTTTCATCGCATCCGGCTCTCCACGGACTTTGCCGTTCGGTGTGGTTCAGGCGGCGCCCCACGGGGTGGGGATCTTGTTACCTCGGTAGCGGTAACGCTTGATCGGTACCGAGGCTGGGTTGAACAACTCGATCCCGTCCGAGGTGATGGGTTGCCACGCCCCGGTGGGGGTGGTGAGCCATCGGCGGACGTCGCCCCAGTTCCAGCGGTGCCGTTTGTACTGCCATCGCACGATCCGCCACCACGTGAAGTTCCTGATGTGGTCGAAGACGCGTTTGGCCACGGCGTGCTTGAAGTAGTTCACCCATCCGCGCGTGATTTGGTTGAGTCTGGTCAGCGTGGTCGGGAGATCCTTCTGGGACGTCCTGTAGGTCATGGCACGGATCTTCGCCTTCAGCTGCCGGACTGGCCGGTCGGCGATGAAGGTGTAGACGTACCACTGGTTCGTGCCCCGCTTGCGGCGCCACCGGATGTGGAACCCCAGGAAGTCGAACCCGTCGCTGAGGTGCACGACCGTGGTCTTGGCCGGTGACAGCCGCAGACCCATCGGTGCCAGCACTCGGGCGACGTCTTCGCGCAGCGCCTCGGTGTCGTCTTGGGTGCCGTGCACCATGACGACGAAGTCGTCGGCGTAGCGGACCATCCGCCACGTCGGCAACCCGCGGGCGCGGCGGGACCTGCGCCGGCTGTCGGTGTGCATCATCCCGCCCGGCTTCCATGGCGCCTGGAGGTGCTCGTCGAGCACGGACAGGGCGATGTTCGCCAGCAGCGGGGACAAGATGCCGCCCTGCGGCGTGCCGGTCGGGGTGTCCCGCTGTTCGCCGAGCTCGGTGAGCAGCCCGGCTTTGCAGAACGCCTTGACCAGCGCGAGCACCCGCTTGTCCTTGACCCGAGCCCGCACCCGGTCCATCAGGGCCGTGTGGTTGATCGAGTCGAAGCACGCCTCGATATCCGCATCCAGCACCCACTGGTATCCGCGGGTGCCGTAGTAGTGGATCTCGGCGATTGCGTCGTGCGCCCGCCGCCGGGGCCGGAACCCGTAGGAGACCGGCTCGAAGCCGGCCTCGAAGATGGGTTCCAGGACCAACTTCAACGCTGCCTGAACGACCCGGTCGGTCACCGTCGGGATACCGAGGCTTCTGACCTTCCCGGACCCGCCCGGTTTCGGGATCTTCCGTTCCCGCACCGGAAGCGGCCGGAACGCTCCCTGCCTCAGCTGGGCGCGTATGTCGTTCAGGAATCCGGGGACCCCGATGGACTCCTCGACAGCAGCGACCGTCAGGCCGTCCACGCCAGGGGTCCGGGCCCCGAGATTACCCGCCACCCGGCCGAACGCCACCAACAGCGTCGCCGGGTCGTGCACGAAGTTGAACAGGTCGTCGAACCTGCGGCCGGCATCGGCCGCTGCCCAACGGTGAAGCTTGGACTGCATCTCCGCTACCCGCGCCCGTGGACCCTGCGATCCATCCGACACCGGTGCGCCGCCGTTCGGCGGTGCCTCTTGCGGCATTGCAGCTTCCTCCCCTCGCAAATCCGCTGCCGCCCTTCGCCATGCGCACGGCTTTCCCGTGCTCGGACTACTACGGCGGCTCCGCCCTGTCCCGGACCGATCGGCCGACGACGGGCCCAGCCCCCATACCGCGTCGGATACGCACCACAGAGGCGAGGACCGGGACAGTTCCCGTGTTCACTCGTTGATCGCTCAGCGGGGAGGCACCCGACTATGCCCCAGCGGCATCGCCACGGGTACGCCGCAGTCTTTCCCCGTGGCCTCCCGTCCAGCTTCATTGACCTTCCAGGAGTTCCCCAAGCCCGTCATGAAGGGCCGGGTACGCACCGCCTCCGGCCCACATCCGCCAGGTTCCGGGCCGGTACGTCCTTGAGGAGCGTGATCACGCCGGTTCCTCTCGTATGCCTGTCCGCCTTGCTTGCCGCACCCGCATCATCTGGCAGTACTGACACGTCACGGCGTTGTCAGGGCTGCTTCCCACCCTCACCAGCGCCTCCCGGCTCGGGCTGCCCTCAGCTTCACCACCCTGCTACGACAGGACAGCGGTGCAGGTCTCTCACCTCCACACGATCAACAAGCGCCTCACGGCGCACGA
>NZ_JBFAIC010000172.1:0-2149 GCF_040654515.1 Dactylosporangium sp. NPDC050688
GGCGACACGTGCCAGCCCGGCACCCCACACCACGGGACAAACCGGGCAAGCCGAATCACTTATGAGGGACTAAACCGCTCTGACGGATCGAGGCCAGCTGCATGTAGTTCTCGTTGACGTCGCTCACAACGCCGAACGCGTTGCGCACCGCTTCGATCCCGGTCGTGTCATTCCGGAACTTGGCCTCCACGAACAACCGGATCGGCAGCGAGAACGGCGGAACATACACGAACTCGCCGAGCGTGTCCGCCTGATGGTTCGCTCCCCTACCCTTGACGAGCAACCCGTTACCGGCCGACGTCAACGCACCATCCGGATCGTCGGCAACGTTCGTCAACAGCCGGTACCCACTTGCCCGAACCAGCCAGGCGAGGGCCTCCTCCAGAAGGTAGCCGCGGAGGGCAGGCAAGGAACTCATCGACGTACGATAGCGCCCCGTTCCAACAACAGCCGGCAATGCAACGCGCCTTGTTGAACAACACCCGCTCCCAACGGGGGACATGATGGCCGTCGTCACACCTCGCGCGTCGGCGAGCCCACTCGCTCCCTCAAGCGATTCAGCGTGCTCGGAATCCGCCACGTTTGGCCGCAGCCCGCTGGGCACGGAGCCGGGCGCCGGTGCTGTTCATGCGCCAAGCCGCAAGCTGGGTGCTCACGTCGAACAGGTCGGCGACCTGATCGTCTGTCATGCCACGCTGCGCGGCTCAAGCGGCGCCGTCTTTGGGCAGTAGCAATTCGGCGCCGAGTTCGGCGGCCTCGAACTCCTGCTCGCTGCCGCCAGGGTTCACACACCCCCGCTGGACATCGCCGGCGAACAGGATCCGGTCAAAGATGTGCTCCAGCACCACATGGGCCATCTCGTGGGCGATGTTGGAGCGGCGTCGCCAACGCCCGCCACCCCGACGTCCTCGCCGCACAACGCCGTGAACGGGCTCGCATCCGCAGCGAACGTCAACGCCGATGGGCCACACCGCACGCACCGCGGCATGACCCCCAACCCGGCCAATGTTCCCGGTCACAGCACTCATGTGAAGTGGCCAGACGCAGATGCGCAGGTAACCGGTCCCGGTCGGTTCGGCGCTCGGGCAGTCCCTCGTGCCAGTTTCCCGAGCCGGATGGCCAGCGGCTCCATCTGTCCGTGCAGCGACCGCCGATCATTTGCGTGCCGCGCCGATTGCGCGCGAGATGCGCGAGTTCAAGCTGGAGCAAGGCTTCGCCATTTCACTGAGCCAGCTGCGGGTAACGGGAGGAGGCGATCGTGATGCTGATCGGTGGCATGGCATAAGCCTCAGCCCCAGGCTTCGATCTCTGGCGTGGCGACGGGACGGCGTTCACTCCAATGAACGAGCTGGTCGTACACGGCACTGCCGGCGGGCCAGTCCTTTGCGGGCAGGCCGTCCAGCACCGCGACGAGCTTCTCCTGCGCGTCCGGGTCTGCCAACTCACTGGGCTCTTGGCTCCGGCGGCCGAGGTCGGCAAAGATGCGCTTGGCTCGCGCTGTGTCATCTGCGCCATACCCTGTCCCACGCATGAATTCGGTGATCGCCTTGCCGGGGTCGCGGACTGCGGCGGGCGGCGGGGTCGTCGCAAATGACGACAGACCACGATGCAGGCCGGCCAGTCGGGCGGCACCGACTTTGAGGTCATCTCGCACCTCGGCGGCGAGCCGGCTGATGCGTTGGCGTGCAGCGGCGGGGGTAGCACCGACGCCGTCCGCCCAGGTGCCAAGCATGCGAATGGCGACGAGTGCCTGGCGCTTCTGCGCGGCCAGTGCTTGCTCGATGCGCCGGTCGACTAAAGCCTTCGCCTGCGGGTCTTTGCTGACGATTCCGAGGAGCACGTCGGCGGCACGGTCGATGTCGTTCCCTGGAAAGGTGTCGACGAGGCCGAGCGCCTGCTGGACCAGGAGTCGCTCGAAGGCAGGGGATTTTGCGGCGACGTCTTCATCCAGCATGTCGATGGCCAGACGTGCGCCCGGGCAGATCAGCATGCCTAGGAGACTCTCGCTGTCGATTTCCGCGAGCAGGCTGATGATGCCATGTCGTTGATACTGTGTGACTGGTCAGGTGCCCGGTCGGCGAGTCGGTTTGACTTGGGTCGATTGATGTCTGGATCATGGTGGGGTGTCTGGGACTCCGTCGGTCGAGCA
>NZ_JBFAIC010000173.1:0-2141 GCF_040654515.1 Dactylosporangium sp. NPDC050688
TCGTCGATGCGGTTGAGGAACTCCGGGCGGAAGTGCTGCTTCAGCTCGTCGTTGACCTTCTGCTTCATCCGCTCGTAGTTGGACTCGTTGTCCTCCGAGGCCTGGAAGCCCAGGGACACGGCCTTGGCCACGTCGCGGGTGCCCAGGTTGGTGGTCAGGATGATCACCGTGTTCTTGAAGTCCACGATGCGGCCCTGACCGTCGGTGAGACGGCCGTCCTCCAGGATCTGCAGGAGCGTGTTGAACACGTCCGGGTGGGCCTTCTCGATCTCGTCGAAGAGCACCACCGAGAACGGGCGCCGGCGGACCTTCTCGGTCAGCTGGCCACCCTCGTCGTAGCCCACGTATCCGGGGGGCGCGCCGACGAGCCGGGAGACCGTGTAGCGGTCGTGGAACTCCGACATGTCGAGCTGGATCAGCGCGTCCTCGGAGCCGAAGAGGAACTCGGCGAGCGCCTTGGACAGCTCCGTCTTCCCGACGCCGGACGGGCCGGCGAAGATGAACGAGCCGGAGGGGCGCTTCGGGTCCTTCAGGCCGGCCCGGGTGCGCCGGATGGCCTTCGAGACCGCCCTGACCGCGTCGTCCTGGCCGACGAGGCGCTTGTGCAGCTCGTCCTCCATGCGCAGCAGCCGCGCGGTCTCCTCCTCGGTCAGCTTGTAGACCGGGATGCCGGTCCAGTTCGCCAGGACCTCGGCGATCTGCTCGTCGTCGACCTCGGACACGACGTCCAGGTCGCCGGCCTTCCACTCCTTCTCCCGCTGCGCCTTCTGACCGAGCAGCTGCTTCTCCTTGTCGCGCAGCTGCGCGGCCCGCTCGAAGTCCTGCGCGTCGATCGCGGACTCCTTGTCGCGGCGCACCTGGGCGATGCGCTCGTCGAAGTCGCGCAGGTCTGGCGGCGCGGTCATCCGGCGGATGCGCATCCGCGCGCCGGCCTCGTCGATCAGGTCGATCGCCTTGTCCGGCAGGAAGCGGTCGGAGATGTAGCGGTCGGCGAGGGTCGCCGCGGCGACCAGGGCAGCGTCGGTGATCGTCACCCGGTGATGCGCCTCGTACCGGTCCCGCAGACCCTTCAAGATCTCAATCGTATGAGCGAGGGACGGCTCACCCACCTGGATCGGCTGGAAGCGCCGCTCCAGCGCCGCGTCCTTCTCGAGGTGCTTGCGGTATTCGTCGAGGGTGGTCGCACCGATGGTCTGCAGCTCGCCACGGGCCAGCATCGGCTTGAGGATCGACGCGGCGTCGATCGCGCCCTCGGCGGCACCGGCACCGACGAGCGTGTGGATCTCGTCGATGAACAGGATGATGTCGCCGCGGGTGCGGATCTCCTTGAGGACCTTCTTCAGGCGCTCCTCGAAGTCACCGCGGTAGCGGGAGCCGGCCACGAGCGCACCGAGGTCGAGCGTGTAGAGCTGCTTGTCCTTGAGCGTCTCGGGCACCTCGCCCTTGATGATCCGCTGGGACAGGCCCTCGACCACGGCGGTCTTGCCGACGCCGGGCTCGCCGATGAGCACCGGGTTGTTCTTGGTACGGCGGGACAGCACCTGCATGACCCGCTCGATTTCCTTCTCGCGCCCGATGACCGGGTCGAGCTTGCCCTCGCGGGCGGCCTGGGTGAGGTTCCGACCGAACTGGTCGAGCACCAGGCTGGTCGACGGAGCGGCCTCGCCGGGGGCACCGGTGCCGGCGGCGGCCGGCTCCTTGCCCTGGTAGCCGGAGAGCAGCTGGATGACCTGCTGACGGACCCGGTTGAGGTCGGCGCCGAGCTTCACGAGGACCTGAGCGGCGACGCCCTCACCCTCGCGGATCAGACCCAGCAGGATGTGCTCCGTGCCGATGTAGTTGTGCCCGAGCTGCAGCGCCTCGCGCAGGGACAGCTCCAGCACCTTCTTGGCGCGTGGCGTGAACGGAATGTGCCCGCTCGGCGCCTGCTGCCCCTGGCCGATGATCTCCTCGACCTGCTGGCGGACACCCTCCAGCGAGATGCCGAGGCTCTCAAGCGCCTTGGCCGCCACGCCCTCACCCTCATGGATGAGGCCGAGCAGGATGTGCTCGGTGCCGATGTAGTTGTGGTTGAGCATCCGGGCTTCTTCCTGCGCCAGGACGACAACCCGTCGTGCTCGGTCGGTGAACCGCTCGAACAT
>NZ_JBFAIC010000174.1:0-2130 GCF_040654515.1 Dactylosporangium sp. NPDC050688
GTACCCGACATCGACCGGGTTGCGGTCCGCCACGGCCCGCAGCCGGTCCACCTGCGCCTCAAGAGCCTCAGGGGTACGCGCCGACACCGGCCACGACACCACCGGCGGCACGACCGGCTCGACGGTCGATGCGGCCAGCGGTGCTTCCTCGAGGATGACGTGCGCGTTCGTACCGGAGATGCCGAACGACGACACGCCGGCGCGGCGGGGCCGGTCGGTGTCCGGCCACGGCTGGGCTTCGGTGAGGATCTGGACGGCGCCCGCCGACCAGTCGACGTGTGATGTGGGTGCGGTGACGTGCAGGGTGCTGGGCAGGGTGCGGTGCTGCAGGGCGAGGATCATCTTCATGACCCCGGCGACACCGGCCGCGGCCTGGGTGTGGCCGATGTTCGACTTCACCGACCCCAGCCACAACGGCTCGGTGCGGCCCTGCCCGTACGTGGCAAGCAACGCCTGCGCCTCGATCGGGTCGCCGAGGCCGGTGCCGGTGCCGTGCGCCTCCACCGCGTCCACATCGGACGGCTCCAGATCCGCCGCGGCGAGCGCGGCGCGGATGACCCGCTGCTGCGACGGACCGTTCGGGGCGGTAAGGCCGTTCGACGCGCCGTCCTGGTTGACCGCGGAACCGCGCACCACCGCGAGGACCGGGTGGCCGTTGGCGACGGCATCGGAGAGCCGCTCGACGAGGAGCAGGCCGACGCCCTCGCCCCAGCCGGTGCCGTCGGCGTCGTCGGAGAACGCCTTGCACCGCCCGTCGGTGGCGAGCCCCCGCTGGCGGGAGAACTCCACGAACGCGCCCGGCGTCGACATCACCGTGGCCCCGCCGGCGAGGGCAAGGTCGCACTCGCCGCGGCGCAGCGCCTGCGCGGCGAGGTGCAGCGCCACCAGCGACGCCGAGCACGCCGTGTCGACGGTGACCGCGGGTCCTTCGAACCCGAACGTGTACGAGATCCGCCCGGACACGACGCTGGCGGCGTTGCCGGTGCCGAGGTAGCCCTCGACGTTCTCCTCCGCCGCGGCGAGGATCGTCGGGTAGTCCTGCCCGTTGGTGCCGACGAACACGCCGGTCGCGCTGCCCCGCAGCGTCGCCGGGTCGAGGCCCGCCCGCTCGAACACCTCCCACGCCGTCTCCAGCAACAGCCGCTGCTGCGGGTCCATCGCCAGGGCCTCACGCGGGCTGATGCCGAAGAACCCGGCGTCGAACCCGGCGACGTCCTCCAGGAACGCGCCGACCCGGGCGTAGGAGGTGCCGGCCCGGTCCGGGTCGGGGTCGAACAGGGTGTCGAGGTCCCAGCCGCGGTCGGCGGGGAACTCGCGGACACCGTCGCGGCCCTCGGCGAGCAGCTCCCACAGCGCCTCCGGGGTGGCCGCGCCGGGGAACCGGCCGGCCATCGCCACGATCGCGACCGGCTCGTCGGCGGGGATCGCGGCCCGGACGGCGCCGGCGGTCCGCGCCCCGCTGATCTGCTCCAGCAGCAGCGCGGCGAGGGCCTCCGGCGTCGGGTGGTCGAACACGACGGTGGTCGGCAGCGTGACTCCGGTGGCCGCGGTGAGCGCGTTGCGGAACTCGACGGCGGTCAGCGAGTCGAACCCGAGGTCCCGGAACGCCCTGTCGCGGCGGATGGCGGCGGCGTCGGCGTGACCGAGGACCGTGGCGGTCTGCCCGAGGACGAGGTTGAGGAGGTACGCCGGGAGCTCGCCGGCCGGCACGTCGGCGAACCGCCGCTCCTGCACGGGTGCCGCGGCGGCCGGTGCGAGCCGGTCGAGCAGCGGTGCGGGCCGGCTAGCGGTGAACGCGGGCCCGAACGTGTCCCAGTCGATGTCGGCAACAACGACGGTGCCGTCCGTGACGCGGCTCAGGACGGTGACCGCGGTCGCCGGATCCATGGGCCGGACACCACCCCGGCGGTGCCGGTCGCCGAGATCCCCGGCCATGCCGTCCCCCGCCCACGGCCCCCAGGCGATCGAAACACCAGGGCGCCCGGCCGCGCGGCGCTGCTCGACGATCGCGTCCAAGGCGGCGTTCGCGGCGGCATAGTTCGCCTGCCCCGCCGAGCCCACCGACCCCGCGAACGAGGAGAACAGCACGAACGCATCCAACGGCAGGTCACGGGTCGCGGCGTCGAGGTG
>NZ_JBFAIC010000175.1:0-2102 GCF_040654515.1 Dactylosporangium sp. NPDC050688
CATCGGTCAGGTCCAATAGAAAAGGCCAGCTGAGCTGGCCTTTGTCACCCGGTCGGGACGGCGGGATTCGAACCCACGACCCCTTGACCCCCAGGGGGTCGTCGGAGGCCCCAGCGACGTGCTCAAGCACGTTCTCCCAGGTCACCGAAAGCATAAACCGGCCGAGTAAAGGGGTCCAGCGGATCACCTCGTCGTGACGACGATACGTGCGGACGCCGAAGTAGCGGGCCGATTCACGTGCCCAGATCAGGGCGCAATGAGTAGGCTCCTCCGCCACGCTGAGGCGATCAGAGCTGGCCAAGATCTATTTCGAAGAAGAAAGGCGCTGTCAGCTTGACGACACCGGTGAAGATTTCGCTCTCGCGGTAACGTTTGGTCGCCGGGTCAAGCACGTACGTGTAAAGGAGAGGCGCACCAGTGGCGGCCTGCTCAACACGCCAGTAGAACTGAATACCGGCCTTAGCGTACTGATCAGCCTTGACAATCCGATCGGTAGTCTCCGACCCGGGAGAGACCACCTCGACCACGAGAAGCACATGCTCGGGTCGGGTTGGAGTGACATCGATGGTCTCAGCCCGGTAGACCGTCACGTCAGGGCGACGATTGTTCAGCGGCACGTCCTGAAGCCGGACATCGAAGTCGGTGTCAGCGTTCCAGTCTGGTCCTGCGGCACTGTCCAAGGCATTCGCCAGCAGCCTGGCCAGGCGGTTGTGCCGCTTGGACGCGCTCGGACTCACGAGGACCATCCCATCCACGATCTCGATACCCGCGCATTGCTCTTCCGTCCAGGTCGCATACTGCTCGGCCGTGACCTGCTCATGCATCCAGGCCGGCGCGACCATTTCGGCCGTCATACATAACCTCCTGAACGGCGATCGGCTACCGGCCTTAAGATACCGTGACTTCGGCAACAAGCCGTCCCCCGGCACGTCTGGGCCGAATGTCTAGATTGCGCCACTGCCCATGCGCACCGTAATCGGCTCCGTGTTCGAAGCGCACCGTCCCGCGACAAACGCTCGTCACGCAGCGTAACGAAGTTCGCCACCCTTACGCTTGCGGGCGATCGAATGATCTTGAATGCCACTTCCGCCGCGAGTGCCGAGCGGGCGCCGTTGCGTTATCTGATCGGGTGACGCAGTGAGCCCGGTTTCCGTGGCTGGCTCAGATGGCGGTGGCGAGCTCGGTGAACGCTACGGCGACGCGAAGCCCGCGTGGGGCGTCGATGCCGAGTTCGTAGTGGCCGCGGCGGAGGTTCTGCATGAAGGCGTGTCCGGCGATGATGACCTGTGCGGTCCGGTCGGTCCGTAGCCCGCGCATCGATCTGAGCCGGTGCTTGAGCTGATTATGGTCGGCCTCGACCCGGTTGTTGGCATGCCGTTCGACATGATGCCAAGCCGATGGGACCAGCTCATCGAGGACGGCCGGGTACACAGGCGCCGCGTCGGTGATCACCTCGGTGGGTCGCACCTTCAACGTGGACATCGCCCGGCGGAAGAACCGGCGCGCCGCAGCAGCGTCCCGGCGGGCGGAGACGAGCACGTCGATGACCTGGCCGTCCTGGTCGACGGCCCGGTACACATACCGCCAGACGCCGTTGACCTTCACGTAGGTCTCGTCCGTGAACCACCTGTCACCGGGTGCGTGCCGGCAGAACCTTGCGCTTGC
This sequence comes from Dactylosporangium sp. NPDC050688, assembly GCF_040654515.1. Classification (NCBI taxonomy): domain Bacteria; kingdom Bacillati; phylum Actinomycetota; class Actinomycetes; order Micromonosporales; family Micromonosporaceae; genus Dactylosporangium; species Dactylosporangium sp. NPDC050688. The sequence continues at coordinate 1,666 of NZ_JBFAIC010000175.1, forward strand.
CGAAAACCCCATCCGCCCTGGTGAGGACCGGTGTGGGGTGTCGGAGATGTTGACCCGGTTGCTGGGCCTGGGCGTAGCTGGTGATCGATGCGGCATGATGGTCTGCCGCGCTGCTGCGACTGGCGTACCTGGCTGTCACGAACACGTTCGCGGTGCTGCGCCTGCTGCCGATGAGCAATCGGGACAAGGACGTGGAAATCCTTGCCCTGCGCCATCAGATCACGGTGCTGGAACGCCAACTGGGCAAACAGAAGGTGCGGTTCGACGCGAGCGATCGGGCGTTCCTGGCGGCCCTGCTGCACCGGCTGCCGCGTGAGGTGCTGCGCCGGGTGCGGCTGTTGATGCGCCCCGATACGGTGCTGCGTTGGCATCGTGACATGGTCGCCCGCCGTCACGCGGCCGTCTCCCGACCCAAACGGCCGGGCCGGCCACGGACC
>NZ_JBFAIC010000176.1:0-1778 GCF_040654515.1 Dactylosporangium sp. NPDC050688
CGAGCAGGGTGGCACCGGCGTACACACCGATGTCCTTGAACCTGGACGTGAGCGGCTTGACCACCACCTCCTCGGTGTTGAGCACCCGGTCCACCACCAACCCGAACCGTTTACCTTCCGCCTGCAGCACCGCCACGTACACGTCCCTGTCATGCGCACCGTCACGGGCCAGGCCGAGGGTGTCATCGAGATAGACGAGGGGCAGGAGTTTGCCGCGCAACCGGTACACCGGGGCGTCCATCGCATGCTCCACCACCCGCCCCGACTGCCCGTCCAGATAGACGAGTTCGTGGACCGCGACCTGCGGGATCACATACCGTTGGTCGCCGCACTCGATCGTCAACGCCTGAATGATCGCCAACGTCAAGGGGATCGTGAGCCGCCACGTGGTGCCCTGACCGACCACGGAGTCGACATCCACCGCACCACCGATGCGTTCGATGTTGGTCTTCACCACATCCATCCCGACCCCACGGCCGGACACGTTGGTGACCGCTTTCGCGGTGGAGAACCCCGGCCGGAACACCAACGCCAGGATCTCCCGCCGGTCCATCGCCGACAACTGATCCCGCGACACGAGACCCTTCTCCACCGCGATCCGGGCGATCCGGTCCGGGTCGATCCCCGCCCCGTCGTCCCGCACCTCCACGATCACATGCCCACCCTCGTGATACGCCCGCAACGTGAGGGTCCCCTCAGGGTGCTTCCCGGCGGCGGCGCGCTCCTGCGGGGTTTCGATACCGTGATCGACCGCGTTGCGCACCAGGTGCGTCAACGGATCCTTCACCGCTTCCAGGAGTGACCGGTCCAGCTCGGTCTCCTTACCCTCCTGCGCCAGCCGGATCTGCTTACCGAACGTCGAGGACAGGTCCCGCACCACCCGCGGCAACTTCGACCACAAATGATCGATCGCCTGCATCCGGGTCTTCATCACCGATTCCTGCAACTCCGACGTGATCAGATTCAACCGCTGACCCGTCCGCGTCATCCCCGGATCCGCCACCGACCCGATCGCCCGGATCAACTGATTCCGGGTCAACACCAGCTCCCCCACCAAATTCATCAACTTGTCCAACAAATCCACATCCACCCGGATCGACTGATCCGCAACACTGCGCCGGGACACGGCGTCGTCGCCGCCTTCGCCCGCGGCGGGCGGCTTGGCCGCGGACGGCTTGGCGCCGGGAGCCGGCTTGGCGGTGCCGGACGCCGGCGCGCCTGCGGCGGCCGGAGTGGGTGCGGGGGCCGCAGCGGGGGCGGGGGTGGCGGCCGGAGCGGGCGCGTGGGTCGCAGCGACGGCGGGGGCTGCGGGCGCCGCAGCGGCGGCGGGAGCGGCAGCCGCGGCGGGGGCAGCCGGGCCGGCAGCGGCAGCTGGGGCTGTGGCGGCTGAAGGCGTCCCGGCAACCGGGGCGGCGGATGCGGCAGCGGCGGCGGGGGACTGGACGATGACGACCGGCTCGACTACCACCTCGACCACCGGCGTGGGATCGACAACGGTGCCCTGCACCGCCTCAGCGGCGGGCGCCGAGGTGGTCTGCGAGGCGTCTTGCGGGGCACCCGAAGCGGCACTCGACGGGGCGGCCGGTGCGGCGGGAGCAGCGGCGGCGGGAGCGGGCGCCGAGCCGTCGGTGATGCACGCATTGACCGCGGCGATCACCCCCGAGTCGTCGCCCTCCAGCTCCCGGCCGTGCTCCTCGATCTCCGACAACAACCCCCGGACCGTGTCCACCATCCGCAACAGCGCGTCCGTCGTCGACGGCGTCATCCCCTGCGCACCG
>NZ_JBFAIC010000177.1:0-1716 GCF_040654515.1 Dactylosporangium sp. NPDC050688
CACCACGCGATCGACACCTTGACCCGGGCGGTTGGATCCCCCTCAACCAAGTGTCCACTGTGGATGATCACGACACATCTGTGACACGAACACCCGTACGGTGATCTCTTTGCGGTCGGCGAGCGTGCAGCCGTAAGCGCGGCTGAGCGAAGGGTTCGTCGCGCTCAGGCCTGCAGGGTCGTCGGCCTTGGGTCATGATCGGCCGTGCGAACGCGTGCGCGTTGTCCTGCCAGGGGGGTCATACGTGGCGGCGTGCCGGTCGTCTTGTCGTGTCTACTCGTAACCGTGAGCGGTCGGTTGCGGCGGCGCGGCTGGCTGACCTGGGCAGTGACCTGCGGTATAACGGTTACCGACGGTTGGTTGTGCGGTTGAGGCTTGGCGCTGTTGGGCGGACGCGTTCGTTGACGACTCGGACGAGCAGGGCGGTTCCGTCGGTGCCGACGGAGAGCAGTTCCCGGGACCGTTGCCGGTGGGCCTGCCACCAGCGGTGTAGTCGACCGGCGTCGCGGATGTAGCGCCGGAGGTTTCCCTCCTGAAGATCCTGATGAACGCGGCGCTCGATGCCCCGGAACATCACGAGCGTTCTGCCGCCGCTCAACGGCATGAGGAACGACGTGCCGTTGAGGACGGGCCCGTATGGAATCCTCAGCTGTGCGCTGATGCTGTCCGGCCAGGATTCCTCGATGGGCAGCATGCCGGCGATGTGGCCGCGTTGCCGAGTTGTCGTGTAATGGGCGGCCGTCGAGCTGTCGCCGGCGAAGAGCAGCACCGACGCGGCCGCAGTGCGGTTGAGGACCTGCGCCAGCCACGAGCGTCGGCCCTCCGGGATGACGTACGGCGCGGCGGGCTCGGTTGCTCCGGTGGGCGCCGCTGGGGGAGGGCTCATACTGGTGGCTGGTGCGGTGGTGCCCTGGGAGGCGTCGGGCTCTTGTTGCCCGATGCGCCAGTTGAACTCGTCCGGAGTCTCGTTGATGAGCTCGTCGAACTCCTGGCTGGGACCGGACCAGAGTTCGTCGTCTCCAGGCGGGTCAAGGATGTAGGAGTGGACGCCGGTGTGGGAGAGGCGGGAGGCGACCATCAGGCCGTACAGCGGGTGTTTGCCGATGGTGACGGTCCGGATCTGGAGGCACGCGTCGGCCAGCTGTTTGTAGATCTGTGGCATCCCTTCATGGGTGCCTTTGCACTCGAGGACCGCGATGCGGACGTCGGTCTGGTTGCCGTCGCTGCGGTGTCCGACGAGGAAGTAGTCCGGTCGTTTCTTGGTGCCGGGCTCGTTGCGGACCTTGCCGGGTACGTCGTCGATGTAGCCGTGCCGCAGGGCGACGTCGGCGTCCACGGCTCGGAAGACCCATCCGGGGTGTCGCCGCTGCAATGCGGCTTGAGCCACGATCAAGGCCAGACCGATGCCGAGCTGCTCGGACTGGGCGACCTTGTGGTGGTGCACGACGTCGCGGGCGGCGGCGGGGGTCAGTGCAAGGAGCCTGCCTCTTCCGGCTCGGAGTGTGGCGCAGTACCGGACGTGCGCCCAGTGCTGTGACACTGTGATGAACTGTGATCGAGTGAGGAGCGTGGTCGCCACGCCGAGCTCGCGAAGCACGGCGGCCGGGCTGGTCTGCAACTCTGCCCTTGCCGAAAACCTCATCCGCAGAGGTCAGGCGGCATGTTGGTACTCGTGGAGGATGCCGCCGAGGCGATCGTGTCTTCGTACGTCGAGGC
>NZ_JBFAIC010000178.1:0-1671 GCF_040654515.1 Dactylosporangium sp. NPDC050688
CGGCCGCCGCCTCGTACTCCCAGCCGACCGGCTCGGAGACGACGACGGCCTTGCCGTGCCGCCGCAGGGTCTCGAACGCGCCCCGCAGGTCCTGCCCCAAGGTCATCCTCGCACCGGGTCGAGCGCGTCGCCGGCCGGCGGGAGCGCCGTGTCGCGCAGCCCGCTCAGGTCGTAGCTGGCCAGCATCGTGTCGACGAGCCGGCTGCCCGCGCCGAAGTCGTAGGCGTCGTACATGCGCATCTTCACCACGAACGGAGCCCCCGCGTAGAACATCTCGTACTGGTGGTGCCGGCTGGCGAACTCCGAGCCGACCATGTCCCACACCAGCTTGAGCAGTTTGACGCGCTCCGTGGCGGGATATCCGGGAGATTGCACGAAGCGGTTCACGTCGGCGGCGATCGCCGGGTTGGCGAAGTCGTTGGCCGAGGACGGCAGCTGGATCAGCCCGCCGCCGCACAGGTCGCGGATCATCACCAGCAGCTTGGCGTACAGATCGGGCTGCAGTGCCATGTTGGCGAAGCACTCGGCCCGCCCGGGCCAGGCCACGCCGTGCTCGTCGACGATCGCGTGCTGCTCCTGGGCGAGCACCAGCCCGGTGACCGTGGCGACCTGCGCGGCCATCTCACCCAGCGCGCCCTTGACCGGCGGCAGGTTGACCGAGCCGTTCATCTGCGCGACCCGGTGCGCGAGGCCGATCAGGAACTCCAGCTTGGTCCAGAACCGGATCTGGGCCTGGTTGTTGCCCAGCAGATGCCCGGCGGTGGCGAACCACTGGCGCTTGACGACGTCGATGTTGCGGTAGGCGAACACGTGCTCCCACGGCACGAACACGTCGTCGTAGACGAGCAGCGAGTCGGTCTCGTCGAAGCGGGCGGTGACGGGGTAGTCGAAGAGGCTGGAGGAGGCCGCGGCGTAGGAGCGACGGGCGTAGATCTTCACGCCGGGCGCGCCGACCGGGATCATCGCGGCCAGTGCGTACGCCTCGTCGCCGGGCTGCAGCGGCGCGATGTTGCTCAGGTAGACGTAGTCGGAGATGGCGGTGCCGGTGCCGAGCATCTGCGCGCCGCGCACCACGATGCCGCCGTCGCGCTCGGCCACCACGCCCGCGTAGAGGTGCGGGTCGGCCTGCTGGTGCGCGGGTTTCGAGCGGTCGATCTGCGGCGGGAGGATGGTGTACGTCATGTACAGGTCCTCGTCGCGCGCCTTGGCCTGGAACGCCTCGACGTTGCGGGCGAAGTGCTCGCCGCCGGCGCCGAAGACGTGTGAGTGCCCGGCGAACCCGGCCAGGAACCCGGCCACGTGCTCCGGGCCGCGCCCCATCAGGCCGTAGGTCTGCTCCGCCATCGTCTTGAGCGCGATCCTGCGGCGGGTCAGGTCCGCCGGCGAGCGCGGGATGAGGTGGGCGAGGCTGACCGGCTCGCCGGTGGCCGGCGAGGCGAACGTGAGCTGGTCGCGGTTGGCCTTGTCGTCGACAGTGTCGTAGAGCGCGGCGACGGAGCGCACGGCGCCCTTGAACGCCGGGTGCCGGGTGATGTCGCCGACGAGCTCACCGTCGATGAAGACCTGGCGGCCGTCACGCAGCCCCTCGAGGTACTGGTCGCCGCTACGGGTCATCGGGCGCTCCCGTTGGCGGTGAGCGGGGCGGTGAGAGGCATGCGCGTCGTCTCCTGT
>NZ_JBFAIC010000179.1:0-1654 GCF_040654515.1 Dactylosporangium sp. NPDC050688
GACTCCGCTGGCGAATTCTAGAGATTACGTGGTGGCGAGTGCGGCCAGGTGGGAGACGCGGTTGCGCCCCAAGGGTTTGCCTGCGAGCCATGCGTCGAGTCGGGTGAGGTTGATCGCGGTGGCGGTCAGGATGTGCTGCACGCGGGCCTTGGCGATTCCTCTGTAGCGGCATCTTCGTAAGCCGAAGGCGCGCACGGCCTGGGAGATGGTGCCTTCGATGCCTGATCTGGCCGCGTAGCGTTGGCGCCACCGTTCGGTCTGCTGTTCGGCTCGCAAGTCGCGCAGGAGTTCGTGTTGTTCTCGGGGTCGTAGAGTGATGGTGCGCGCGGCGGTCTTGGCGCGTGTGCAACGGGAGCGGACCGGACACGGCGTGCAGTCGGTCAGGCTGAAGGTGAACATCACGCGGGGTTTGCCGTGCCGGTCGGTGCCGGTGCCGGACCAGGTGTTGCGGTGTCCTTGCGGGCAGACCGCGGTCAGGGCGTCCCAGTCGATGGTGAACGCGTCGGTGTCGAAGGCGCCGGGATCCCTGCTCTGCCACTGGTTTCCTTGGCCGACCGGGCCGACCAGTTCGATGCTGTGTCGGGCTTGTGCATCCAGGACCGCATCGGCGGTGACGTAAGCAGAGTCGGCCAGATGCTCGACCGGAACCAGATCGCGTCGTGCCAACGATTCATGCACTCGCGTGGTGGTGTCGATGTCGGCCTCGGTGGCGGGCACGGTGTTCACGTACGTGATCAGATGCGGGCGTCCGTCGTCGCAGCCTTCGCTGAACTGAACCTTGTAGCCGTTCCAGCCGGCACCGCGTTTGACGCTGTAGCGCGCGTCCAGGTCATAGGGCGAGGTGATCGCGATCGCACCTGGCGGACGGCCGTGGATTTCCTTGTCCCGCAAGGTGATTCCGCTGTCGTCGTGGTAGTACTGCTGGACCCAGATCGCCCGCAGGCTCGCCACCGCCGGCAGTTCCTTCACGAATGCCGGCGCGTCGGTACGCCACGCTTGCGCCAGCACAGTGACGCCGTCGGCGCCGATGCGCCGGGCCAGTTCGAGGCGTTCGGTTTCGGATTTGGGCAGCCGGTAGGCGTCGACCCGGGCACCGTACTGGGTGAACCAGTCACTGGGTGCGAAGCTGCGCAGCCAGGACGGATCGGTCGCGGCGATGGCCTCCAACGCCGCGCGGAGTGTCTCGCCGACCAGCTCCAGTCGTTCCAGATCGCGGATCGCACCAAGCACATGGGTGGAATCGGTACGCGTACGCCCGCCCGCCGCAAGCAGGTCGGCCGCTCTGACCCGGTCGAGTACCGATTCGAACAGCAACGTCTCAGCAGAGCCGGATTCGACCAGACGGCCACGGAACTCCGTCAGGACTGAGGAGTCAAAGCCCTGATCGGTCAGCTCCAGACCCAGCAGATACTTCCAGTCGACCCGGCCACGAACCGCATCAGCGGCCTGGGCGTCGGTCAAGCCCTCGACGAATTGCAGGACACTGACCAACGCCAGCGTCCCAGGCGATTCGGCCGGCCGCCCCCGCCCTGAAAACAAACCAGCGAACGCCTCATCGGTGAACAGCGGACCAAGGACATCGCGCAGCCGCATACAGAAGGTCGTCTTCGGAAACGCTGCCCGCGCCACACGCTGGGTTTCCGTTGGTATGCCA
>NZ_JBFAIC010000180.1:0-1629 GCF_040654515.1 Dactylosporangium sp. NPDC050688
GCTGAACGCGTTCCAGATCGCCTTCGAAGGCCGACTCACCCCGGCCAACGACTGACTACCTCAACAGCAAGATCAGCCGTTAACTTGACAGACCCCCATCGGCAGATCCGCGCGCCAAGCCGCCAGCTGGGCGGTCACAGTCTGTAGCGCACCGGACCGCGGCAGATGCGTGCACCGCCGACTGGCATCGTGGATTCTGACGGTATGGGGATTCAGGTCGAACTGCGGATAACCGGCGAACGGGTGCGAGCGCTACCGGACCCGCTGTCGCGGTTGCCGAAGATCCACCGGTCCTGGCTGGCGGGGTTGAACCGGCCGTAGTACCTGGGCACGATCCAGGTCTTCGGCTTGTTCTGATGGCTGTAGCACGCCCACTTGTAGGTGAGCTGCCACAGATAGTGGTCCAGGGCCGCGAAGGTCCAGGGCCGCGAAGGTCCTGGACCACGCTGCTCCCCGGTAGTAGTTCGCCCATCCCGCACGATCGGGTTGATCTTCGCGAGGACGGCCGTATCCTCGTCGACCCCGACGAGGGCTCCCTGCGCGAGGTCGGCGGTGATCACATGCGCTCATCTCGGCCAGAGTCGCGCGCGCTGTCGGTCAGCCTCACGCACGGCGACTGCCTCGCCGGCGCGCGATGTCAGCGGCATGAGCGGATGTGGCCTTTCGAGCGTGGTGCGGGTCGATCGCGGCTATCCGGGTTGGGCGGTGCCGACGAGGATGGGTACCTCCAGCACTGTGGCGCGGTCGCCGTCGGCGTCGGCGAGGTGCTCCTCGACGGTGGGGCCGGTGATGGCTAGTGGTCTGTCGGTGAGGACCCGCGGTAGGCATGAGGTATGCCAGTAGTGACGGCGCCGGCGTTGCCGGTGAGTGGTGATCAGCGGGCTGAGTTGGAGCGGATGGCCAGGTCGACGGTCCTGCCGTACCGCACGGTGGTGCAGGCGCGGGCGTTGCTGTGGGCGGCGGGTGGGGTTGCCAACGAGGCGGTTCGCGCAGACGGGACCGGACGGGGTGGGGGTGATCGCCAAGGGGCGGGGCCGCAGATCGTGGCTGCCGGCGGGCACGGTCGAGCGGGTGCTGGACCTGACCCTGCACGAGCGGCCGCCGGACGGGGCCACGCACTGGACGACGCGGTCCCTCGCGCGGCGGGTCGGTGTCGGTAAGGACGCAGTGGCTCGGATCTGGGCCGACCATGGTCTGCAGCCGTGGCGGGTTGCCACGTTCAAGGTCAGCAACGATCCGCGGTTTGAGCAGAAGCTGGTCGACGTCGTCGGGTTGTATCTGAACCCGCCGGTGCGCGCGGCGGTGTTCAGTTTCGACGAGAAGCCCCAGTGCCAGGCGGTGGAACGTACCCAGCCCGGCCTGCCGGCGGCTCGCCGCCATGCCCCGGTGGCGAGCAGGCGCAGCCCGTTGAGGCCGACGATGACGGTGGAACCCTCGTGACCGGCCACACCCAGCGGCAGCGGCAGATGGCCGAAGACGTCCCAGAGCACGAGCACGGTGATGAACGTGGCGGCGATTGCGAGGTTGGCGATGACGGGTCTTCGAACTTGGTGGGGGTCTGACTGCCCGGCAGGACTCCATTGTGGACCCTGATTGATAGATGCCCGTAGCTCTTGTGGATCATGTTGT
>NZ_JBFAIC010000181.1:0-1571 GCF_040654515.1 Dactylosporangium sp. NPDC050688
ACCGATTCCCAGGCGCCCCTGGCGGTGATGCCCATCTTCTTGTGGTCATAGCCGGCCGAGCCGCCGGAGGCGAACGCGTCGCCGAGCCAGAACCCGTACTTGACGGAGATCTCGTTGGCGAGGTCGGAGAACGTGGCGGTGCCCTTGTCCGCGGCGACGACGAGATACGGGTCGTCGGGGTCGTGGCGCACCACGTCGGGCGGCGCGACGATCTTGCCGCCGTCGAGGTTGTCGGTGACGTCGAGCAGTGCGGAGATGAACAGCTGGTAGCAGGCGACGGCCTCGTCACGGTCGCCCGTGACCTGCTTGAGCACGAAGCCGCCCTTCGCGCCGGTCGGCACGATCACGGCATTCTTCACCATCTGCGCCTTGACCAGGCCGAGGATCTCGGTGCGGAAGTCCTCGCGCCGGTCGGACCAGCGCAGCCCGCCCCGCGCCACCGCACCGAAGCGCAGGTGTACGCCTTCGAACCGGGGCGAGTAGACGAAGATCTCGAACTTCGGCCGCGGCGCCGGCAGGTCGGGGATCGACTGCGGGTCCAGCTTGAACGCCGTGTACGACTTGGGCCGCCCCTGCTCGCCGCGCTGGAAGAACGAGGTGCGCAGGGTCGCCTGGATCAGCGTCAGGAACGAGCGCAGGATGCGGTCCTGGTCGAGGCTGGTCACCTCGTCGAGGTCGGCGTGGATCGCCGCGACCAGCTCCTTGAACTGCACGGCGCGGCTGCCCTCCGACAGCTGCAGCCGGGGGTCGAACCGGGCCGCGAACAGCGCGACGAGCTTGGAGGCGATCGCCGGATACTGCAGGAGCGTGGTCTCCATGTAGTCCTGCGAGAACACCGTGCCGGCCTGGCGCAGATACTTGGCGTAGGCCCGCAGCACGACGACCTCGCGCCAGGTCAGGCCGGCCTTGATGACGAGGGTGTTGAAGTTGTCGACCTCCGCCTCGCCGCGCCAGGTCGCGGAGAACGCATTCTCCAGGTGCGGCCGCACCTCGGCGATCGGGCGGGAGTCGGCGGGCAGTTGCAGGCCGAAGTCGTAGAGATAGACGGTGCCGTCGGTGCGGTGCATCTCATACGGCCGCTCGTCGGTGACCCGCACGCCGAGGGAGTGCAGCACCGGCAGGACCGCGGACAGCAGCATGGGCTCGCCGTAGCGATACACCTTGAACCGGATGTCACTCTCGTCCTGGCGGCGCCGGTAGACGTGCATGACGAGCTGGCCCGGCTCGTCGAGCAGCTCCAGCTTCGCGACGTCCTTCACCGCCTCATACGGCGTGTGCTCGTCCTTGTAGGTCTCCGATATGGCGCCGCTGTAGCGCTGGTAGAGCAGCTTCGCCTGGTGCTCGTCGTCGAGCTTGCGCTCCAGCACCAGCCGGAAGTCGTCCTCCCAGAGGCGGGTGGCCTCCGACAGCCGCTCGGTCAGGTCGTCGACGTCGACGTCGCCGGGCGGGTTGCCGGGCTCGGTGCGCACGATGAAGTGCACCCGCGCGAACTTCGACTCGCTGACCCGGGTGGTGTAGTCCACACCGATGCCGTTGAGCTCGGCGAGCAGGATCTGCTGGATGCGCAGCCG
>NZ_JBFAIC010000182.1:0-1521 GCF_040654515.1 Dactylosporangium sp. NPDC050688
AGCGTCGCACCACCCTCCGAGTTGACCCCGGAACAATTTTCCGGGGTGAAGGCCCTCGATGGGTAGACGCTTCATCTATGTTTCGGGCGGTCTTGGTCCAGGGTGCCAACGGCGGTGGCGCGTGACGGTTCATCGCGCTTCGACTTCGACGTGCCGTTCGTGTGAGGGGCGCGGGGTGAAGCTGGTCAGTCGACGTGGGGCGCTGACGATGGCCGAGGACAGCGTGGTGTACGCGGTGCGGCCGTGCGTCGACTGCGGCGGCGTTCCGGCTCCGGATCAGGACGGCTCTGGCCAGGAGACGGAGGCGACCGAATGAGAGCAACAACGTTCCGGGTGGCGGAGGTGCCTGTGGCGCCGCAACCCGACCTCGACCTGGATGTCCGGACGCTGCGGTGCTGGGGTGCGGTCGACGAGGACGGCGACCCGGTCCTCGTGCTCAAAGACGACGACGTGACCGTGGTCATCGACTTCGGGTTCGGCGGCGCATGGGACACCGCGATCCGGGCAGCAGAGCGGCTCAGTGACGAGGCCTTGGCGTACGCGTCGAAGCTTCGGGAACTGATGGCCGCCCAGCAGACGTCGCCGGCCGACAAGGCGCCGGCGCAAGAGAATAAGGAGGAACCATGCAGGTGACCAAGGACGGCGTGACCGTCGACTTGACCGGCGCGAGTTGGGTCAAGAGCAGCAGGAGCGGCCCGTACTCCGACAACTGCGTCGAGGTGACCGGCCTCGACGGGCCGCTCGTCGCGGTGCGGGACTCGAAGAACCCGGACGGTGCGGTGCTGGCGTTCACGCCGAGCGAGTGGGACGCGTTCGTCGAGGGCGCCCAGGGCGGCGAGTTCAACCGGGCCAAGTAGACGCGATGGCGTGGAGGTGGCCCCTCGATGCTCGAATCACCGAGGGACCGCCACCCATCGTGACACTTCCGGGTGACGCCCGGAACACGTGGAAGGGCGGCGCAGCATGATCGTGCAAGACGACCTTCGCGGTGACGCGCTCCGGCTGGAGATCGCCATCGCGCTCCTCCCCCTCGTCGGCCGGGTTCAGCAGGTCGACGACAACGCCCGGGTGCTCGGTACGCGGGGCAACCGGCTGACCGACCAGGAAGACCGGCGGCTCGTCATCGACGACGCGGCCCGCGGCTGGGAAGCGCTCGATCCGACGCAGCAGCGAAGCTACGGCGCGGATCTGAGGTCGGCGCTGTACGCGTACACCTGCGACTACGTCGAAGCGGTCGAGGCCGGCGGTCCCGATCCGGACGAGGCGGACGCGCGTACCTACGAGAGCGCGATGGAAGCGTTGTGGCGGCGGCACGCTGACGCGCTACGCGCAGCGAACGCGGACTGAACAGGGCCTCGGCATCGTCTGGTGCCGGGGCTTCACCGTGCCGTGCTAGTCCCATCCTTCCGGAGGATCGACAGCACGGCGCTCACACAGTTAAGGTCTTGACAAGGTATGTTGTCGTCTTCGAATGGTGGGTCTCCGTGCCGATCGAGTACAGACCTCCCAAGTACATAACCA
>NZ_JBFAIC010000183.1:0-1521 GCF_040654515.1 Dactylosporangium sp. NPDC050688
AGTGCAAGGGCCTCCGGGCCGCGCCGGCTGACCAGCACGATCCTGGCCGCACCCTCCGCGGCGAGCCACCTCGCGACATGCCCACCGAGGGCACCCGTGCCGCCGGTCACCAGCACCGTCCCCGACGGCGTCCACCCGGTGGTCACCGTGGCCCGGATGAGGCGCCGCCCATGAGCGACGCCGCCGCGGAACATCACCTGATCCTCGACACCACCGAGCACCGCCGGCAGCAACGCCGGGTCAGCGTCAGCGAGGTCGATCAGGCCGCCCCAACGGTCCGGATGCTCCAGGGCAACGACCCGGCCGAGACCCCAGATCGCACGCTGCACCGGGTCGGTGGCCGCACCCCGGGTCACACACCACAACGGCGCGTCGACAGCCACGGTCTGCACCATCGTGAGCGCCTCGGCGGCGTCCGTGGGCAGCGCCACCACCCCGGCGAACGGCCCCTCCCGCGGACCGTCTTCGGCGACCGTGTCCGCGCCCGCCGCTCGTAGGGCCGCCGCGACAGCATCGGAGCCGCCGCCGAGCACCAGCCACCGGCCGGTGAGCTTCGGGTCGCGGGGTGGCAGCGGCACCCACTCGTCACGGTAGAGCCAACCATCCACAGTGGACTTGCCATGGCGCCACCTCGTGAGGGCATCAAGGTCGCCGGCTTCAACGGCGGCCCAGAACTCGCTGTCGGGTTGCGCGCGGTGGCGGACCGTCGGCCAGTACCGCTGCCGCTGGAACGGGTACGTGGGCAGCTCGACCCGGCGCCCGCCGGAGAGCAGCAGCGTCCAGTCCGGGGACCAGCCCGCGACGTAGGCCCGGGCGACAGCGGTCATCAAGGTGAGCGGCTCATCCCGGCCCTTGCGCATCGCCGGGATACCGTCGACCAGCGCGGACAGCACCCCATCGGGTCCGACTTCCAGGAACTTCGTCACGCCCTTGGCACGGAGCGCCTCGATCGCGTCGGCGAACCGGACCGTCCCCCGCACCTGGTCCAACCAGTAGTCCGGGTCCGTCACGTCCCCGGTCGACGTGGTCGCGATCGGGATCACCGGCGGGTTGAACGTCACCGAGTTGAGTACGTCGCGGAACGCCGCCAGCATGCCGTCCATCCGCGCCGAGTGGAACGCATGGCTCACCCGCAACTGCTTCGTCTTGGCGAACCGCGCGGCAACGTTGATGACCGCTTCCTCGTCGCCGGAGACCACGATCGCGTCGGGGCCGTTGACCGCGGCGATCTCCGCACCGTCGACCAGCACGTTGCGCACGTCTGCCTCGGCCGCCTGGACCGCCACCATCGCGCCGCCCGGGGGCAGCGCCTGCATCAGGCGGCCCCGGGCCTCAACCACCTTGCAGGCGTCCTCCAGGGACCAGACCCCGGCCACGTGCGCTGCCGCCAGCTCACCGATCGAATGGCCGACCAGGTGATCCGGCTGCAGACCCCACGACTCCAACAGCCGGAACAGCGCCACCTCGACCGCGAACAACGCCGGCTGCGTCCACCGCGTCTCGTCCAACTCGGCGCCCTCG
>NZ_JBFAIC010000184.1:0-1469 GCF_040654515.1 Dactylosporangium sp. NPDC050688
GGCATCGCTGGATTGACCGCCGCTGAGTGGGAGATCTGGAAGCCGCAGGACGACGTACTGAGCAGTGACGACAGCGCCAGCATCCTCGCGCTCGCGCACCTGACCTGCGATCTGATCGGACGCCTCCGTCGCGACGGCTTCGCCGGCGACCTGTGGCCGCTGGCCGTCGCCGCCTTCGCAACGTCGCTGGACCGTGTCCGCACGGCCGCCGGAGTACCGGCGGATGTGGCCGATTTCGTCAACCAGGTCGCGACCTACGCCGCCTGGTACGGCCAGCGGCTGCCGGGAGGCGCGGGCGGCCCGTCAACCGGCCCGGATGCGAGCCCCTCCACCTCCACCTCCACCTCCACCTCCGCGTCGCCGACGCCTACCCCGGCGCAGACGTCGGCCCTCCCCACGCCGTCCTCGGCCGCGCTGGCCGCGCCCACCTCGCCGACGACAGCCCCGCCGACGTCGCTGAACTTCCCCGCCTTCAACAACACGTCTGCCCTGTACCTCAACGGCTCGGCGAAGCTCCTCAACGGCCGCATCATGCTCACGACGGGACTGGGGCAGGCCGGCAGTGCGTGGTCCAGGACGACGTTCGACATGTCGAGGTCGTTCACCTCGTCATTCACCGCAGCCATCAACGTGCCGACGGACGGGCTTGCGTTCGTCATCCAGGCCGAAGGCCCAGGCGCCGTCGGCAACAGCGGTGGGTGCCTCGGCTACGGCGCCCGGCCCGAAGGCAACCCGGAGGACTCGATCAAACCCAGTGTCGCGGTCGAGATCGACACCTGGGGAAACGGCGCCAACGACCCGACCGGCAACCATCACCTGGCGGTGACGGTGAACGGCCAGATGGCGCAGCATCTGGTGTGGGCCGACCCCGGCTTCAACCTGGCCAATAACAGGCCATTCACCGTCTGGGTCAACTACGATGCCAGCGCGCGGAACCTGGCCGTCTACATCAGCCAGAATTCCACCCGGCCGGCCCAGCCGCTGTTCTCCTACAGGATCGACCTGCGCGCGCACCTCGCCAGCACCCGGGCGTACATCGGCTTCACGGGCGGCACCGGGGCGACCAACCTGACCGACTCGAACGAGTCCGTCCTGAACTGGACGGCCTCGTCGAGCTGAGCCGGCGAACGTCAGAGATCGCCATCGTGCAATGTGCCGTTGGCAATCCGGATGGCGCGTTGAGTCGCGGTCGTCGAGTACCGCGCGGGGTGGATCGCGGCGGCACCGGAGACGACCTCGCTGGATGTCACCTTCAATGCCGACAACGCCCGGCGGAAGCACCGCCGGGCCGCGTCGGCGTCACGGTGCGGCTGTCCAAACCGTGACCCGCGTTGTCGCCTTCGTGTGAACCATCGCCGCTCGGGACTCGTCATGGGAGCGAGGTCCGAACAACCAACAGGAGCGGTGGCGATGAACGCGGTATCCGGCGCAGTTGGTCGATGGGTTCGTCTGCTCGCCCGGCCGGAGCG
>NZ_JBFAIC010000185.1:0-1459 GCF_040654515.1 Dactylosporangium sp. NPDC050688
GGGTCTTCGAAGTTAGCGGGGGTCGAGATGCCCGCGGGCTTTGCGGGTGGTGGCGGTTCGGGTTCGTAGTCGCTGGTTGACGGGGTTGCGGAAGCCGTAGGCGTCGCGGGCGACGGTCTTGATGACCCGGTTGGTGCCCTCGGACCCGGCGTTGGTGATCCCGGTGTGCAGGAACGCCAGGATTTCCGGCCACCACGTCTCGACGGTCGTGGCCAGGCGCTCCAGCTCGGGAAGGTCGGCGTCGGCGCAGCGGCGGTAGAACCGGTACAGCAGGTCGCGGACCTCCTCCCGGTCCGGGTGGGTGCGGGCGGTGGCGAGCAGGTCGAGCAGGTCTTCCTTGGCGTGCCACGCGGCGGTGACCGGTGCGCCGATCATCTTGGGCAGGCCGGCGAGCTCGTCGAGGAGGGCGTCGACGTGTTCGCCGCGCATCCGGGCGGCGGAACGGGTGAGCCGGTTGCGCAGTTCCCACTCGCGGTTGCCTTTGCGGCCGCGCCGGCCGCGGTGGGTCACGGTGACGCGGCGGCGGACCTCGGTGAGGGTCTGGTTCGCCAGCTGGACCAGGTGAAAGTGGTCCACGACCAGGGTGGCCTGTGGCAGGGCCCGGCGGACCGCCGACTTGAAGATCGTGCACATGTCGATCGCGACGAACCGGACCGTGTCGCGCCAGGCCTGGTCGCGGCCGTCGAGCCAGTCGATGACCGCCTGGGCGGTGCGGCCTTCGACCTGTCCGAGCAGGCCCTGCCGACCGGACAGATCGACGAACCCGACGTGCCAGCGATCCACCGTGGTCTGCCAGACGCCAGCGGCCTCGTCGAGGACCCATCTCGGCCGGCCTCGGCGGGTCTCGTCGATACCGAGCACCTGCACCGGCTCGGGCTGGGCTGGCAGCACCGCCCGGGCGTGGCCGGTGAACGCCGCCGCGACGACCGGCCAGGACACCGCATGGTCGCGGGCCGCCTGGACCACGGTACGGCCGGCATCGGCGACCACTGCCCCGGCCGCAGCCCGTAACCGGCTGGTCAGCCGCTTGCGTGGTGGCACGGCCGGCACCGACTCGGTGAACGTGCGCCGCCGGCACGCCGGCTCGTCGCAGCGCCAGCGGCGTTTGGTCCACACCAGTTGTGCCCGGCGGCCACCGACGGGCAGGTCACGCGGCCGGGTCACCCGCCGGCCCTTGGACCGCCGCGCCCGGGTGCCGCAGTCCGGGCAGTGCCGTGCCTGCTCATCGGCGGTGACCAGGTGCACCACCGGCACGTCGGTGTCGCTGGCGACCCCGACCACGGCCAGGCCGTCAAGGCCCAGCAGCCGCGTCGTATCGTTAACCACGCCCGTAGCTCTTCTGTTGTGATCATCTTGCCTAGACAACAACATGATCCACAAGAGCTACGGGCATCTATCAATCAGGGTCCACAATGGAGTCCTGCCGGGCAGTCAGACCCCCACCAAGTTCGAAGACCCG
>NZ_JBFAIC010000186.1:0-1415 GCF_040654515.1 Dactylosporangium sp. NPDC050688
GCCCACCATCACCAACGATGGTGTGAGCATCGCCAAGGAGATCGAGCTCGAGGACCCCTACGAGAAGATCGGCGCCGAGCTGGTCAAGGAGGTCGCGAAGAAGACGGACGACGTTGCCGGTGACGGCACGACGACCGCGACCGTCCTCGCCCAGGCGCTGGTCCGTGAAGGCCTGCGCAACGTCGCCGCGGGTGCCAACCCGATGGCGCTCAAGCGCGGCATCGAGGCCGCCGTCGCGTCGGTGGCGACGGAGCTGGCCAACCTTGCCAAGGACGTCGAGACCAAGGAGCAGATCGCCTCCACGGCCTCGATCTCCGCCGGTGACTCCACCGTCGGCGAGATCATCGCCGAGGCGATGGACAAGGTCGGCAAGGAAGGCGTCATCACCGTCGAGGAGAGCAACACCTTCGGGCTGGAGCTGGAGCTCACCGAGGGCATGCGCTTCGACAAGGGCTACATCTCGCCGTACTTCGTGACCGACACCGAGCGGATGGAGACGGTCCTCGACGACCCGTACATCCTCATCGTCGAGTCGAAGATCTCCGCGGTGAAGGACCTCCTGCCGGTGCTGGAGAAGGTCATGCAGTCCGGCAAGCCCCTCGCGATCATTTCCGAGGACGTCGAGGGTGAGGCCCTCGCGACCCTGATCGTGAACAAGATCCGTGGCACGTTCAAGTCCGTCGCCGTCAAGGCCCCGGGCTTCGGTGACCGCCGCAAGGCGATGCTCACCGACATCGCGATCCTGACCGGTGGCCAGGTCATCTCCGAGACCGTCGGTCTCAAGCTGGAGAACGCGACGCTGGACCTGCTGGGCAAGGCCCGCAAGGTCGTCATCACCAAGGACGAGACCACGATCGTCGAGGGCTCCGGCGACGCCGACGCCATCAACGGCCGGGTGGCGCAGATCCGTGCCGAGATCGAGAAGTCGGACTCGGACTACGACCGCGAGAAGCTGCAGGAGCGGCTGGCGAAGCTCGCCGGCGGCGTCGCGGTGATCAAGGTCGGCGCGGCCACCGAGGTCGAGCTCAAGGAGCGCAAGCACCGCATCGAGGACGCCGTTCGCAACGCGAAGGCGGCCGTCGAGGAGGGCATCGTCCCCGGCGGTGGCGTGGCGCTCGTGCAGGCCGGCAAGTCGGCGTTCGACAAGCTGGACCTGGTCGGCGACGAGGCCACCGGCGCCAACATCGTCAAGGTCGCCCTTGACGCGCCGCTGCGCCAGATCGCCGTCAACGCCGGCCTTGAGGGCGGCGTCGTGGTGGAGAAGGTCCGCAACCTCGAAGCGGGCTGGGGCCTCAACGCCGCCACCGGCGACTACGTGAACCTGCTCGGCGAGGGCATCATCGACCCCGCCAAGGTCACCCGCTCCGCCCTGCAGAACGCCGCCTCCATCGCGGCGCTCTTCCTCACCACCGAGG
>NZ_JBFAIC010000187.1:0-1316 GCF_040654515.1 Dactylosporangium sp. NPDC050688
TGTTCCGCCCCGGGTTAGATGGAGACATCGAAACCTGGAGGAACACCGGCAATGCCTGCACCGAAGAAGTACAACGATGAGCTGCGTGAGCGTGCGACCCGGTTGGCGGTCGAGGCCCGCCGGGATCCGGCGTCGGCGGTCGGTGCGATCCGGCGGATCGCCGACCAGCTCGGGGTTCATCCGGAGGCGTTGCGGACGTGGGTGAAGAAGGCCGAGACCGACGCCGGTGAGCGGCCGGGCACCAGCAGCAGCGACGCCGAACGCATCGCCGCCCTGGAGCGGGAGAATCGTGAGCTGCGGCGGGCGAACCAGATCCTGAAGTCCGCGGCGTCTTTCTTCGCGGCCGAGCTGGACCGGCCGTCGCGATGAGGATCGACTTCGTCGACTCCCAGAAGGAACAGCACGGTGTCCAGCCGGTCCTGCAGGCCCTCCAAGACACGCCGGCACAGATCGCACCGTCGACCTACTACGCTGCCAAGACCCGCCCGGCCTCGGCCCGGTCACGACGCGACAGCGAACTGACCGAGATGATCAAGCGGATCCATCGAGAGAACTACGGCGTCTACGGCGCCCGCAAGATCTGGCACGAGCTGCGCCGGCGTGGCGTCGAGGTGGCCCGGTGCACGGTCGAGCGGCTGATGCGCGCCGCCGGGCTGCGTGGGCTGCTGCGTGACAGGTCACCGCGCACGACCCGGCCCGCGCCGGAGACCGGACGCCCCCGTGACCTGGTCAAACGGGACTTCACCGCGGCCGGGCCGAACCAGCTGTGGGTCGCCGACCTGACCTACGTGCGCACCAGTATGGGCTGGGTGTACGCCGCGTTCGTGCTCGACGTGTACGCCCGCATGATCGTCGGCTGGCAGGTATCCACGTCGCTCTACACCGACCTCGCGTTGGACGCGCTGAAGATGGCGATCTGGCGGCGCGAGCATCAGGGCGCTGACCTGCAAGGACTGGTCCACCACTCCGACCGCGGCGTCCAATATCGAGCGATCCGCTACAGCCAGCGGCTCGCCGAGGCCGGCGTCGTCGCCTCGGTCGGCGCCAAGGGCGACTCGTACGACAACGCGATGGCCGAGGCGTTCAACTCCCTGTACAAGGCCGAACTCGTCCGGAACCGAGGGCCGTGGCGCGGGCTCGACGACCTGGAGATGGCCACCGTCGAGTACATCGACTGGTACAACAACCGACGCCTGCACGGCGAGCTCGGGCACCTCCCACCTGCCGAGTACGAGGCACTACACACGATGACCCAGCCGGTCACCGTATCCCCGAAAACCAGCTAACCAACTCTCCATCAAACCCGGGGCTTGACA
>NZ_JBFAIC010000188.1:0-1230 GCF_040654515.1 Dactylosporangium sp. NPDC050688
CATCACGGTGTGGGGTGTGCGGGACAGTGACTCGTGGCGTTCCAACGAGAGCCCGCTGCTGTTCGACGGCGGCGGCAACAAGAAGGCCGCCTACACCTCGGTCCTCAACGCGCTCAACGCCGCCGGCCCGACCACCTCACCGACGGTGAGCCCGACGACGAGCACCCCGCCCGGCACACCGGGCGGCACCAACGAGATCGTCGGCTCGCAGTCCGGCAGGTGCTTCGACGTGCCCAACGCGACGCAGACCAACGGCACGCGGGTGCAGCTGTACGACTGCCACGGCCAGAGCAACCAGCAGTGGACGTACACGTCGAGCAAGCAGTTGCGGGTGTACAGCAACAAGTGCCTGGACGCCAACGGCAACGGCACCGCCAACGGCACGGCCGTCATCATCTGGGACTGCAACAGCGGGACCAACCAGCAGTGGAACGTGAACTCCAACGGCACCATCAGCGGCGTGCAGTCCGGGCGCTGCCTCGACGTGTGGGGCACCGGCAACGGCCAGCAGATCCAGCTCTACGACTGCCACGGCCAGGCCAACCAGCAGTTCCGGCTGGTCTCCCTGGGCGGCCCGACCTCACCGCCGCCGTCCTCGCCGTCGCAGTCGCCGGGCGGGTCGTGCTCGCTGCCGTCGTCGTACCGCTGGTCGTCGACGGGCCCGCTGACCAACCCGCAGAACGGGTGGGTGTCGCTCAAGGACTTCACCAACGTCGTGTACAACGGCAAGCACCTGGTGTACGCGTCGAACGTCTCGTCGGGCGGATCGTACGGCTCGATGGCGTTCAGCCCGTTCACGAACTGGTCCGACATGGCCTCGGCCACCCAGACCGGGATGAGCCAGGGCACGGTGGCGCCCACGCTGTTCTACTTCGCCCCGAGAAACATCTGGGTGCTGGCCTACCAGTGGGGTCCCAACGCGTTCAACTACAAGACCTCCAGCGACCCGACCAACCCCAACGGCTGGTCCTCCCCGCAGGCACTGTTCACCGGCAGCATCACCGGCTCCAACACCGGCGTCATCGACCAGACCCTCATCGGCGACAGCCAGAACATGTACCTGTTCTTCGCCGGTGACAACGGCAAGATCTACCGGGCCAGCATGCCGATCGGCAACTTCCCCGGCAACTTCGGCTCCAGCTACACCACGATCATGAGCGACTCGACGAACAACCTGTTCGAGGGGGTCGAGGTCTACAAGGTCCAGGGCCAGAACCAGTACCTGATGAT
>NZ_JBFAIC010000189.1:0-1220 GCF_040654515.1 Dactylosporangium sp. NPDC050688
CGAACTGCGACTGGTAGTCCTCCTGGCTCGCGTCGACCTGGTGCAGCTGGTCGAGCGACTCGTGCTGCTCGCCCGTCTCGACGTGGCCGTAGTCCATGCCGGTGTCGCCGTACTCGCTCATCGCTGTATTCCCTGACTTTCGTGTTCTGTGTGATGTCCTGTTGCATCTCACGGTAGGCAGCCCGGGACCGCCGCGAATCCCGGAAACGTGCCACGGCCGGCCACCCCCCAGGGAAAGGGCGACCGGCCGCGACGGCTTCGGGTGGGCGCCGGGTCAGGCGCTGATGACGGGCCAGGCGTAGGCGAGGAGGGCAAAGGCGGCGCCCAGGATCGCCAGGTTGAAGCCGCGGGACGGCACCGGCAGCGCCGCGACGGCGAGCAGGATGATGGCGATGAGGTACAGAACGGCCTGTGCCGACATGGATAACCTCCGTTGGGGTTCCGGTTGAGCACACGGGTTCCCGAGGCCGCCCCGGCCGAAACACGCCCGGCCGGGCACCGGCCGTCAGCGCGGCATGGGCCTCGGTGAGGGATGACGGGAGAGAGGGCTTCGATGCGACCGGAACCAGGGCAGGTGCTGCACTTCTCCGAGGACCCGACGATCACCAGGTTCGTGCCGCACGTGGCGAAGACCGCGCAGCAGCCCGAGGCGTACGTCTGGGCCGTCGACCACGGGCGGGCGCCGGACTACTGGTTCCCCCGCCAGTGCCCGCGGGCGATGGCCTGGACCGCCGCCGACACCACCGCCGAGGACCGCGACCGGATCGTCGGGCCCGGCTGCGGCGAGCGGGTCCACGCCGTCGAGTTCGGCTGGCTGGAGGCGATCCGGACCGCCGAGGTGTTCGCGTACCGGCTGCCGGCGGCGGCGTTCGAACCGTTCGGCGGGCCCGAGCCCCACGCGCACGTGGCCGTCGAGCCGGTGGTGCCGCTCGGGCCGCCGGAGCCGGTCGGGGACCTGTTCGCGCTGCACGCCGAGGCCGGCATCCAGCTGCGGGTGCTGCCGAACCTGTGGCCGTTCTGGGACGCGGTCCGGGCGAGCACGCTGCGGTTCAGCGGCATCCGCCTGCGCAACGCGCTGCCCCGCTGAGCCGTGGCACGTTCCCGGGATTCGGCGAGGTCCGTGGGTCCGTAGTGTTCTGTGCATCGCAAGGAACACTCCGGACCACACATAAAAGGGATATGACATGAGCGAGTACGGCGAGATCGAGACCGGCCAGGAG
>NZ_JBFAIC010000190.1:0-1207 GCF_040654515.1 Dactylosporangium sp. NPDC050688
GAATTCGCCAGCGGAGTCTGCTCGTTCGGGAAGTGCCCGCGGGCCCGGACGGCCTTACGGATGCGGGCGTTCACCGACTCGATAGCGTTCGTGCTGCAAATGACCTTGCGGATTTCCACGTCGAACGCCAGGAACGGGACGAACTCGGCCCAGGCGTTCTCCCACAGCCGCACGATCGCCGGGTACTTCCTGCCCCAGGCCTCGGCGAACTCGAGGAACCGTTCGGTCGCAGCGTCCTCGGTGGGTGCGGTGTAGACCGGCTTGAGCGCTGCGGCGATCTTCGCCCAGTCCTGCCTGGCCGCATACCGGAACGAATTACGCAAAAGGTGCACGATGCATGTTTGGACGATCGTACGCGGCCAGACCGTCGCGACGGCGTCCGGCAGCCCCTTCAACCCGTCGCAGACGAGCATGAGCACGTCAGCCACGCCGCGGTTCTTCAACTCGGTGAGCACGTGCAGCCAGTGCTTCGCGCCCTCACCGCCGTCGCCGGCCCAGATCCCGAGGATGTCCCGGTTGCCGTCAACGGTGACCGCCATGGCCACGTAGATCGGCCGGTTCGCGACCTGACCATCCCTGATCTTCACGTTGATGGCATCGATGAACACCACCGGATAGACCCGGTCGAGGGGCCGGTTCTGCCACTCGGCCATCCCGTCCATCACCTTGTCCGTAATGGTGGAGATGGTCTGCTTCGACACCTCGGTGCCGTACACCTCGGCCAAGTGCGCGGCGATCTCGCCGTGGGTCAGCCCTTTCGCCGACAGCGACAGCACCAGATCGTCCACCCCCGTCAGCCGCCGCTGCCGCTTGCGCACGATCTGCGGCTCGAACGTGC
The DNA here is from genome assembly GCF_040654515.1 of Dactylosporangium sp. NPDC050688. Lineage (NCBI taxonomy): Bacteria > Bacillati > Actinomycetota > Actinomycetes > Micromonosporales > Micromonosporaceae > Dactylosporangium > Dactylosporangium sp. NPDC050688. Next base: position 839 of record NZ_JBFAIC010000190.1, read on the forward strand.
CGGCCACGTCCCGCGGCACCCGCACCTCGACCGGCCCGACATCGGTCAGCACCGTCTTGGTCCGGCTGCCGTTACGGGTGTTCCCGCTGCCCCGACCGGCCGGGTCGTGCCTGTCGTAGCCGACGTGGTCGGTGATCTCACCATCCAGGGCGGATTCCAGGACCCGCTTGGTCAGCTGCTGCAGCAGACCACCCTGACCGGTCAGCTGCAGCCCGTCACCGCGAGCCCGATCGACCAACATAGCGATCAACTGCTCATCCGTGGCCCCAGCCACCGGCACTGCGGCCGGCTCCTGCTCAATGGGGGTCTCGGTCGTCATCTCGGCGTCTCTCCCTTGATCGGTCGATCAGCCGTTATTTGTACAGTCCC
>NZ_JBFAIC010000191.1:0-1128 GCF_040654515.1 Dactylosporangium sp. NPDC050688
GACGATCTACGGCGTGGCCCTCAAAGGGCTCGGTCCGGCGACCAAGTTCGGCGCCGCCGGCCTCGTGATGGCCATCGTGGGCGGCGCGATCATGCCGGTGGTACAGGGCAGGCTCGTGGACCGGACGAGCGCGGCGATCTCCTTCATCGTCCCAGCCGTCTGTTTCGTCGTCGTCGGGCTCTACGCTCTCTACGACCTCGGGGCCGCGGCCGAGCCCGTCCGCGGGAGCACCGAGCCGGTCCTGCCCAGGGGTGCCGGGCCGAGCACCGTCACCGGGAGCACGGCATGAACCGCTGGCGCCGCGTGGCAGCGGCAGTCGCGGTCGTGGTGCTCGCCGTGGCCGGCTGCGGTTCACCGAAGCCGACGAGCCCAACGAAGGAAACCAAGCAGCTCGAGGTCGTGTCGTGGTGGACCTCCGGCTCGGAGGCTGCCGCGCTGAACGTCCTGTTCACCGCCATGCACCAGACGGATCCGAACGTCGACGTCGTCAACGCCGCGGTCCCGGGCGGCGCCGGGTCACAGGCGGTCGTGGCCTTGGCCAAGCGGCTGCAGAACGGCAACCCGCCCGACGTCTGGCAGACCTTCACGGGCAAGTCCGTGCAGGGCTACGCCGACCGCGGCGTCATCCGCGACGTCGCGTCGGTCTTCGCCGAGGAGAACCTACGCGCGACGATGCAGCCGACCATCCTGGGTTCGCTCATGCACGGCGGCAAGCCGTACGGGGTGCCGACAGGTGCCCATCGCAGCAACATGCTGTGGTTCAACACCGAGATCCTCAACCGGGCGGGCGTCACACCACCCTCCGGCGACCACGCCCTCGCCGCCCTCATGGACGACCTGCGGAAGGTCAAGGCGTCCGGAGCCATCCCCCTGTGTCTCGGCGGCAAGGACCCGTTCACCACCGTCGAGCTGTTCGAGAACGTGCTACTCAGCACCATCGGGGTGAAAGGCTGGCAGGACATGGTCGGCGACCGCCTCAACTGGCGCAGCGCGCAGGTGCGGACAGCGCTGCGGACCTTCGGCGACATCCTCACCTACGCCGATCCCGAAGCCGGCACGTTGACCTGGGACGCGGCGACAAAGAAGCTCGCCACAGGTGGTTGCGCCTTCGAGTCCATGAACGACTCG
>NZ_JBFAIC010000192.1:0-1105 GCF_040654515.1 Dactylosporangium sp. NPDC050688
CTGGCGACCCGTCTGGCCGCGGCCGGTGCCGAGGTCCTCCTGCCGGTCCGCGATGAGGCCAAGGGCGAGGCTGCGCTGAGCCGCATCCGCGTCGAGGTGCCCGGCGCCGACGTGTCGCTCCGCGAGCTCGACCTGGCCTCGCTGCGGTCGGTGGAGGCGCTGGGGGATACCCTGAACGCCGAGGGGCGGCCGATCCACATCCTGATCAACAATGCCGGGTTGATGACACCGGCCACGCGGCACACCACCGCCGACGGCCTGGAGCTGCAGTTCGGGACCAACCACATCGGGCATTTCGCGCTCACCGGCCGGCTGCTGCCGCTGCTGAGCGCCGGCGAGGCCCGGGTGACCACGATGTCCAGCAGCGCGGCGCGGCATGCCAAGCTGCACTGGGAGGACCTGCAGAGCGAGCGGGCGTACGCGCCGGTCCGCGCGTACAACCAGTCGAAACTCGCGAATTTGATGTTCGCGCTCGAGCTCGACCAGCGTTCGCGAGCGGCCGGGTGGGGGATCGTCAGCAACGCCGCCCACCCGGGCACGACCCTGACCGGCCTGTATGCCGCCGGCCCCAACATGGGCCGGGAGAAGCCCTCGCCGATCGAGGCCGTCATGAAGCGCCTGGCGAGCTGGGGCGTGCTGGTCCAGGGCGTCGACCGGGGCCTGCTCCCGGCCCTGTACGCGGCCACCGGCCCCGAGGCGGAGGGCGGCCACTTCTACGGCCCGGACGGGTTCGGCCAGTTCACCGGCGGTCCGGCCGAGCTGGACCTCTACCGCCCGGCACGCGACGAGGCCGCGGCCGCCAGGCTGTGGGACGTCTCGCAGCGTCTCGCCGGCGTCGAGTTCGCGGCGGTGTGATCGTGGACCGCGCCCGGCTGGCCGAGTACCTGCGTACCCGTCGTGAAGCCCTGCAACCGGAGGACGTTGGCCTGCCCCGCGGGCGGCGCAGGCGCACGCACGGCCTGCGCCGCGAGGAGGTCGCGGTGCTCTCCGACATGTCGATCGACTACTACAGCCGCCTCGAGCAGCCGCGCGGTCCCCATCCCTCCGAGCAGATCCTTGGCGCGCTCGCCCGCGGGCTGCGCCTGTCCATGGAGGAACGTGACCA
>NZ_JBFAIC010000193.1:0-1098 GCF_040654515.1 Dactylosporangium sp. NPDC050688
TGGGCTTCGCCTCGCCGTACGAGGCGAGCCGGCTGCTGGGCAAGAAAGCCGTGCTGCGCAAGGCGGCGACGATCCGGCCGTCGACGGCCGGCCGTGCGAGGGTCAGCCCCACCGAGGTCGGGTATCACCTCGGCCGCGACTACCGGACGCTGCAGGACCTGTACACGTCGGTCGAGGACTCCATGGTCGTCGTGGGCCCGCCCCGGCAGGGCAAGGACGCCCTGTTCTGCGTGCCGTTCACGATCGACGCGCCGGGACCGGTCATCGTCACGTCCGCACGCATCGACATCTTCCTCAACACCTACGCGATGCGGGCGCAGAAGGGCAACGTCTACGTCTTCGACCCCAACGGCATGACCCAGTGGCCCGAGCGGATGCGCTACTCCCCGATCCGCGGCTGCGAGTCGGGCATGTCCGCGGCGAGCCGGGCCCTCGCGATGCTCAACGCCACCGGGGCGCCGGTGACGTTCGGCACCACCGCCACACCGGACACCACCGCCGCGTTCATCATCCTGCGCGGGTACCTGCACGCCGCCGCACTGGAACGCCGGACACTCACCGACATCATCCGGTGGGCCAACGAGCAGGTGAACCCGGAGCCGATCGAGATCCTGCAGCGGCAGTACGCCGCCGGCCGTGCCGCGCCGGGCTGGGCAGAGGCGCTGACATCCGTGACGGTCAACGGCGACCCGCACACGCGCGGGCTCGCCTTCGCCCACCTCACGGTCGTGTTCGACTGCTTCAACGACCCGACGGTACTGCGGGAGTGCTCGCCCCACCCGGACGACATCTTCGACATCAAAGCGTTCCTGTCCGGGCCCAACACGCTGTACATCCTGGGCCGGGAAGGCAAGTCCGGCGGCATCGCCCCGGTCATCACGGCGATGGTCGAGGACCTGCTCATCGTGGCCCGCTCCACCGCCAACATGTCGCCCAACGGCCGGCTGGACCCGCCCCTCACGGTCGAGCTCAACGACGCCGCACACATCTCACCCACGCCCAAGCTTCCGATGTACATGGGCGACTCCGGGGCCTTCTCCATCTCGATCCACGCCTACTTCCAGTCGCTGTCCCAGGCGCGCCTGCGGTGGGGCGCCG
>NZ_JBFAIC010000194.1:0-1069 GCF_040654515.1 Dactylosporangium sp. NPDC050688
CTCGTCATCCCCATGGGGAATTACGTGAGCGACCAGGGTGAGGAATTACGTGAGCGGCAGACCGCTACAGCTGGGGAATTACGTGAGCGCCGACAGTGATCTCCAGTTCGGGGAGTCCGAGCAGGTCCTGAGGCCGCTCGCGGGCGCCGAAGACGAGCGTGACCGACTCCGCCAGCAGCCGCCGGGCGACGAAGCCGAGGACCTGCGCCGAGGCCCGGTCCATCCACTGCGCGTCGTCGATCATGCAGAGCAGGGGATGTCCCTCTGCGGCGTCCGACAGGAGACTGAGCACCGCCAGTGCGACCAGGAAGCGTTCGGGTGGGTTCCCCTCTCGCATCCCGAACACCGTCTCGAGCGCGGTGCTCTGCGGCGCGGGAAGGTCATGCAACCGATCCAGCAGCGGTGCGCACAACTGATGCAATGTGGCGAACGCCAACTCCATCTCCGACTCGACCCCGGCGGCGCGCAGCACGCGCATGCCCGTCGCCAAATCCTCCGTGTACTCGAGCAACGCCGATTTTCCGACTCCTGGGGTGCCGTGCACCAGGAGCACGCGGCTCTGCCCCGTGCGGACTGCCGCGATCATCTGATCGAGGACGGCACGCTCCGGTCCCCGCCCAAGCAGCCTGGCGTTCTTCCCGTGCCCTGAGCGGTAGCGTCCCTGATCCACCGTCACCACCTTCGTCATGACCTGCAGAACGCGGCGGCGCCCCGCTCCGACCCCGCAGAACCACCGGCTCGCCTCCACCGGCACACTTGCACCCGGCCCGTTGTTGTCCCGACAACGACCAAGACAGGGCAGCCTCGCGGCTTGTGACAACTTGATCGAAGTTCCTTCGTGTTACCGCGGCCACAACCACCAAGGACAACCTGCTCATGGCTCGCGCGTTGACCCGGCCGGGGCCCGCACGGCATCCGTCGTGCGGGCCCGGTCAGGTCTGGAAGGTCTCCAGGGCTTCGCCCTACCGGCCGTCGAGTGGCGTCCCTGATAGTGGTGTAACGCGGTTGGCGTGATCGGCGGACGGCCCGTCTGGGGGCTGGACGCAGGCGCGGTCATCGCGTGATCTTT
>NZ_JBFAIC010000195.1:0-1058 GCF_040654515.1 Dactylosporangium sp. NPDC050688
CGGCTGCGCATCCAGCAGATCCTGCTCGCCGAGCTCAACGGCATCGGTGTGGACTACACCACCCGGGTCAGCGAGTCGAAGTTCGCGCGGGTGCATCTCATCGTGCGCACCGAGCCCGGCAACCCGCCCGGCGACATCAACGTCCCCCGTCTCACCGAGCGGCTCTCCAACGCCACCCGGCTGTGGGACGACGACTTCCGGCTGGTGCTGGAGCGCAACCTCGACGACGAGCACCAGGCCAAGCTGCTCTACCAGCGGTATGGCGGCGCGCTGTCGGACACCTACAAGAACGAGCACACGCCGTATGAGGCGGTGCAGGACGTCGCCAAGCTGGAGCTGCTCGACGAGCCGGGCCAGCTCGTCATGCACGTCCACCGGCGCCACCAGGCCAAGAGCGACATCCGGTTCAAGGTGCTGCGGTACGGCAGGCCGATGATCCTCTCCGCCGTGCTGCCGGTGCTGCACTCGCTCGGCGTGCGGGTCACCGACGAGCGGCCCTACGAGATCGTCCGCCCCGACGGTACCGTCTACCTCTACGACTTCGGGCTGCAGCTGCCGCCCGACGCGCGGACGATCACCGAGGTGCGGCCGCACCTGGAGAATGCGTTCTCCGCCACCTGGCACGGTGAGGCCGAGGTCGACGGGTTCAACGCCCTGGCGCTGAAGGCCGGCCTCACCTGGCGCGAGGTCGTCGTGCTGCGCGCCTACGCCAAGTACCTGCGCCAGGCCGGCACAGTGTTCTCGCAGGACTACATGGAGACCACGCTCCTGCAGTACCCGGCGATCGCCTCCAAGCTCGTGGACCTGTTCACGGCCCGCTTCGACCTGCGGCTGCAGTTGTCCGAGACGGCACGGTCGGAGTGGTCGAAGGAGATGGCCGCGGCGATCAACGAGGACCTCGACACGGTGACCAGCCTCGACCAGGACCGCATCCTGCGTTCCTTCCTGCACGTCATCCAGGCCACCCTGCGCACCTCGTTCTTCCAGCGCGGCGAGCAGGGGCGGCCCAAGTCGTACACGGCGTTCAAGCTGGACCCGCAGTCGATCCCCGACCTGCC
>NZ_JBFAIC010000196.1:0-1048 GCF_040654515.1 Dactylosporangium sp. NPDC050688
TCGAAGGCGCCCAGGTCGACCTGGACACCGCGTTCGACATCGAGGCCCGCTACTTCACCGAGCTGGCCACCGGACAGGTCGCGAAGAACATGATCCAGGCGTTCTTCTTCGACCTGCAGGCGGCCAATGCCCGCGGCTCCTCCGCCGCGCCGTTCACGACCGTGGCGGTGCTCGGCGCCGGCATGATGGGCGCCGGGATCGCCTACGTGTGCGCGCGCGCCGGGATGCGGGTGCTGCTCAAGGACGTCACGCTCGAGGCCGCCCAGCGCGGCAAGCTGTACTCGGAGCGGCTGGTCGCCAAGGGCCGCGGCGGGCCGGACCTGCTGGAGCGGATCACCCCGACCGCCGACCCGGCCGACCTCGCCGGCTGCGACCTGGTCATCGAGGCCGTGTTCGAGGACCCGGCGCTCAAGCACAAGGTGTTCGCCGAGATCGAGAACGTCGTCGCGCCGGACGCGCTGCTGTGCTCCAACACCTCGACGCTGCCCATCACCGAGCTCGCCGACGGCGTGACCCGCCAGCAGGACTTCGTCGGGCTGCACTTCTTCTCCCCCGTGGACAAGATGCCGCTGGTCGAGGTCATCCGCGGTGCGACCACGTCGGAGGAGGCCGTGCAGCGCGCCCTCGGCGTCGTGCGGCAGCTGCGCAAGACCCCGATCGTGGTCAACGACAGCCGCGGGTTCTTCACCAGCCGGGTCATCGGCACGTTCACCAACGAGGGGGTCGCGATGCTCGCCGAGGGCATCGCCGCGCCGTCGATCGAGCAGGCCAGCGCCCAGGCCGGCTACCCGGCGCCGGTGCTGCAGCTCATGGACGAGCTGACCCTGACCCTGCCGCGCAAGATCCGGCGGGAGACGGCCGCCGCGGTCACCGCCGGCGGCGGCACCTGGACCCCGCACCCGGCCGACGCGGTCATCGACCGGATGATCGACGAGTTCGAGCGGCCCGGCCGGTCCGGCGGCGCCGGGTTCTACGAGTACACCGACGGCAAGCGCACCCGGCTGTGGCCTGGGCTGCGCGAGCACTTCGGCAAGCCCGACGCCGGCGT
>NZ_JBFAIC010000197.1:0-1033 GCF_040654515.1 Dactylosporangium sp. NPDC050688
TCGAAGGCGCCCAGGTCGACCTGGACACCGCGTTCGACATCGAGGCCCGCTACTTCACCGAGCTGGCCACCGGACAGGTCGCGAAGAACATGATCAAGGCGTTCTTCTTCGACCTGCAGAAGGCCAACGCCCGCGGCACGAACGCGGCACCGTTCACCAAGGTCGCCGTCCTCGGCGCCGGGATGATGGGTGCGGCGATCGCGTACGTGTGCGCCAAGGCCGGCATGCAGGTGCTGCTCAAGGACGTCACGCTCGAGGCCGCCGAACGCGGCAAGCAGTACTCGGTGAAGGTGCTGGCCAAGAAGCCGTTCCTGCCCGCGGAGGAGATCCTCGGCAGGATCACCCCGACCGCCGACCCGTCCGACCTCGCCGGCTGCGACCTGGTCATCGAGGCTGTGTTCGAGGACCCGGCCCTGAAGCACAAGGTGTTCGCCGAGATCCAGGACGTCGTCGCGCCGGACGCGCTGCTGTGCTCCAACACCTCGACGCTGCCGATCTCGCTGCTCGCCGACGGTGTGACCCGCCAGCAGGACTTCGTCGGGCTGCACTTCTTCTCACCCGTGGACAAGATGCCGCTGGTCGAGGTGATCAAGGGCGCCGCCACGTCGGACGCGGCGCTGGACCGGGCCCTGGGCGTGGTACGGCAGCTGAAGAAGACCCCGATCGTGGTCAACGACAGCCGCGGGTTCTTCACCAGCCGGGTCATCGGCACGTTCACCGGCGAGGGCCTGCTCATGCTCGCCGAGGGCGTCGCCGCGCCGTCGATCGAGCAGGCCAGCCTGCAGGCGGGGTACCCCGCCGCGGTCCTCGCCCTCATGGACGAGCTGACCCTGACCCTGCCGCGCAAGATCCGGCTCGCGTACGGCGACGCGTGGACCCCCACACCCGCCGATGCGCTGATCGACCGGATGATCGACGAGTTCGGCCGGCCGGGGCGCTCCGGCGGCGCCGGGTTCTACGAGTACACCGACGGCAAGCGCACCCGGCTGTGGCCTGGGCTGCGCGAGCACTTCGGCAAGCCCGACGCCGGCGT
>NZ_JBFAIC010000198.1:0-1024 GCF_040654515.1 Dactylosporangium sp. NPDC050688
TGTCGACAGTGACGTTCCACCCGCCGGCCATCCCGATCGCCACCACGTCCACCGGCGACGTGACGGACCTGAGCTACTGGTTGGACCAGGTGCGGAGTGCAGTCCGGTTCGCGGATGCCGTCGACGCGCTCCGTGTCAAGGGCGTGACGAAGTTCCTCGAGGTCGGCCCGGACGGGGTCCTTTCCGCGCTGGTCGACGGGATTCCCGCGATGCGCAAGGGACGCGACGAGCCGCTCACCCTGATGACCGCCGTGGCCCGGGCCCATATCGAAGGCTGGTCCCCGGACTGGACGTCGCTGCTCGCCGGTGGGCAGCGCGTCGACCTGCCCACGTACCCGTTCCAGCGGCAGCGGTACTGGCTCGACGCCGGCACCCCCGCCCCGGCCACGTCCACTGTGGACGGGTGGCTCTACCGGGAGGCCTGGACGCCGCTGCCCCGCCGCGATGCCGCGCTCACCGGTACGTGGCTCGTGGTCGGCCACGCGTCCGAGGAACTCGTCGCGGCGCTGGCGGCGGCGGGTGCTGACACGGTCACCGCGCCGGTCCGTGAGGGTCGCTTGCGGGAGGGCTCGTTCGCCGGTGTCGTGGCGCTACCCGCCGACGCCGCAGACGCCCTCAACATCGTGCAGACCCTCGGCGACGCGGGCGTCGACGCGCCGCTGTGGTGTGTGACCCGGGGCGCCGCCACCGACCCGGTGCAGCGTGCGATCTGGGGTCTCGGCCGGGTCGTCGCGTTGGAGCATCCGGACCGTTGGGGCGGCCTGATCGACCTCGCTGACGCTGACCCGGCGTTGCTGCCGGCGGTGCTCGGTGGTGTCGAGGACCAGGTGATGTTCCGCGGCGGCATCGCTCACGGGCGGCGCCTCATCCGGGCCACGGTGACCACCGGGTGGACGCCGTCGGGCACGGTGCTGGTGACCGGCGGCACCGGTGCCCTCGGTGGGCATGTCGCGAGGTGGCTCGCCGCGGAGGGTGCGGCCAGGATCGTGCTGGTCAGCCGGCGCGGCCCGGAGGCCCTTGCACT